>NZ_JBEZMR010000001.1:265217-759286 GCF_040652795.1 Micromonospora sp. NPDC048170
GGCGCGGACTTCGGTCCGCGCCACCGCGCTCCCCCATCACATCGACTACCGGAGGTTTCCCGTGAGGAAGCACCTCGCCCCCGTCACCGCCGAGCCGACCGCCGCCGACCTGGCCGCGATCGACACGGAGTGGCCGCTGATCGCGGCCGAGCTAGACGTACTCGACGCCGAAATCACCCTGATCTACGCCGAGGACCACGGCGGCCCGACCGCGCTGGACTGGCGGCGGCTGCGCCGGGCCGAGGCCCGCGTCACCCGTGCCGCCGCCGAGCTGGCCGCCGGCACCCTCGCCGGCCCGCACCGCGCGGCCTGATGTCGCGCATCCGCGCCGCCTACCACGACCCGGACGGCACCCGGTACGGCATCCCCACCTACTGGTGGCGCGGTGCCCCCGCCGGCTACGCCACCCGCCGCCAACTGACCGCCGCCGGCCTACGCCCCGGCGGTCAGCCGATCGCCGCTCAGGTGCTCTGGCAAGGGGTCGACGGTACCCGCGCCGCCTACCTGTACCGGGTCGACCTGGCCCGCCCCAAGCGCACCGCCACCCCCGCCCAACGCGCCGCCATCGGCAAAGCGCTGTTGGCCCGCCGCACCTGCCGCGTCTGCGGCACGGTCCGCCCGTACTACATCCCGCGCTCGCTCGGCGAATGCCTCGCGTGCGCCTTCCCCCAGGAGGACGCAGCATGACCGCCCCCACGATCAACGGCACCCGCTACCCGCAACCGGTAGACGCCCTCATGCCTGCCGCCCGCAAGCTCGCCAACGAACTCGGCAGCCTGCCGTCGCGCAACCGGCTGATGCGCGAATTCCACATCGGCGCACCCAAGGCCGACGACCTGCGTACCCGCCTGACCGCCGAGCACGAGAAGCAGACCCGGGCCGAGCAGATCCGCACCGCGATGATCGTCCGGGGCGCGCTCCTGCCGCTCGACGACGCCCTGACCGACCTCACCGCGCCGGCCCCGGTGCCGCTGGACTACGCCGAGCCGATCGGCCCGCACCCGGCCCCCGCCCCGGTCGCACCCGAGCACACCCCACCGGCCGACCCCATGCCGGCCACCCCGGCGAAGATCGCGCCCGGCGAGCAGGTCGAGCAGGTCACGGTGGTCGGTCACCCAGACACGCCCACCCCACCCGCATCGGCCAAGCCGGTCCGGTCGGCGGTGGTGTGGCCGGTGGTGCTGCTGGCCCTGCCCGCGTTCGTGGCGATCTGGTCCGGGTGGGTCGGGCTCGGCGGACTCACCGGGTTCGGCGTGGTGCACCCGCTGCCGGGCATCTGGGACAGCTTCTCCATCAACTCCGCCATCACCCTGCCAATCGGAGTCGAGACCTACGGCGCGTACGCCCTCTACGTGTGGCTGTCCGGTCGGGTACCCCCTGCGGCCCGCCGGTTCGCCAAGTGGTCCGCCCTCGGCTCCCTCGCCGTCGGCGCGCTCGGCCAGATCGCCTACCACCTCTTGGAAGCCGCCGGAGTCACCTCGGCCCCGTGGTGGATCACCACCGCCGTGGCGTGCCTGCCGGTCGCGGTGCTCGGCATGGGTGCCGCCCTCGCGCACCTCGTCCGCACCCACGACTAGCTCTGCCCGGCGGCGCGGCCTCACGGCCTCGACAACCCGGCCGCGCCGCCGGCCCTCCCCGACCGACAACCGATCACGGAGGAACACCCATCATGACTTCCCCCCGAGATGACGACCGTTTCGACTGGCAGGCCGCCGAAGCCGAGATGACCGGCCCGGATGCCGAGGTGGTCGACCTGGACGCGGCCCGACGCCGCAAGCCCGACGCGCGAGCGTTCGCGGTCGACCTGGACGACGAGGCAGACGACCTGGACGACGACACCCCGCCGCCGGTAGACCCGCCCGCGGTCGCCGAGCCGTCGGGTTTCGCGGCGGTGTTGGCCGGCAGGTCGGCGATGCGCCGGCCGATCGTGCCCGCGTGGCTGCGGTCGCGCGCCGAGCTGGTCACGGCGGCCCGGTGGGCGCTGTCGCACACCGCCCACGTCTCCGCCTACCACCTGACCCGCAGCCCGAAGTACGCCGGTCGCCTCGCGTGGCGTGCCCCGTTCGGCGTGGCCCGCGTCCTGGGCGCGACCGTGCGGTGGGCATCAGATGCCGAGGGCCTTCCCGTCCGCCTGGCCGCCGTGCGGCGCGAGGATGCCGAGCTGTACCTGAAGCTGTCGCGGCAGCGTGATGCGCGGGTGCGGTGGCGGTCGCTGGTGGTGTCGGCGGTGCTGCTGCTCGGCCTGCCCACCGTCGCCGTGCTCGCGGTGCTGGCCGGGTCGTGGCAACGCTGGCTGATGCTCGCCGCCGCCGTGGCGGTGTTCGGCCTGGCCGGGTCGCCGAAGGACAAGCCGCTGTTGGACGTGGCGGCGGTGACGCCCAGGGCGCGGCGGCTGTCGGCCGACGTGGTGACCCGCGCGTTCCTGGCCGCCGGCCTGTGCAAGCCCGATGACCTGATCGCCTTCCCCATGCCGATCATGCGCGACGGTCCGGGCTGGCGGGCCGTGGTCGACCTGCCGTTCGGCGTGACCGCTGACAAGGCCGTCAAGCGGCGTACCGAGCTGGCCGCCGGTCTGGACCTGGACGAGGTGCAGGTGTGGCCGGAGCGGGTGCGCGGCACCACCGGGTCGGCGCGGCGGCTGTCGTTGTGGGTCGCCGATGAGGACCCCTACGCCAAGCCGTCCGGCCTGTGGCCGCTGATCGAGCGCGGCACGGTCGACATCTTCGCGCCGTTCCCGTTCGGTCAGGACCAGCGCGGGCGGGTGGTGCCGCTGCTGCTGATGTTCACATCCCTGCTCGTGGGCGCGATCCCGCGCATGGGCAAGACGTTCGCCGCCCGCTTGCCGGTGCTGGCCGCCGCGCTGGACGCGTCGGTTGAGCTGCACATCTACGACGGCAAGGGCGGTCAGGACTGGCGGGCGTTCGAACGCATCGCCCACCGCGTCGGCTTCGGTGTGCGTGACGACGTGGTGCTCGGCCTGGTCGAAGACCTGCGGGCGTTGGTGGTCGACATGAACCGCCGCTACGACACCATGGCGACCCTGCCGCCGGACCTGTGCCCGGAGTCGAAGGTGACGCGGGAGATTGCCGACAAGCGGGCATTGAAGCTGTGGCCGGTGCTGGTCGCGATCGATGAGTTCCAGCGCTACAGCGGGCACCCCGAGTACGGCAAAGAGATCGTGGAGTTGCTGACCGAGCTGTGCAAGGTCGGCCCCTCGGTCGGGATCATCATCCTGTTGGCCACGCAGAAGCCGGACGGTAAGGCCGTGCCGACTGACCTGCGCGACAACATCGGCACCCGCTTCGCGCTCAAGACCATGACGTGGCAGTCGTCGGAGGCGGTGTTGGGCGCCGGCTCCTACCCGGCCGGCTACGACTCGTCGCGGTTCCAGCGCGCCCACAAGGGCGTGGGCATCCTGCTCGGCGCGGACGACTCCGGCGCGGTCGAAGAGGCCGTGACGGTCCGCACCAACTTCGCCAAGACCGAGCACGTCGAGCAGGTCATCGCCCGCGCTCACGCGCTACGTGAGGCGGCCGGCACCCTCACCGGCCACGCCATCGGCCAGGCCCCCGAGGTGACCGGCGGCCCGGCCGACACCCTGCTCGACGACATCCTCACCGTCGTCCCGGCCACCGAGCCGAAGGTGTGGTCAGAGACCGTCGTCGCGCGGCTGGCCGAGCTGCGCCCCGAGACGTACGGCGGGTGGGAGCCGGCGCAACTCGCGGCGGCGCTGAAGCCCTACCGGGTGCCGGTGGGCCGGCAGGTGTGGGGCACCGACCCGGCCACCGGCAAGGGAGCCAACCGCAAGGGCATCCACCGCGACGACATCACCACCGCCGTAACCGAGCGTGACCGCAAGCGGAAGGCCGGATAGCCCATCGCGGGCCGCTAGGTCTAGCGCCTAGATCCGCTAGACCTAGCGGCACCGCTAGCCCCACACATCAACCCCCATCAGGACGCTAGCGATCTAGCGCCCTGGCTGCTCTGCACCCGAAAAACGCCTGTGGAGGCACCTGTGGACTCCCTCGCCCTCATCGCTAGCGCCCCCTGCCTCATCCTCGCCGTCGTCACGCTCGGTTACCTCATCCGGTGCGCAGCCGACCCCTTCGGACCCTGCCGACGCTGCCGGGGAACCGGCCGCCTACGCACCATCACCGGCCGCCGTGGCTCGCCCTGCCCCCGCTGCGACGCCACCGGCCGCCGCATCCGCCTCGCCGTCCACATCTTCAACCGCATCCAAGACGAACACCGCCGAGGCACCCGATGAACCGCCGCACCGCCGGCCACACCGCGTGGTGCGGCCGAGACCACCGCTGCAACCTCGGCGAACACCGCTCCGACGAAATCGTGGTCGACCTGCCCGGCCACGGGCGGGCCGTGCTGGTGAGGGTGCGCACCGCCGCTGGCCGCGAGCACGCCGAGGTGCGCGTCAGAGTCGCCCTCGCCCCCGGCGAGATTGCGGCCCGCCGGCAACTGGTCGGGCTGCTCGGCGACGTGCGCCAGGCCGTGACCCGCGCCGCCATCGCGGCCCGACCCCGGCCGAGGCAGGCCGAGCGGTGACCGCAGGGCGGTGCGGCCACTGGATCGGCACCGCCGCCCGCTACTGCCACAGCCCGCACGGCATCCGCCCCTACCTGCAAGGCCCCCGCTGCCCCGCTCACACGCCCTCAGCGCTCGCCGGACGGCCAGAGCCACCGTCTACGCCCCTGTATCCGCCATCGACCGAAGGAAGGGACCTCATGCCCGACCCTGGCCTGTTGGCCGCTGCCCTTGCCCACGCCGCGCGCGGATGGCACGTCTTCCCGCTGCGTCCCGACGACAAGCGGCCCGCGTTCCCCGACCACACCGCCGAGAACTGCACCGGCCTCGACCCGCGCTGCCGCGCCGCCGGCCGACACCTCGGCTGGGAACCCCGCGCCACGACCGACCCACAGCGCATCCGGCGGGCGTGGTCGACGCGCCCCTACGGCGTCGGCATCGCGTGCGGCCCGTCCGGGCTGCTGGTGGTCGACCTGGACGTGCCGAAAACCGCCGACGACACCCCGCCCGCCGCGTGGGCCGGTGCGCGTGACGGCCTGGACGTGCTCGCCGCACTGGCCGGCCGGCACGGCGGCAGCATCGACACCACGTACACCGTGACCACCGGTCGCGGCGGAAGCCACCTCTACTACCGCCACCCCGCCGCCGGGCGGGAGTTGCGCAACACGACGGGGGAGCGGGGCGGGTTGGGGTGGAAGGTCGACACCCGCGCGCACGGCGGCTACGTCGTCGCCGCCGGGTCGACGGTCGTCGGCCGCCCCTACACCGTGGCGCTGGACTGCGACCCGGCGCCGCTGCCCGCGTGGCTGGCAGGGCTACTCACCCCGGCCCCGCGACCGGCCTACCGGCCTGCCCCGGTGGCGCTTCCGGCCGACCGGCACGGCCCCTACGTGGCGGCGGCAATTCGCCGCCAGGTCGCCCACCTCACCGCCGCCCCCGACGGGCAGCGCAACCACGCGCTGTTCGCCTCCGCCGTCGCCCTTGGCCAGCTCGCCGCCGGCGGGGCGCTCGGCGACGACGACGTGACCGCCGTTCTGGAACCGGCCGCGCTGTCGATCGGCCTGCGGCCCGCCGAGGTCGCCCGCACGATCGCGTCCGGCCTGCGCACCGGAGCACGTAACCCACGTCACCTCACCAACCTCGGAAGGGCAGCGGCATGACCACCCGCCTACAGATCGGCTCCGGGCCGGAAACCATCCGTGTACTCAAGGCCGCGCTCGTCGACGGGCTGTTGCCCGACACCTACGTGTCGGCCGGGTCGCTGGTGCACATGGAAGCCGTCTCCGGTGGCCTCGCCACCGCCGCCGACGAAGACTCGCCGCTGCCAGTGTCGGCGAGCATGGTCAACCCCGCCGGTCTGGCCGGGCTGCTCGCCGAACACGCCTACGTGTACCGGCTCAAGACCCGCAAGAGCGACACCGGCGACCCGGAAATGTTCGAAGACGAAGTCACCCCGCCCCGCGACATCCTGTCATCGGTGCTGGCCGGCAAAACGTGGCCAGGCGTGCCGCCACTGCGCGGAATCATCGGCGCCCCGGTGCTGCGCCGCGACGGCACCCTGTTACAGCGACCCGGCTACGACCCAGCCACCGGCCTCTACCTCGCCTCCAAAGTGGCGCTGCCGCCCGTGCCCGACGAACCCACCCCCGAGCAGGTAGACGAGGCACGTACGTTCCTGCTCGGCCGATTCCTGCGCGACTTCCCGTGGGCCAGCGCCGCTGATCGGGCCAACTACGTAGCGCTGCTGGCCACGCCGATCCTGCGGCACTTCACCCGCAGCCTCACGCCGTTCGCCCTCATCGACGCCACCATGCCCTCATCCGGCAAGACGATCCTCACCGCCGGGCCGGGAATGCTCTACGGACAGCGCGTCATGACCTGGGCCTACTCGGATGAAGAACTGCGTAAGAGCATCACCGCCGTTCTTGCCGAGCAGGTCGGGGTGGTCATCTGGGACAACCTCGCCGAAGGCACCGTCATCGACTCCGCCGTGCTCGCCCAGCTCGTCACGAGCGGCGTGTGGTCCGACCGGCAGCTAGGCGCGTCGCGCAACGTCGCCACCGTCAACGACCGGCTGTGGATGGCCACCGGCAACAACCTGCAAGTCGGCGGGGACATGGCGTCTCGCACGGTGCGGGTGCACCTCGACCCGAACATGCCCCGCCCGGAGCTGCGCGACCAACGCGGGTTCGGCATTCCGCACCTTGACCAGTGGATCACCGACCCGGCCAACCAACTCACCGTGCTGTGGCACCTCCTGGTGCTCGTGCTCGACTGGACGCGACAGGGTGCGCCACGGGTGACCGGGTTGTCGATGCGGCAGTTCACTCCGTGGGCGCAAGCCCTCGGCGGGTTCCTCGCCCACCACGGCATCGACGGGTTCCTCACCAACGCCGCCGACATCCGTGAGATCGATGAAGACGAAACGCGCTGGCGCGCGTTTCTCACCTGCTGGCACGACCGCCACGGCGGCCGTGCGATGACCGCCGCCGAGCTGCGTCAGGACGCCGAGCCGATGCACCTCGGCAGCGATGTCAACGACCCGTGGGACGGGCAGTTCATCACCACCCACAACGGGCGGCTACCCAACCCCCTCCAGCTCGGCCGGCTGCTGACCGGGCAGGCCGGACGCTGGCGCGGCGATCACGTCATCCGCGCCGGCAAGAACGACCGGGGCGACCGATCCGTGTTCTGGGTCGAACGCCACCAGGGGTGAAACCCGCTGAACCATCTCCGCATCTCCGCAACGCCGCAGCAACGGCGCTCTACCAGGGGAAACACTCTGCGGAGATCAGAACCTCAAGGATCATCGATCTCCGCATCTCCGCAGCCATTGCGGAGATGACACCCCCTTTGCGGAGATGACCCCTCAACAGCACTCCGCATCTCCGCAAGCATTTGCGCAGCTCACAGCCATGTTTGCGGAGATGCGGAGATGCGGAGATGGTTCAGCCCTCTCGCACAGCAACGCACCGACCACCCGCCGCCGACCCACGTAGCCGGCCCGCTGAGAGCTACACAGCCGCTCCGGTGCATGTCCTAACACCGGCTAGGCGGAGATCTTGGCTCTATGGCGCTCTCAACGGGCCGCCCCTACGCCATTCTGCGCAGCACCCCTTCCGATCCTCCGTCAGTGACTCGCGACGACCGAAAGGCGCTCAGCGTGCCACTCAACACCCCCTACACCACTCGCCCACGGCAAAGGAGGTCGACCGTGCCGGAGAAGTTCCTATCCATCCCGGAAGTCGCTGAACGCCTCGGTACGACCGAGCGGTTTCCGCGCCGGCTGATTGAAGAACGGCGAATCGAGTTCAAGCGGTTTGGTCGACACGTTCGCATCGCTGAGAGCACCCTCAGCGCCTACATCGACTCTTGCACCGTTGCCCCAATGCGCCGGGTTGGGCGGGAAAGGCGGGCTGCCTAGTGGGAGGCAACACCAGCGGGCGTAAACGCCGGTTCGGCAGCGTTCGCAAGCTGCCGTCCGGCGCGTGGCAAGCGCGCTATACCGGACCGGACGGGTTACCTCGCAAGGCACCGGCCACGTTCGACACCAAGCGGGCGGCCGAACAATGGCTAGTCGAAACCGAAGCAGAAATGCTGCGCGGGGACTGGCTCGACCCCAACGCCGGAAACATCAGTCTTGTCGAGTACGCCGATCAGTGGATGCGGGAGCGAGATCTCAAGGCACGGACGCGCGAGGAATACGAGCGACACATCCGGCTACACGTCCGGCCGCATCTCGGTGCCCACGCGCTTAACGAGGTCACCGCGCCTCACATCCGCAAATGGCGGGCGGACCGACTAGCCGATGGCATAGGGAAACCCACCGTAGCGAAGACGTACCGAATTCTTCACGCCATCTTCGCTACCGCCGTAGACGACGACTTGATCCGCCGCAACCCCTGCCGCATTAAGGGGGCCGGTCAGGACAAGGCTGATGAGCGACCTACCGCGACGCTTCAACAGGTGTTTGCCATCGCCGAAGCCATCCAGCCGCGCTACCGCCTGTTCGTCCTCCTGGCCGCGTTCGCGCAACTTCGGTTCGGCGAACTGGTGGCGCTACGCCGCCGAGATATCGACCTGCGAACGATGGAATTGCGGGTGCGCCGGGCCACAGCGGAAATGGAAGACGGCACGCAAATTGATGATGACCCGAAATCCGAGGCGGGAAAGCGGCCGATTAGCCTGCCGGCTGGGCTACGGGCTGACGTGGAATGGCACCTAGCTCAGTTCGCCGAGGGCGGCCCGAACGGGCGTCTGTTTCTCGGCCCTCAGAGCGGCATCCCGCGTCGGCGCAACTTTAACCGCGTATGGCGCAACGCGCTGACCGCCGCCGGCATCCCTGACAGCCTCGGATTGCACCTGCACGACCTGCGGCACACCGGCAGTACGTGGTCAGCGCAGAGCGGCGCGACGCTCAAAGAACTGATGGCACGCATCGGGCACTCCAGCACGCGCGCGGCGATGATCTATCAGCACGCGACCCGTGACCGGGATCACACCATCGCCGCCGCCCTGGACGCGCTGATCGAAGAGGCGCGAGGCAAGCTCAGCGCCTGATCTGGCACGGTTCTGGCACAAAGCAGGTTGCGAGCGGCAGAAACGAGAAACGCCCTGGTGGGAAATTTGGTCTCTCACCAGGGCGTTTCGCAAGGGTGGAGCCGAGGGGACTCGAACCCCTGACCCCCACACTGCCAGTGTGGTGCGCTACCAGCTGCGCCACGGCCCCTTGCCTCGTCCCGGTCACCCGGGCACGAGAGAACTATACACAGAGCCCGCCGCATGGTCATCTCGCGGGGGCCTCACCCGCCCCCGGCTCAGTTGAGCGCCACGTCCGGTGGGAAGTGCGCGACGGCCGCCATCATGCCGCCCTGCCGGCGCAGCACCATCGGCCACAGGTCGTCCGGTCGGTCGACGAAGGCGTCGCCGGGGAGCGCGTCCAGCACGAACCAGGAGCCGTCCTCGATCTCCTGCTCCAACTGCCCGGAGCCCCAGCCGGAGTAGCCGGCGAAGACCCGGATGCCGGTGATGCCCTCCCGCAGCCGCCCCGGCTCGACGGAGAGGTCGAGCGTGCCGACCGCCCCGGAAACCTGGTGGAACCCTTTGAGCCGCTGCACCGGGTGGCGCATCCGGGCCAGGCAGATCGCCGAGTCGGGCTGTACGGGGCCGCCCTCGAAGAGCACCGCCGGGTCGCGGGCCAGGTCGCTCCAGTCGCCGAGCACCTCGGCGACCGGCACCTCGGTGGCCCGGTTGAGCACCACGCCGAGGGCGCCGCCGGCCTCGTGCGCCACCAGCAGCACCACCGTACGGTCGAAGTTCGGGTCCTTCAGCGCCGGCGTCGCGACCAGCAGCCGTCCGGTCATCGACCCCGTCGCCCGTCCGCCGATCGCCTGCCCCTCTCCCTGCATGCCGGACACCCCGTCAGACCGACCGAACCGGGACGCCCGGGGGCACCGGAGTCAACCGCGCTGTGAACGCCATGCCTGGCACCATAGCCTGCCCCCGGGGCGGTGGTTAAGGTCTGACGGTCGGTTGATCCACCGACAGGAGGGAGGACCGGTGGGTGCCACGGCGGAACTCGCGGTGATCGGCGGTTCGGGGCTCTACGCGCTGCTCGACGGCGCGACCGAACACGAGGTGGAGACGCCGTACGGGCCACCGTCCGACGCCGTCACGATCGCCGAGGTGGGCGGCCGGCGGGTGGCGTTCCTGCCCCGCCACGGCCGGGACCACCGCCACCCGCCACACCTGATCCCCTACCGGGCCAACCTGTGGGCGCTGCGTTCCCTCGGCGTACGTCAGGTGCTCGCCCCGTGCGCCGTGGGCGGCCTGCGGCCGGAACTCGGCCCGGGCACGTTCGTCGTGCCGGACCAACTGGTCGACCGTACGAGCGGGCGGGTGCAGACCTACTACGACCGGGGTGCCGTGCACGTCTCCTTCGCCGACCCGTACTGCCCGGCCGGCCGGCGTACGCTGCTCGCCGCCGCAGCCCGCCGGGACGTGCCGGCCGTGGACGGCGGGACGGTGGTGGTGGTCGAGGGCCCGCGCTTCTCCACCCGGGCCGAGTCGCGGTGGTACGCCTCGATCGGCGGCACGGTGGTCAACATGACGGGGCATCCGGAGGCGGTGCTCGCCCGCGAACTGGCCCTCTGCTACTCCTCGATCGCCCTGGTCACCGACCTCGACGCGGGGGTGGAGGGCGGCGGCGCGGTGACGCAGGAGGAGGTGTTCCGGGTCTTCGGGGAGAACACCGACCGGCTGCGGGGCCTGCTGCTGGAGGCCGTCGCCGCGCTACCGGCCGAGCGGGACTGCCCCTGCGGGCACGCGCTGGACGGCATCGCCCTGCCCTTCACCCTGCCCTGAGGTGTGAGGAAGGGCACCTTCCAATCGGTTTGGGTAGAGGAAGGCGCCTTCCTGACGCCTCAGGGCGGGCGGTCCGGGCGGCGAAAAGCCCCGAGCCGCCCGAGCCGCCCCGATAGATTGAGGGGCGATGGCAACGGTCCGCGACACCACGTACGACCTGCTCCGTGCCCTCGGCCTGACCACCGTCTTCGGCAACCCGGGTTCCACCGAGGAGCCGTTCCTGCGGGACTTCCCGGACGACTTCCACTACGTCCTCGCCCTGCACGAGGCGTCGGCCGTCGGCATGGCGGACGGCTACGCCCAGGCCACCGGCCGGCCGGCGCACGTCAACCTGCACACCGCCCCCGGCACGGGCAACGGCATGGGCAACCTGGTCACCGCGTGGCACAACCGGACCCCGCTGATCGTCACCGCCGGCCAGCAGACCCGGGAGATGCTGCTGATCGAGCCCCGGCTGACCAGCCGGCGGGCCACCGAACTGCCCCAGCCGTACGTGAAGTGGAGCCACGAGCCGGTCCGCGCGCAGGACGTGCCGGCGGCGTTGATGCGGGCGTACGCGACAGCGGTGCAGCCGCCCGCCGGCCCCGTCTTCCTCTCGCTGCCCCTCGACGACTGGGCGCAGCCCGCCGACCCGCCGCCGCAGGTGCGGACGGTGGCGACCCGGTTCGCGCCCGACCCGGGGCGGCTGCGCGAGTTCGCCGCCGTGCTGGCCGCCAGCCGCGCGCCCGCGCTGGTGCTCGGCGCGGCCGTGGACCGGGCCGACGGCTGGCCGGCGGCGGTGGCGCTGGCGGAGCGGCTCGCCGCGCCGGTCTGGTCGGCGCCCGCCTCGGAGCGGGCCGCCTTCCCCGAGGACCACCCGCAGTTCCGGGGGGTGCTGCCGTTCGCAATCGGGCCGCTCTCGAAGGCGCTGGAGGGGCACGACACCGTGCTGGTGGTCGGGGCGCCGGTGTTCCGCTACTACCCGCACGTGCCGGGTGACCACCTGCCCGCCGGGGCCCGCCTGCTGCACGTCACCGACGACCCGGACGAGGCGGCCCGGGCCCCGGTGGGCGACAGCCTGCTCGGCGACGCCGGGCTGGCCCTGGCCGCCCTGGCCGAGATGCTTCCGGCGGCGGGCCGGCCGGCGCCACCGGCACGCCCCGACCCTCCCCCGCCGCCCGACGGGCTGCCGCTGGCCCCCGACGCGCTCTTCGCGGCGCTGGCCCGGCACTGGCCCGCCGACGGGATCCTGGTCCAGGAGTCGCCTTCCAGCCTGCCGGCACTGCGCCGCCAGCTGCGTAGCACCCGTCCCGGCTCGTACTTCACGATGGCCAGCGGCGGTCTCGGGTACGGCCTGCCGGCGGCGGTCGGCATCGCGTTGGCGCAGCGCGACACCGGCCGGGGCCGGCCGGTGGTCGCGGTCGTCGGGGACGGTTCGTTCCACTACTCGGTGCAGGCGCTCTGGACCGCTGCACGGCTACGCCTGCCGCTGGTCGTCGTGGTGCCGGTCAATCAGCAGTACGCCATCCTGAAGTCCTTCGCCGACTTCAAGGACACGCCGGGGGTGCCCGGACTGGACCTGCCCGGATTGGACATCACGGCCATCGCCCGCGGCTACGGCTGCGCGGCCACCGTCGTGGAGACTGCGGACCAGCTCGGCGAGGCCCTCACCGCCGGCCTGCGGGCGGACGGCCCGACGGTGCTGCCGGTGCCGGTCAGCACCGAGGTGCCCCGTCTCCTCTGAACCGCCGCCCACCGAAGCCGGGGCGGCCCGGCTCCCCGCCGCTCCGGTCCGGCACGGACTCCACGAGCCGGTCGGCACGAGAATGCCGGCCGGCTCGCTTTCCTGAGTCGCGGCCCGGTCAGCCCGTGGCGAGCCGCAGCGGCGCGCCGGTGAGCACGTCGAGGACCGGACGGTCGCCCAGCGGTGCCTTCAGCGTGGCGGTGACCGGTTCGATCTTCAGCATGGCGTTGCACACGCCGGTGGCGGTGATCACGCTGCCGCCGACCACCACGACGTCGTCGCGCTCCTCCACCAGGGGCGTGATGGCGGTGTCGCAGCTGCCCACGCCGAGCCGCCAGGTCAGCTCGGCACCGTCGACGGACTGGACGTCCTGCGCGCCGACCACGCCCTCCGGCGCCGGGCCAGCCGGCGGGGTCGGCTCGGGCAGGGCGGTGACGGCCTGCGGTGCCACGGCGACGCGGGCCACCGGCACGGCGAGTTCCTCGACGGTGAAGAGCCACGCCGGCACCTGCGCCTCACCCCGGCTGGTACGCACCGGCGCGGTGCCCAGCTTCACGGCCGTGACCGTCAACGGGACACAGGCGGCCTGCGCGGCGTTGCTCACCGGACCGTCGGGCCCCGGCTCGACGGTGGGCCCACCCGGCCTGGCGCCACCGGGGAACTTCGGCCCGGCGGGGCCCTTCGGGCGGCCGTCGCAGGGTGGCGGATCCCCCTGGTCGAGCTGCCCGTACGCGGCGGCGGCGCTGAGCAGCGGAACGGTGAGCGTGCCGTCCGGGAACCGGATGGTGCCGTCGGCGGGTTTCGCGGCAGGCAGTTCGATCTGGTCGCGGTACCAGCCGCTCTGGAAGGCGAGCTTCGTCTCCTCGGTGAAGCCCGGATCACCGACCAGCACCGTCGCGTCCTGCATCGGCACGTATCCGGTCGTCCAGGCGGGCATCGGTCGCCACGCCCCGGCCACCTCGCTGGCCCGTTGGGCGAAGGCGTTCCGGCGCGGGTCGGAGTCGACCAGGTCGCCGGCCGGGTCGGAGCCGGCCGGCGCGCACCCGGCGACGATCATCAACAGTGGAAGGCCCAGCAGGGCGGCGGTACGGCGCATGTCGGTTGGACGCCGGCACACCCACGCCGGTTCCCGGGGATCAGGTCTCCCCGCCCAGATCCGTCTCGTACGCCTCCCAGAGCAGGTCCGCGCCGCGCTGCCGGTGCCGGGCGAGGGCCCGCAGCAGGCACGCGGCCCGGTCGAAAAGGTCGTCGACCGGGGCGTCCGGCTGCTCCGCCGTCTGGTGGAGATCAGCCAGCGCGGCGGTGATGGCGACGTGCTCCCGGGCCAGCAGCCGCACCCCGCGTGCCAACCGTGGCGCCTGGCCGAGCAGTTCGGCGTACAGCCCGGCCGGCCCTTCGGTGGCCCGGACGTGCTCCGCGAAGCCCTGCCGGACGGGGCCCAACCCGACGAGGACGCGTTCCCGCCAGCGCGGTTCGGCCGGCGCGACGGCCAGGGCCCGGGTGAGCGGGTGCAGCTCCCCGAGCGGGGTGGCGGGGAGCCGGTGCGCGGCGGGCGGCCGGCGCCCTTCGGGAAGCGTGGACGGCTGCTGGATCCGACCGGTGACCATGGGCACCTCCCGCGTCGTGTCTGACCGCGTACAGCGATGGTGGACCCGCCGCCTCTGCCCTGTCCAGAGGCGCTACCGCCTCATCCGTCCCAGCTGCCCCGCCGGCCCCGTGCGACCCAGCGGCCCCAGAGGATCCCAGCTCCGCCAGCGAAAGACGCCGGCTGTCCGGGGGCGGGCCCCCCGGACAGGTGGGCCGCGTGTCCGGGGCGGTGTCCCGGGCCGGCGCGGCCCGCAGGACGGACAACCGGCCCCGGACACGACGATGCGCCCCGGTCCGGTGGACCGGGGCGCATCGTCTGGTGGTGGAGGTGCCGGGAATCGAACCCGGGTCCTTCGCCGGTTTGTCAGGGCTTCTCCGAGCGCAGCTCGCTATGCCTCTACTCGGCCCCACCGCTCACGCGAGCGAGTTGGTGTGACGGGCCCAGTCGCTGATTGATCTCGCCGCACGGACCCCGCGACCGGGTCCGGTTGGCCAGCCTTCTAACTGATGCCGGCTAACTGGGTCGAAGGCGCTCCCAGGCCGACAGACTCACTACTCGCCTCAGGCGGCGAGAGCGAAGTCAGCGCGATTGTTCTTGGCGCTTATTGGTTTCCGACGAACGATTCTCGAGACGACGTCGGCTTCCTCGGCTCGCTTCCCCTGCCGCAACGTACGAAGTCGAAACCAGTCACCCCCTCGACAGGCCACCGATGTGGCGGCACTGACAAGACTAACGCCTACCGCAACGGGTTTCATCCCGAGGCCCGGGGCGACGCGCCGACCCGGACATAGCGGGCAGATCAGTCATCCATCCCCTTGCCGCGCCGGCCGTGAACCCGGGCGATCTCCCGGTCCGCGTCCCGCTTGGCGAGGTCCTGCCGCTTGTCGTACGACTTCTTGCCCTTGGCCAGGGCGATCTCCACCTTCGCCCAGCCGTCGGAGAAGTAGACCTGCAACGGCACCATGGTCAGGCCGCCCTCGCGGGTCTTGCCGATCAGCCGGTCGATCTCCAGCCGCTTAAGGAGCAGCTTGCGGGTCCGCCGGGGCTCGTGGTTGGTCCAGGTGCCCTGCGTGTACTCCGGGATGTGCATCCCGTGCAGGTAGAGCTCGCCGTTGCGCTCCTGCGCGAACGCGTCGACCAGCGACGCACGCCCGGCCCGCAGCGACTTGACCTCGGTGCCGGTCAACGCCATGCCAGCCTCGTACGTGTCGAGGATCGAGTAGTCGTGCCGGGCCTTCTTGTTGGAGGCGACGACCTTGCGTCCCTTTTCCCGTGGCATCGGCGCCACCCCCTTTCCGGTGATCCGCGCCGGACGTGACCGGCCGCGGGGCGGGGATCATGCTACCCGAACGACAAGGGCCCTTCCGCGCCGTTTATTCCTGGCGCGGAAGGGCCCTTGTCCTGCCGTACGGCGTCAGACCCGCAGGTAGAAGCGGAGCGTGACCCAGGCGGTGACGGCGCTGACCAGGCCGCCGACGCCGGCCATCAGCGGGAACATCACCAGGATGTCGCCCCAGCCGATCGGGGAGAGCAGGCCCTGCAACGCCTGGAGCGAACCGTCGAAGAGCAGATACTTGGCCGCGACGAGAGCCACCAGGCCGAGCAACGAGCCGATCAGGCCGGCGACCACGGCCTCCAGCACGAACGGTGCCTGGATGAACCAGTTGGACGCACCGACCAGCTTCATGACCGCGACCTCACGCCGCTTGCTGTACGCGGCCACCTGGATCGTGTTCGCGACCAGGAGCAGCGCGGCGACGGCCATCACGATCGCGGCGGCCAGGGCGATGTTCTGGATCGCCGTGAGGATGTCGAAGATCTTGTCCAGTAGCCGGCTCTGGTCGACGATCTCGTCGACCCCCTCGGTGTCCTTGTACTGGTCGTAGATGTTCTTGTACTGCTCGGGGTTGTTCAGCGTGAGCCGGAACGACTCGGGCAGGCTGTCCGCCTTGACCGCGCTGAGCAGGTCCGGAGCGTCCTGGAACATCTCCTGGAAGCGCTTGTACGCCTCATCTTTGTTGACGTAGATGACCTCCTTGACCAGCGAGTCGCTCTTCAGCTTCGCGTCCAGGGCGTCACGCTGCTCCGGGGTCGCCTCCTGGTCGAGGAAGATCGAGACCTGGATGTTCTTGTAGTAGAGGTCCTTCATGTCGTCGACCTGGCGGTACATGAGACCGCTGGCGCCGAGCATGGTCAGCGAGACCGCCATCGTGATGATCATCGCGATGGTCATGGTCACGTTGCGCCACAGTCCGACCAGTACCTCGGACATGACGTATTTCACGCGCATCGGGATTTCCTCCGGCTCTCCGGCATGAGGTGTTCGTCGTCAGGCTGCGCAGGGGTGGCGTCGGCTCAGCCGTAGACGCCGCGGGCCTGGTCGCGCACGATGCGGCCACTCTCGATCTCGATGACCCGGCGGCGCATCTGGTTCACGATGTTGGAGTCGTGCGTGACCATCACGACAGTCGTGCCGGTGCGGTTGATCCGGTCCAGCAGGCGCATGATCTCGATCGACGTGTCCGGGTCCAGGTTTCCGGTCGGCTCGTCCGCGAGCAGGATCAGCGGACGGTTCACGAACGCCCGGGCGACGGCCACCCGCTGCTGCTCACCACCGGAGAGCTCGTGCGGGTAGCGGTGCTCCTTGCCACCCAGCCCGACCAGCTCCAGCACCTCCGGCACGACCCGGCGGGCGACCGCCTTGGTCTTGCCGATCACCTCGAGGGCGAACGCCACGTTCTCGTACGCGGTGCGGTTCGGCAGCAGCCGGAAGTCCTGGAACACGCAGCCGATGGAACGCCGGAAGTGGGGTCGCTTCCAGGAACGCATCGACGTGACGTCCTTGCTGTTGACGACGACCCGACCCTTGTTGGGCGAGACCTCGTGCAGCAGCAACTTGATGATGGTGGACTTGCCGGAGCCGGATGGACCGATGAAGAAGACGAACTCACCCTTCTCGATCGAGACGGACACGTTGTCGAGCGAAGGCCGGGACGCCTTCGGGTACGTCTTCGTCACTTGCTCAAGCTGAATCACGGGTGGTGAGTCTACGCGGTGTAACCGGGGAGCCAAGCCCCACGCCCCGCCGTTGCGAGTCGCGTCATCCAATTCGGGCGTACCGGAGAGATCGACGGCGCGCTCCGCCCATGGTCGATCACGCAGCGTCGCCGGCCAACTGTTGCTGCTTACGCCACCGGATGCCCGCCTCGAGGAACTTGTCCAGATCGCCGTCGAAGACCGCGGTCGGGTTGCCCGTCTCCTGCTCGGTCCGGAGATCCTTCACCATCTGGTACGGGTGCAGGACGTACGAACGCATCTGGTCGCCCCACGAGCCGGCGGCGTCGGTCTTGAGGCCCTGGAGCTTGGCCTGTTCCTCCTGGCGCTTGCGCTCCAGCAGCCGGGCCTGGAGCACCCGCAGCGCGGACGCCTTGTTCTGCAACTGCGACTTCTCGTTCTGGCAGGTGACCACGATGCCGGTCGGGATGTGCGTGAGCCGCACGGCCGAGTCGGTGGTGTTCACGCTCTGCCCGCCCGGCCCCGACGAGCGGTAGACGTCGACCCGCATCTCGTTCTCGGGAATCTCGATGCTGTCGGTCTGCTCCACCACCGGCAGCACCTCGACCCCGGCGAAGCTGGTCTGCCGGCGGCCCTGGTTGTCGAAGGGGCTGATCCGGACCAGCCGGTGGGTGCCCGACTCGACGCTGAGCGTGCCGTACGCGTAGGGCACCTTCACCGTGAAGGTGGCCGACTTCAGGCCCGCCTCCTCGGCGTAGGAGGTCTCGTAGACCTCCGTCGGGTAGCCGTGCCGCTCCGCCCAGCGCAGGTACATCCGCAGCAGCATCTCGGCGAAGTCCGCCGCGTCCACGCCGCCGGCGCCGGCCCGGATGGCGACCAGCGCCTCCCGGGAGTCGTACTCGCCGGAGAGCAGGGTGCGGACCTCCATCTCCTCGATGGCCTTGCCCAGCCCGGCGATCTCCGTCTCGACCTCGGCGAGCACCCCCGGGTCGGACTCCGCCTCGGCCAGCTCCAGCAGCACCTTGGCGTCGTCGAGCCCGGAGCGGAGGCTGCCGAGCTTGCTGATCTCGCCGTTGACGTACGACAACTGGGAGGTCACCTGCTGCGCCTTCGCCTGGTCGTCCCACAGGTCGGGCGCGGAGGCCTCCTGCTCCAGGCGGTCCTTCTCCTCGCGCAGCCGGTCGATGTCGAGCACCGCCTCGATGTTGCGCAGGGTGGCGTCGAGGTCCTTGAGCTGTTCGGCGTAATCGGCAGCGGTCACGACAGACAAGGGTACTGCTCGGGCGAGGAGTGAGCTTGCGAGCCCCGCAGTCACGGGCCAAAAAGATCCCGCTCGGGCGAGGAGTTGGCGCTGACGATCAGCCGACCGGGGCGCTCTTCAGCCAGGACAGGGCGGCCTTGTGGTAGGCGACGGCGAACTCCAACGCGCTGGCGTCGTACGTGTCGCCTTCCTTCTTCGCGTTCTTGACCTGCTCACGGACCTTGGCCAGCGCCTCGGTGTGGTATTCGTTGGCTGCGGCCTGGAGGTTCTTGAGCTGGCTGGCCGAGTGCAGCTGGCCGAAGGCGATCCGCAGGGCGATCGGGTTGCGGATGGTGTCCCGCCCCGGCTCCTCCGTCAGCCAGCGGGAAAATGTCCGTTTTCCCGCTGCGGTGATCGCGTACGGCTGACTGGAACGCGGGCCGGGCTTGCCCATCCGGACGAAACCGCGCTCGGCCAGCACCGGTAGCTCCCGGTAGACCTGACTGCGGGTCATCGACCAGTACGGCGCCAGCCGGCGCTCGGCGGCGGCCATCAACTGGCCACCTGTCATGGGGCCCTCGTGGAGCAGCCCGAGCAGGGCCGCCGCCGTTGGGTTGACTCCGGAATCCGCCATGCCCCTCACGCTGCCACTTTGCCGACGCGGCGTCCAGGATTTGCCATTTTCGCCACCCGGTCGGGTTCCTATGTGCACTGTCGGCGCGAGACAGTCCGCCCGGGAACGGTCCGTCGGGGAGACCGGGGACGGCCGCCGGGGTGGTCACAGCCGGCTACGCAGCTCCCACAGTTCCGGGTAGAACCGGGTCTCCACCCGGGAGCGCAGGTATGCCCCGCCGGCCGAGCCCCCGGTGCCGGGCTTCGTGCCGATCTGCCGCTCGGCCATCAGCACGTGCCGGGCCCGCCACAGCGAAAAGGCCTGGTCATGGGCGACCAGCGCCTCCGCGAGGTCCCACAGCGGCCCAAACCGCTCCCGGTCGGCGGCGATCGTGGCGTACGCCGCGAAGCGCGCTTCCTCCTCGGCGACGTCGAAGCCGGCCCGGGCCAGCACGGCGAGGAAGCCGTCCCAGAGGCTCGGCTCGGCCAGCCGCCGCTCCAACCGCTCCCGCTCGGCGTCGGGCAGCCCCCTGAAGCGGCGCAGGTAGTCCGGGTCCTTCAGGCCGGAGAGGAACTCGATCTCCCGGAACTGCGCGGACTGGAAGCCCGAGGCCGGGGCGAGCTTGGTGCGGAAGGCCAGAAAGTCCTGCGGGGTCATCGTGTCGATCACGTCGACCTGGCCGATCAGGACCCGTTCCACCACGTGGCAGCGCTCCAGGCGCACCCGGGGCAGGTAGGTCTCGCCGGCCAGCAACCGGTCCCGGGCATCGGTCAGCTCCGCGAGCAGCAGTTTGAACCACAGCTCGTAGACCTGGTGGATCGTGATGAAGAGCAGCTCGTCGTGGGAGGCCGGGTCGGACTCGGGCACCTGTGCGGCCAGCAGGTCGGCCAGCCGCAGATAGTCGGTGTAGGTGAGCAGGCCACCCTGCTCACCGAAATGGGGGTCACGCGCAGGGGTGAGGTGGGTCACAGCAGCCACGGTACCGCCGCCCGCCTACCGTCGCCTCTCCCGCTACGGGCGCAAGGAAGGGCCCCTTCCCCATCAAAAAACGATAGGAGGGGGCCCTTCCTGACACCTCAGCCCATGTGGGGGTAGGTGTGGTCGGTCGGCGGCACGAAGGTCTCCTTGATCGTCCGGGGCGACGTCCACCGGATGAGGTTGTGCCAGGAGCCGGCCTTGTCGTTGGTGCCGCTGGCCCGGGCGCCGCCGAAGGGCTGCTGCCCGACCACCGCGCCGGTCGGCTTGTCGTTGATGTAGAAGTTGCCGGCGGCGTACCGCATCTTCTCGGCCACCGCGTCGACCACCCGGCGGTCCGTCGCGAAGATCGACCCGGTCAGGGCGTACGGCGCGATCGACTCGGCCTGGGCGATCACGTCGTCGAAGCGGCCGTCGTCGAAGACGTGCACGCCGAGGATCGGCCCGAAGTACTCGGTGGTGAACGTCTCGTGTGCCGCGTCGGTGCACTCGAAGAGCGTCGGCCGGACGAAGTATCCCACCGAGTCGTCGGCGGTGCCGCCGGCGAGGACCCGGCAGGCGTCGTCGCCGGCGATCAGCTCCAGCGCCGCCGTGTGCCGGTCGAACGCCCTGGCGTCGATCACCGCGCCGCCGAAGTTGCCGAAGTCGGTGACGTCGCCGTAGGTGAGGGACTCCGCGGTGGCGGCCAGCCGGTCGCGCAGCCCGCCCTCCCACAGCGAGCGCGGGACGTACGCCCGGGACGCCGCCGAGCACTTCTGGCCCTGGTACTCGTAGGCGCCGCGGATGAGGGCGGTGTGCAGGGCGTCGACGTCGGCGCTGGTGTGCGCGACGACGAAGTCCTTGCCGCCGGTCTCGCCGACCAGTCGGGGGTAGCCCCGGTAGCGGGAGATGTTCTCGCCCACCGTCCGCCACAGGTGCTGGAAGACCTTGGTGGAGCCGGTGAAGTGGATGCCCGCCAGGTCCGGGTCGGCGAGCACCACGTCGGAGACCTCCTCGCCGCGCCCGGTGACCATGTTGATCACGCCCGGGGGCAGGCCGGCCGCCTCGAACAGCCGCATGGTGAAGTGCGCGGCGAACTGCTGGGTCGGGCCCGGCTTCCAGACCACGGTGTTGCCCAGCAGGGCCGGCGCCGAGGGCAGGTTGCCGGCGATGGCGGTGAAGTTGAACGGGGTGACCGCGTAGACGAAGCCCTCCAGCGGGCGGTGGTCGAAGCGGTTCCACACCCCCGGCGACGACATCGGCTGCTCCTCCAGCAGATTCCGCGCGAAGTGCACGTTGAACCGGAGGAAGTCGATGAACTCGCAGGCCGCGTCGATCTCGGCCTGGATCGCGGTCTTCGACTGGCCGAGCATGGTGGCCGCGTTCAGCGTGTCCCGCCAGGGGCCGGCGAGCAGCTCCGCGGCGCGCAGGAAGATCGCCGCGCGCTCCTCGAACGGCAGGGCCCGCCACATCGGGGCCGCGTCCTTGGCGGCCTTCACGGCGGCGCGGGCGTCGTCGTGGGTGGCGTGCGCGGTGACGCCGAGCACGTGCGCGTGCCGGTGCGGCTGCACCACGTCGATCGACTCGCCGCCAGCCATCCGCTGCTCACCGGCGATGGTCATCGGCAGGTCGATCCGCTCGGCGGCCAGGTCGGTCAGCCGCCGCTGGAGTCGTTCCCGGTCGGCACTGCCCGGCTCGTAGTTGCGCACCGGCTCGTTGCGCGGCTCAGGTACGGAGAACACAGCGTCCATCAAGGCTCCTGGCGATCTCGACAGCGGTGGCGAAACCGGACCCGCGGACGCCGGCCGGACGACCGGTGCCGGACACCACGCCGGGTTGACCGGCCGCGGCGGCGGGACCTCCCTCGATTCTTTCACGCCCCACCCCCACCCCCGCCCGCCCACGCGTGCCCTCCGTCCCGCCCCTTTCCACCCCGGGTTCGTCGGTCAGGAGACCTACATCCGGGAGGTGGCGGCGATGGTCGGCGCGAAGCTCTTGATCGGCAGCGGGCGGGGGCGGGGTCCGGGAGGTGAGGGTGGCGGACGCGTACCCTGGGTGGCCGGTGAACTGCCGGCCCACCGGGGTCGGGCGTCCGTCGGAGGGAAACGATGACCAAGCAGCCCGGCAGCTCCGCAGCCGCGAAGTCGGAGAAGTCGACGCCGGCCGCCGACGTGACCGTCTCCCGGCGGGAGGACACGAACGTCGACACCGCCACCGGGACGCCGGACACCACGGACGGCACCGCTGCCGAGTCGGCGGGCGCGCCCGCGGAGACCGACGCCGGGACCTCGACCGACGCGGACGGCGGCACGGCGCCGGCGCTCGCCCCCGGGGCGCCGGTCCTCGCGGTCCTGGCGCTCGGGTGGCTGGCCGCGATGCTCTGGTCGACCCGCGAGGTGATCAGCTCGGCGGCGGCCGGGCTCACCGCCATCAGCCTCTCCGCGTTCGCCCTGCCCGGGGTGATCTCGGCCGCGCTGGTCGCCGGCACCGCCTTCGCACTCTTCGGCGTCGACCTGCTCGCCCGCCGGGGCAGCGAGCGGGTCACCCTGCGCTTCGTGGCGGCGATCGGCACCGGGCTGCTCGTCGGGCTCGCCGCCGCGTTCGCGATCAACCTGACGTACGCCGACAACGCGACCACCAACGTGATCGCCGGCACCACCGCCGCCGCGGCGACCATCGGCGGGGCCATCGCCGGGGCCCGGAGCGGGCCCGTGGTCGGGGCCGTGGTGACCGCCGCCCTCGGCACGCTGATCTTCGTGGTGGCCTTCAGCCAGGCCCGCGACCCGCTCTTCGACCTGTTCGGTAGCGGCGACAGCCAGGAGTCGCTGCTCAGCGCGGCAAAGTGGGTGTCCCGCACCGAGTCGCTGCTCGCCGGCCTGGTGGCCGGGCTGCTGGCCTTCGGGTTCCTGACCCTGGCCCGCCGTCAGGCCGCCCGGCACGACGCCGCGACGCCGGCGCCGCGCTGGCCCGTCTACCTGCTGGCCGGGGCGGGACCGGGCCTGCTGCTGCTCCTCGCCGAGGTGATCATCCGGGTCGGCGGGCGGTCCCTGCTCGACCTGGCCGGGGCGTTGAGCGAGGCGGACGCGGTGGCCCAGACCTCGCTGGGCACCTCCCGGATCGACAACGCCATCTGGGTGCTCTTCGTCGGCGCGCTGACCGCCATGATCGCCTTCGGCCGCACCCTGGGGCCGGCCCCCTCCGACGACGAGCCGGCCGAGGCCGTCTCCACCCGCTGACCCGGCACCGCCCGCCGCCGACAGCGAAGCGGCGGGCCGCCCGGCACGGGCGTCGCAGCCCGGCGGCGGGAGATCAGGTGGTGGCGCGGAGCAGCAGGTCCAGCTCGGTGACGTCGTACCACTCCAGCTCGTGGTCCTCGGCGCCGTCGACCGTGAACTGTGCGTCCGGGTCGCCGGCCAGGGCCTCGGTTACCACCTCCGCCGCGACGGCGACGTCCTCGACCGCGTCGGTGCCGTCCACGTGAACCGCCGCGACGGCACCGACCGGCACGGGGGCGCCCAGCTCGACCGCGCTGGAGCCCAGCTCCCCGTCACCCCGGCCCACCGCCGAAGCCGGCAGGTCCACCGAGACGACGACCCGGCGGCGGGGCGCGTCGGGGTCGGCCCGGAGCAGCTGCAACGCGTCCTGGGCGGCCCGGGTGAAGGCGACGTACTCCAGCTCCTCCTCATCGCCCTCGGCGTACCACTCGCGCAGCGTGGGGGTCACCGCGTGCGCGGCGGCCACCGGCAGCCCGGGGCCGCGCAGCAGGGTCAGCATCGGGACGGTCGCCGGCACGTACACCCGGACAAGTTCCTCGGTCACCGGTCGTCTCCCCCGCTCAGATTGTGCGCCGGCCTCCGCCGGTCCTGGCAGATCATGCCCTACGCCGAGACCGTCATACACCGCGCACCTTCCCGGCGGAAGCGTCCCGGGGGCGTGTCGCCGCAGGTCACGGCCCGGCGACTGGGCGGACGTCGGCGGTCGGTGGCAAACTGAGCCAAACGACGCCAACCCCGGGGGTTTTCGTGGAGCCGAGATTCCTGCTGCTCTCCGACGTGGCCACCGAGCTGAACGTGTCGGACTCGCAGGTCTACCACATGGTGCGCAGCGGCGAACTGCCCGCGATCAAGATCGGCGGGCGCGGCCAGTGGCGCGTGGAACGCGGCCGGCTGGAGGAATACATCGAGCGCAAGTACGCCGAGACGGCCGAGTGGGTGCGGAGCAACCCGCTGGCCGACCGCGACCCGGAGTAGCCGCGCCGATCCGGACAGGCATTGACCGCAGGCTCTGCCGTGCCCGAGAATGGAGCCCGTCGAAGGCAAACGAAAGCAAACGCAAGCTTCTGGGAGGTTCTCGGATGACCGACCCCCGCCGTCCCGGGCCGGCGCGGCCTCCCGTCCGGCTGCGTCCCGCACCCTCGTTCGAGCCGCCGTTCACCGACGACGACGCCGCCCACTGGCCGGCACCGGGCCACGCCCAGCTCGTCCTCGACCTGTTCGAGCCGGCCCGGCGCGAGGCAGACCGGCCACCCGGCCGACGGCAGGGCCCGGTGCCCACCGGCCCCGGTCGCCGTCCCGCCGCCCCGCTGCCCCCGGACGCGCTCGTGACCGCCACCCCCGAGGCGACCCGGGCCGCGCACCGCTTCGTCTGCACCTGCCTGGAGGTGCTCAACGGCTACCGCCCGCCCGGGCAGCTCAGGCCACTGCTCGACCCGGCCCGGGCGGCCGGGCTGCTGCCCGAGCTGGCCCGCGCCAACGCCCGCTCCGGTCCGGTCCGCCGCCGGTCGACCCGCCCGGCCGTACGGCTGCGTCGGCTGCGGGTCTGCGAGCCGCGCGCCGCCGTCGTCGAGGTGGCCGCGGTGCTCGCCGGCGCGGGCGGGCGCACCTGGGCGATGGCGCTGCGCCTGGAGCACCGCCGGGGCAGCTGGCTCTGTACGGCCCTCCAGGTCCTCTGAGACGGAATCGAGCCGCGGCCCCGAAGGACCACGGCTCGACTGCTCCGGCGGGCCCACGCCCGCTCGACTACCGGTCACGCACCGCCGTTGGGCGAGCCGTGGCACCGCTTGTACTTCCGGCCGGACCCGCACGGGCACGGCGCGTTACGGGACGGGCCGTTACCGGCCTCCGCCTGCCCCGAGGCGGACCGCCGGGCGGTGGCGGCCGGAACGCCCGGGCCACGCAGGCCGGTCGCCGGGCGCTGCGGGGCGGCCGGGGCGGTCGTCCCCGGCGCGGCCGGGGCGGCCGGGGCCGGACGACCGACACCCAGTGCCGGCGCCTGCTCCTCGGCCCGCTCGACGGCCACCGCACCGGCGCCCGCCTCACCGTCGATGGTCGGCGCGGAGTATTGCAGGCCCTGCTGCTGCGGCGCCCGGCCCAGGCCCTTGGCCCGGATCTCGACCGGCTTGTCGAGCAGCTGGACCTCCTCGGGCTCCGGCTCGTTGACCTGGACCTCGAGGTTGTAGAGGAAGCCGACCGTCTCCTCCTTGATGCCGTCCATCATGGTGGCGAACATGTCGAAGCCCTCGCGCTGGTATTCCACCACCGGGTCGCGCTGGGCGTACGCCCGCAGGCTGATGCCCTCCTGGAGGTAGTCCATCTCGTAGAGGTGCTCGCGCCACTTACGGTCGATGACCTGGAGCAGGACCATCCGCTCGAGCTGGCGGACGCCCTCCTCGCCGAGCTGCTCCTCGCGCCGGTCGTACGCGGCGTTCGCGTCCTCCTTGAGGCGGGAGAGCAGGAAGTCCGCGTCGATGCCGGCGCGTGAGCCGCCGGCCTCCTCCTCCAGCGCCTCGATCGTCACGCCCACCGGGTAGAGCTGCTTGAGGCTGGCCCAGAGCTGCTCCAGGTCCCAGTCCTCGGCGTAGCCGTCGGCGGTGGCCCCCCGCACGTACGCGTCGACGACGTCGTCGATCATGTTGCGGACCTGGTCGGAGAGGTCCTCGCCGTTGAGCACCCGCAGGCGCTCGGCGTAGATCACCTGGCGCTGCTTGTTGAGCACCTCGTCGTACTTCAGGACGTTCTTGCGGATCTCGGCGTTCTGGCCCTCGATCTGGGCCTGGGCGCTCTTGATCTGCCGGGTGACCATCTTGGACTCGATGGGCACGTCCTCCGGGATGTTGAAGCGCTCCATGACCGCCTCGACCGCACCGGAGCGGAAGCGCTTCATCAGCTCGTCCTGGAGCGAGAGGTAGAAGCGGGACTCGCCCGGGTCACCCTGCCGGCCGGACCGACCGCGCAGCTGGTTGTCGATGCGGCGGGACTCGTGCCGCTCGGTGCCCAGCACGTAGAGGCCACCGGCGTCGGCGACCTCCTCCGCCTCGGCGTCGCAGGCCTGCTTCCACTGGGGCAGGACCTCCTCCATCGCCTTGGCGTACTCCTCCTCCTGCTCGACCGGGTCGAGACCCCGCTGGCGCAGGTCGCTGGCGGCGAGGAACTCGGCGTTGCCGCCGAGCAGGATGTCGGTGCCACGACCGGCCATGTTGGTGGCGACGGTGACGGCGCCCTTCCGCCCGGCCTGGGCGACGATCTCGGCCTCGCGGGCGTGGAACTTGGCGTTCAGCACGGAGTGCGGGATGCCGCGTCGGCGCAGCAGCTGGGAGATGATCTCGGAATTCTCGACCGAGACGGTGCCGACGAGCACCGGCTGGCCCAGCGCGTGCCGCTCGGCGATGTCTTCCACCACGGCGTTGAACTTGGCCTTCTCGGTCTTGTAGATGACGTCCGGCCGGTCCTGCCGGACCATCGGCCGGTGGGTCGGGATGGTCACCACGCCGACCTTGTAGACCTTGTTGAACTCGCCCGCCTCGGTCTGGGCGGTACCGGTCATGCCGGAGAGCTTCTCGTAGAGGCGGAAGTAGTTCTGGAGGGTGATGGTGGCCAGGGTCTGGTTCTCCTGCTTGATCTCCACCCCCTCCTTGGCCTCGATCGCCTGGTGCATGCCCTCGTTGTAGCGACGGCCGTGCAGGATGCGGCCGGTGAACTCGTCGACGATCAGGACCTCGCCGTCGCTGACGATGTAGTCCTTGTCGCGCTTGTAGAGCTCCTTGGCCTTGATGGCGTTGTTGAGGTAGCCCACCAGCGGGGTGTTGACCGACTCGTAGAGGTTGTCGATGCCCAGCCGGTCCTCGACCTTGGCCACGCCGCGCTCGGTGACCGCGATCGTCCGCTTGGCGTAGTCGACCTCGTAGTCGCCCTCGCCGTCCTTGCCGCTCTGGAGCCGGGCCACCACGCCCGCGAACTCGCCGTACCAGCGGGCGGAGTGCTCGGCGGGGCCGGAGATGATCAGCGGGGTGCGGGCCTCGTCGATCAGGATCGAGTCGACCTCGTCGACCACGGCGAAGTTGTGGCCCCGCTGGACCAGCTCGTCCTTCGACCACGCCATGTTGTCGCGCAGGTAGTCGAAGCCGAACTCGTTGTTGGTGCCGTAGGTGACGTCGCACTCGTAGGCGGCCCGGTGCTCGGTGGCCGGCCGGTTGGGCAGCACCACGCCGACGGTGAGGCCGAGGAACTCGTGCACCTGGCCCATCCAGGCGGCGTCACGCTGGGCCAGGTAGTCGTTGACGGTGATGACGTGCACGCCCTTGCCGGAGAGCGCGTTGAGGTAGACCGGCATGACCGAGGTCAGGGTCTTGCCCTCACCGGTCTTCATCTCGGCGATGTTGCCGAAGTGCAACGCCGCGCCGCCCATCACCTGGACGTCGTACGGACGCTGGCCGAGCACCCGAGCCGCCGCTTCCCGGCACACCGCGAAGGCCTCCGGCAGCAGGTCGTCGAGCGTCTCGCCGTCAGCGAGCCGTTCCTTGAACTGGTCGGTCATGCCGCGCAGCTCGTCATCGGTGAGGTTGACGTAGTCGTCCTCGATCGAGTTGACGGCGGCGGCGATGGCCTTCAGCCGGCGCACCATACGGCCCTCGCCCGCGCGGAGGACCTTTTCCAGAATCGACACGGATCAACGCTCCCCTAGACAGTCTCGACCCATCGTAGGCGCTCCATCGGCGCGATGGTCACTGGTGGCGGCCCTCCGAGGCGGCGAAACCGACATAACACGCTCGACTCGCGCCGCCCCACCGAAATCCGGTTACGCCGTCCGCGAACGGTCCGGCACGATGGCTCGGGTGGAGCCTGTGGAGATCACCGAGGACGGCCTGTTGCTGCGACCCTGGCGGGCGACCGACGCCGACGCGGTGCACCGGGCCTGCCAGGACCCGGACATCCAGCGCTGGACCACCGTACCGCGCCCGTACCTGCCCGAACACGCGCACAGGTTCGTGACCGAGGTGGCCCCGGCGGACTGGGCGGCGGGCACCGGGGCGCCGTTCGCGGTCTGCGACGCCGCCACCGGCGAGCTGGTCGGCTCCTGCGGGCTCGTCTCGATCGACACCGGCCTGCGCTCCGGCGAGATCGGCTACTGGACCGCGCCCGGAGCCCGGGGCACGGGGGTGAGCGTCCGGGCCGCCCGGGCCGTCGCCCGCTGGGCCTTCGACTCGCTGGAACTGCGCCGGCTGATCTGGCAGGCCGAGGTGGGCAACCACGCCTCCCGCCTGGTCGCGCTCCGGGCGGGCTTCCGCGTCGAGGGGCGGCTGCGGCTCGCCGACCCCGCCCCCGGCGGCAGCGCGGACGGCTGGATCGGCTCGCTGCTCCCCGGCGAGGTGCCCGCCCCCGGGGAGACCGGGCCGGCCGGGCCGGGCACCCTGGAGACCCGTCGCGCCGCCGTCTTCGGCCGGCCCCAACCCGTCATCTTCGCCACGGCCGGCGGCACCGAGTTGCGGCTGCGTCCGATGGAGGAACGCGACCTGGACGCAGTCGTCGACACCTGCCAGGACCCGGAGACCATCCGGTGGACCACCGTGCCCGACCCGTACGAGCGGACCGACGCCGAGTCGTACCTGGGCTACACCAGCAGCACCTGGGCCGGCGGCACCAGCGCCTGTTTCGTGGTCGCCGACGCCCACGACCGGTACGTCGGCACGATCGACCTGCGGCTCTCCCCCGCCGACCCGCTGCTCGCCGACGTCGGCTTCCTGGCCGCTCCCGAGGCCCGGGGCCGGGGCCACCTGTCGGCCGCGCTGGCCGCGCTCAGCGCCTGGGGCTTCACCACGTTGGGCCTGGCCCGGATCGAGTGGAAGGCCAACGTCGGCAACACCGCCTCCCGCCGCGTCGCCGAGAAGGCCGGCTTCACGATCGAGGGCACCGCCCGCGCAGGGCTCACCCACCGGGGCGAGCGGGTGGACGCCTGGATCGGCGCCCTGCTCGCCGGGGATCTGGTGTGACGCCCGAGGTGATCGAGGCCGCCGGGGTGCGGCTGCGGCAGTTCCGCCCCGCCGACGCCGCCGACCTGGCCGCCGGCTGCGGAGACCCGGTCAACCTGCGGTTCAACCCCGGCATGCCGCAGCCGTACACCGAGGCCGACGCCAACTGGTGGATCGCCGAGGGCGCCCCGGCAGCCTGGGCCGCCGGCGGGGCCGCGTACGCCATCGCCGACCGGGCCACCGACCGGCTGGTCGGCGGCGCGGGCCTCGGCCAGCTCGTGACGCCGCGCCGCCAGGTGGAGGTGGGGTACTGGGTAGCGCCGTGGGCGCGGCGGCGCGGGGTCGCCACCGCCGCGACGAGGGCCCTGGCCGCCTCCGCGCTGCGGCACGGATTCGACCGGCTGGAACTGCTGACCCACGCCGAGAACCCGGCCAGCCAGCGGGTGGCGCTCGCTGCCGGCTTCCGCCACGAGGGGGTACGCCGCGCGGCCGGCCAGCTGCGCGGCGGTGGCCGGACGGACCTGCTCGCCTGGGTACGCCTCGCCGACGACCCGCCCGGTCCCGCCCCCCGGCTCCTGCCGGACCTGCCCGACGGCCGGCTCACCGACGGCGTGGTGACCCTGCGCCGGCTCGGCCCCGACGACGTCGACGTGATGTACGGCCTGCACACCCGGCCGGAGGTCGTGGCGAACCAGGCCCCGCCGGTGCCACCGACCCGGGCGGCCGTCGAGCGGCGTTGCCTGCTGGCCGAGAGCGCGTGGCTCACCGGCGCCATCGCCCGCCTGCTGATCCTCGACGCGGTCACCGGCGAGGCGGCGGGCAGTTGCGGGCTCAGCCTCTCCGACCCGGAGGCCGGCGAGGGGTCGGTCGGCTACGCGCTCCTGCCCGACCGGCGGGGGCGTGGCCTGGCCACCAGGGCGGTACGCCTCCTGGCCGGTTGGGCGTTCGGGGCGGCCGGGATCGCCCGGCTGGTGGCCGGCACCGTGCCCGACAACACCGCCTCGCACGGGGTGCTGGAACGGGTGGGATTCCGCCGGGAGGGTCTGCTGCGCGGCCGGCTGCCGGGGCTGGCCGGCAGCCGGCTCGACGACCTGGTCTTCGGGCTGCTCCCCGGCGAACTCCGCTGACAGCCCGCGCGGAACCGGCGTGGGACACGCCCCGTGCGGCACCCGCCTCGGGCGCGACGGGTCACGGGTCGAGTTCCGGCCGGCCGTGGTGGCGGCGAGGGCCACCACCACGGCCGCTCGCAGGATCAGGCGTCGAGGGAGATGATTCCGTAGTCGTAGGCGTGCCGGCGGTAGACGACGCTCGGGCGGCCGGACTCCTTGTCCTGGAACAGGTAGAAGTCGTGGCCGACGAGCTCCATCTGGAACAGGGCGTCGTCGACGGTCATCGGCTCGGCGGGGTGCACCTTCTCCCGCGCGATGTGCCAGGGCTGGTCGCGTTCCTCCTCCTCGACCCGCTCGGCGACGGCGGTGGCCGTGCCGGAGGAGACGCCGTCGCCGGATGCGCCCAGCGGCGCGTCGAGGCCGGCGACCGGCAGGCCGGCGGTGGCGGCGGCGACGGAGAGCGGCGCGTGTCGGCCCCGGTGCACGCGGCGGCGGTCGGCCGCCCGGCGCAACCGGGTGTCCAGTTTGGCGATGGCCGCGTCGAGCGCGCTGTAGAAGTCGTTCGTGCAGGCCTCCGCCCGGATCACCGGGCCACGGGAAACGCAGGTGATTTCGACGCGCTGGCAGTGGTCCGCCTGGCGCGGATTGCGCTCGTGAAACAGCTCTACATCGATGCGAATGAGTTTATGGTCGTAGCGTTCGACCTTCGCGAGTTTCTCCGCCACGTGCACCCGGTAGTGATCCGGCACTTCGACGTTACGGCCCTTGACCACGATGTCCATGTGACCTCCCTTGTTCGGACGGTCGTTCGTTCCGGCACCCGGTCGCGCGCTCCTGGGGCAGTTCCCACTCGGCGTCGACCGGTCACTGCGGCTACGCCTCCTTTCACCGCCGGGAGCGGATGGAAGGACCTTCTACCCCCGACAAGAAAACGCTAACTCGCTTTCGCCCGACAGTCACCCCCAGTCGCCGTGACGACCAACAATTTTTCGCAGCTCATACACCAACGGGTGAAACGGAAACACGGACAGTTACGGCTGATGCCGTTTCTCGGTCGCGGCGAGCACCGCGGCGACCGTCGGTGGCAGCCCGCTCGCGGTCAACGCCCGCCCCACCGCGGCGAGGGTGGCCCCGGTGGTCAGGATGTCGTCGAGCACCACCACGGCCGCCCCGTCCGGCGCGGGCGGAAGCCGCGGGCGGACCCGGAAGGCGGACTCGGCCGCCGCCGCCCGACCGGCGCTGTCCAGCGTCACCGAGTCCGGGCGGGGCAGGGCCCGCAGCGGTCGCCGTACCCGCACCGGCCAGCCCGCCCGGCGCAGCCGGTCCGCGCAGTGCCGGGTCAGCCGCCCGAGGTGGTCGCCGTACCGGGCACGAGCCGCCGCCGCGGTGTCCGGTACCGGCACCAGCGTCACCGGGCGCGCCTCCCCCACCGCCGTCGCCACGACCTCGGCGAGCAGTGCCCCCAGTGGCCGGGCCAGCCCGTGCCGGCCGTGCTCCTTGTACGCCAGCAGTGCCTCCCGCAGCGGGCCGGCGTACGGGCCGAGGGCGACGCAGGCCGGCAGGTCGGGCGGGGCCGGGGTGGGGCGTACCACCCTGGGCCGCAGCGCGCCCAGCGCCGCCACGCACTCCGGGCAGACGCCGTGTCGCAGCCCCGGCCGGCGTTCCCGGCAGCCGGCGCACTCCACGGGCAGCACCAGGTCGGTGAGGTCCGCCCAGAGCCCGCCGAGATCCCGCACGGAGATCAGTAGAGGAAGAAGGGGGCGGTCGGGTTGCCGACGCGTTCCCCGTTCGACGGCGGAACCTCCTGCACCTGCTCGGGCTGGATCCGCTCGAACGGGCCGCTGCGGTACGCCACCCCGTTCGCCTCGTACATGACGGCGCCGAGACGCCCCACCGCGTTCGCCGGGTACGCGGCGAGGTGGGTCACCTGGGCACCGATCTTGTCCTCCAGCGGGCTCTCCCGGGCGCCGTCCACGCTGACCTCGTACACCGCAGGGCGACCGACCGCGCCCGCGAGGACCAGGGTGTTCTCGCCGTACCAGTCGACGGCCGACAGGTTCGTCAACCGGGTGTGCAGCCGGCGGGGCTGGCCGAAGTTGACCCCCGCGCCGTCGGGGCTGAGGGCGGCGACATAGAGCGTGCCCCCGGCGATGACGGCGATCCGGTGGCCGTCCAGCGAGGCCGCCACCGCTGTCACACCCGTGAGGCCCAGCGGCACCGGAGTGAGCTGGGCCTGCGCGTCGAAGCGGTGCAGGCTTCCGTCGGCGACCACCAGCCCGGCCGGCTGCTGCCCCCGGTACGTCGAACGCAGCCAGACCGGCCGGCCCATCGTGGCGTAGCTCTTGGCGCTGCGGGTGAACACGGTCACCGGATCGGTGCCGGTGCCGGTGCCGACGGAGAGTCGGTGGCGGTCGGCGTCGGTGACCACCAGCGCCGCCAGGATCTGTTCGTCGGTGCGGCTGAGCCCGGCGGACACCACGTTCTTGTTCGCCCTGGCATCCACGGGCACCGGGCCGGTCGGCTCGCCGGCGTAGGCCAGCGGGTGGACGGCGCCCTCGTAGACGCAGAACCGCTGGGGGCTCTCCGTGAGCTTGTGCACCGGGATGTCACGGCGGCGCTGCTCCAGGTCCGGGATCAGCTCCTGGGACTGGTTGCGGATCTTGATGTCGAGCGGCCCGTCGAAGTCGGAGAGCGACCAGGCGAGCTGCGTGCCGAACTCCCCCAGCCGGGCCTTGTCCTCCGGCATCTCCAGGTCGACCTCCCAGCGGCCGTCCGTCCGGGTGGCGTTGTTGATCAGGCGGGTGCCGTCCGGCAGCACCCTGACCCCGCTACGCAGCCAGGCCGAGGGGCCGGCGGTCAGCCACTTGACCACCTCGCTCACCCGCCGCTCGTCGGGCACGGCGAGGGGCAGGTAGCGCTGGTCGGGGACGAGTCGGGTGCGGTCGTTGTTCCAGAAGTAGATGGTCCGGCTCCGGTAGTACGTCTCCAGCGCCTCGACGCTGAGTAGCAGCGCGGTCGGCGGGTTGGCCACGTACAGGCCCCCGTCCGGCCGGCCCTCCTGCCCGGGCTGGCTGCGCAGCTCGAACGTGTACGTCGTGGTGCTCGTCTCCGGCGGGGCCAGCGTGCCGTCGGTACGCAACTGCCCGACCTGCTGCACCCGGAGGGTGACCTCGGTCCGGTCCGGGGCGTAGACGATCTCCGGCTCCTCGGTGAGCCGGACGACGGCCAGCGCCACCTCGCTGCCCTGCTTCACCTGGAGGCGGTCACGGTCAGTCGGCGCGATGAACTGCCGGACGCGCTGGTAGGACCGGTCCGGCTCGCCCGCCGCGGCGGAGAGGAAGTTCTTGACGAACTGCTCCGCGTCGGTGCCGGCCGCACTCCGGCTGGGGGGCTCGCCCCGGCTGCCGCTGGTCGAGCCGACCTCCGCCGCCGGCCCCGGCCCGTCCACCTGGACCCCGGTGTTCTCCGGGATGCCGCAGCCGACCGCGCCACCCAGCAGCAGCGCGCCACCCAGCAGGCCGGCGAGCAGCCGACACCTCACGACCCCACCTCCGCGTGTCCCGTGTCGCCCGGCCGCGCCGGGCCGACCACCAGCGCGCCGTCGGTGCCCGGGCCGATCGCGAGCGCGCCCCCGCTGCCCGGGGCGATGGCCAACAGCCCGCCCGCCCGGGGACCGCCGAAGGGCAGCACGGCATCGGCCGGGACCAGCCGCAGCGGCGAGGTGGTCAACCGGTCACCGGCCCGGGACGGCAGGGTGAGCCGGAACTGGGCGCCCTGCCCGGGCGCGCCCCAGGCCTCCAGCCAGCCGCCGTGCAGCCGGGCGTCCTCCAGGCTGATCGACAGCCCGAGGCCGGTGCCGCCGGTCTGCCGTGCCCTGGACGGATCGGCCCGCCAGAAGCGGTTGAACACCAGCTTCTCCTCGCCCGGCTTGAGCCCCACCCCGTGGTCGCGGACGGTCATCGCCACCGCCGTGTCGTCCATCCCCAGGGTGATCAGCACCGGCTTGGCCTCGCCGTGCTCGACGGCGTTGCCGACCAGGTTGCGCAGCACCCGCTCCACCCGCCGGGGGTCCACCTCGGCGATCACCGGGGTGGTCGGGACGTCCAGTTCGATGGTCACGCCGACGCGCTCGGCGAGGCAGGACAGCCGGTCGGCCACCCGGTGCACGACCGGCACCAGGTCGGTCGGCTCGGAATCCAGCATGGCGAAGCCCGCGTCGAAGCGGCTGATCTCCAGCAGGTCGGTCAGCAGTTCCTCGAAGCGGTCCAGCTCGGCCTGGAGCAGCTCCGCGCTGCGCGCCACCGCCGGGTCGAACTCGTCCCGCTCGGCGAAGATCAGGTCGGCGGCCATCCGGACCGTGGTCAGCGGGGTCCGTAGCTCGTGCGACACGTCGGAGGTGAAGCGGCGTTGCAGCCGGGACATCTCCTCCAGCCGCAGGATCTGCCGTTGCAGGTTGGTCGCCATCTGGTTGAACGACGCGGCGAGCAGCGCGAGGTCGTCCTCGCCGTTGACCACCATCCGCTGGTCGAGCAGGCCGGCGGAGAGCCGCTGGGCGGTGCGGGCCGCCACCCGTACCGGGGTCACCACCAGCCGGGTGACCAGTCCGGCGAGCAGGGCGAGCAGGAGCACCAGGGCCGCCCCGGTGGCGACCACCGCCGCGCGGACGTCGGCGGCCGTGGTGTCCTGCCGGGTCAACGGCACGAGGTAGTAGAGCTCCACCTGACCGAACTTGGTAGGCACGGGTGAGCCGTAGACCAGGTACTTCGTGCGCTCCCCGCCCAGCCGGCCGGTGCGGATCTGGCTGGCGACCTTGCCCCCGGCGACCGTGGCGCGCAGCTCGGGGCTGATCAGCGGCCGGACGTTGACCGCGGGCGAGGACCGGGGCTGGATGACGCCGGTGTGGCTGTCGGCGTTGAGCGCCACGATCACGCCGGTGGTCTGCTGCGGGTCACCGCCGGCGAGGTAGTTGACCGTGCCGTCGACGGTCTCCTGGAACTGCCCCTCCTGCGGCTGGTTGTAGAGGCCGAACTGCTTCGCCGCGTACGCCACGCCGCTCTTCAGCCGCAGCCGCACGTCGGTCTCGGCGTTCTCCACCAGGATGCCGGTGATCTTGTCAGCGATCAGGTAGGCGAAGCCGCCCACCAGCAGGCTGGACACGACCAGTGTGATGGTCACCACCCGCAGCTGGAGCGACCGCCGCCAGGCCTGGCGCAGCCCGGCGAGCAGGCCCGCGGCCCGCCCGCTCACGCCACGCCACAGCTCCCGCACGGCGGCGGCCCGCCAGCGCGCGCCTGCCGGTGGAGGATCCGGAATCGGGGAGGTGGCCACAGTGTGACCAGGCTATCCGGTGCCAGCCTTGTAGCCCACGCCCCGCACGGTGAGGATGATTTCCGGCCGCTCCGGATCCGGCTCGATCTTGGCCCGCAGCCGCTGCACGTGCACGTTGACCAGCCGGGTGTCCGCCGCGTGCCGGTAGCCCCAGACCTGCTCCAGCAGCACCTCGCGGGTGAAGACCTGGCGCGGCTTGCGGGCGAGCGCGACCAGCAGGTCGAACTCCAGGGGCGTCAGCTTCACCTCCTCGCCGTTGCGGCTGACGGTGTGCGCCGGCACGTCGATGGTGATCTGGTTGCCGGGCGGCCCGATGGTCAGCATCTCGGGGGCGACGTCCTCGCCGCGACGCAGCCGTGCCCGCATCCGGGCGACCAGCTCCTTCGGCTTGAACGGCTTGACCACGTAGTCGTCGGCCCCGGACTCCAGGCCGAGCACCACGTCGACGGTGTCGCTCTTGGCCGTCAGCATGACGATCGGCACGCCCGACTCGGCCCGGATCGACCGGGCCACGTCGATGCCGCTCATTCCGGGGAGCATGAGGTCGAGCAGAACGATGTCGGGGCGGTTCTCGCGGAACGCGGCAAGCGCCCGCTCCCCGTCGGCGACGAAGGAGGGCAGGAACCCCTCACTGCGCAGGACGATGCCGAGCATCTCGGCGAGCGCAGGGTCGTCGTCGACCACCAGTACCCGGGCTCTCATGGGGTTAATGTTTCCATCCCCTTCAGTTCTGTGGGATCCGCGTCACCCGGCACCGTACTGCCGCGGGACGGCGTCGCACCAGCAACCGGTGCCCGGCGCCGCCGCCCCGACGTGCGGGTCCACCCGATCGGAGCGGGCGTGTCACCATGATCCCCGGGTGCGCCGTCACGCGCCACCACCGCCCGTCCCCAGGAGTCCGCGTGCCCGACGCCGGCCCGATCGCCGTGCTCCCGCGCCGCCCCCTCACGGTCGGCGAGCTGCTGGACTCCGCGGTCCTGCTGCTGCGCGGCCAGGCCCGGGTGCTGCTGCCGGTCGCCCTCGCGCTGGCCGTGGCCGAGCAACTCCTGCTGTACCCGCTGCGACTCGCCGCCGGCACGACGCCGCCCGTCTGGTTCCTGGACTTCGACCGGTTCGGGGCGTACTGGCTGCTGCTGGCGGCCGGCGCGGCGACCGAGGCGGGGATCATCCTGCTGCTCGGCAACCCGGCCGCCCGGGCCGCCGGAGCTGCACTGTTCGGCCGCTCGGCCGGCCCCCGGGAGTTGCTCCGCCCGGCCGGCGCGCGCTGGGGCGCCACCGCGCTGCTCGCCGCCCTCGTCGGCATGGTGATGTGCGGGTTCGCGCTGTTCGGGCCGGCGTGGCTCGTCGGCTTCGTCCTGCTCGGCGCCGTGGCGCCGGCACTGGTCGTCGACCGGGTGCACCCGCTGCGCGCCCCACTGCGCGCCGCCGCCCTGGCCGTCCGTGGCGCCGGCCGCGCCGGCTGGATCCGGCTGCTCGGCTACCTGGTCTGGTGGATCGTCCGCCTCGGCCTCGGCATCGGCGTCTACCTCGGACTGGACTCGTTCGACCTGGTCGACCGGGCCTGGGCCGGCTGGCTGTCGCTGGCGGTGTGGGCGGGCGTGAACAGCGTCGCCTACCCGGCCCTGGCCTGCCTGGACGCGGTACTGCACCTGGAGACCCGGATTCGTACCGAGGGACTGGACATCCGGCTCTCCCGGGCCCGGGCGGGCACGCCGGAGACCGTCCTCCTGGCGGCCGGGCGATGAGTTTCAGCCGGTGGTGGACCGAGACCACGGCGACACTCGGCGACCGGGTGCCGCTGCCCCTGGTCGCGCTGCTGCTGGTGCTCGCCGCGGTGCTGGTCGCGGCCGGCTGGTACACGTTCCCGGCCTGGGTTCCCAGGCGGCTGCCCCGGCTGCGCCGACGCCGGAAGCGCCCGACGCCGGACGGCACGCCGCCGGCCGTACCCGCTCCCCGCGCGCCGGAGCTGGAGCCGGAGCTGCCGGCCGCCGCGTACGTCTCCCTCGCGGACCGGCTCGCCGCCGAGGGCCGGTACGCCGAAGCCGTCCGGGAGCGGCTGCGCGCGATGGTCCGGGAGCTGGCCACCCACCGGGTGGTGCAGCCGCAGCCCGGCACGACCGTCGTCGAGCTGGTGCGGGCCGCGACGGACGCCCGGCCGCACGTCGGCCCGCCGCTGGACGCCGCCGGGGCGATCTTCTCCGAGCTCTGGTACGGCCAGCGCCCCGCCTCCGTCGAGCACGACCGCCGGATGCGGGAACACGCCGCCGAGCTGGACCGGGTGCTGACCGGCCGAGCCGAGGACGGGCCACGACCATGAGCGCACAGGCCACCGCCGTCCCACCGGCTCCGCGGGCGGACGCCGCCCCCCGGCGACGCCACCGCCGGCACCGGCTGCTGATCCCGCTGGGCCTGGCCGCGCTGCTGCTGACCACCACCCTGGTCACCCACGCGGTCGACCAGCCCGACCCCGACGACCGGGGGTTCCTCTCCCCGGTCGCGACCGGGGACGACGGCGGCAGCCGGCTCGCCGACGCACTGCGCGAGCAGGGCGTCACCGTGCAGCGGGAGACGGAGACGCTGCGCGCGCTGCTGGCCGCCCGCAGCGGGGGCACGACGCTCTTCGTGCCGGCCCCGGCACTGCTGCACCCGGAGACGGTCGACGCGTTGGGCTCGCTGCCCTCGACCACCCGGCTGGTGCTGGTGGACCCGCCGCGCCGGGTGTCGGAGGCGATGGGGCTGCCGATGCGGCCAGCCGGCCGGCGGTGGGCCGCGCAGGCGGTGGAGCCGGACGCGCGGGGCCTGCCCTGCCCGGTGCCCGAGCTGCGCCAACTCGGACGGGTGGCGGTCGGGCTGCAACGCTACGCGGCCACCCCGGGCGGTACGGCGCGCGTCCGGTTCTGCTTCGCCGACGGGCTCGCCCTGCTCCCCCGGGTCCCCGGGAGCACGGTGGTGGTGGGCGCCAGCGACCCGTTCCGCAACGACCGGATCGGCGAGTGGGACAACCGGGCCTTCGCCACCACGCTGCTCGGCGGGTCCGGCCGGGTGGTGTGGCTCGACCTGGACGGCCCCGAGCCCCCGCCTGTCTTCGGCAACGGCAACAGCGGCAGCTCGGCCCGGCCGTCCACGCCGGGAGGTTCCACCGGGAACGGCGGCCCGGGCAGCGGCACCGGAACCGGCAGCGGCGACGGGGGCCCCGGCCGCCCGGGCGGGAACTCCGACGGCGGGAGCGACGGTGCCGGCGACGGCAGCTCCCAGGCCGACCGGTCCGACCCGTCGAACCCGCTCTGGTCGGCCTTTCCCAGCTGGCTGTGGGCGTTGCTGGCCCAGCTCGCCGTGGCCGCCCTGCTGGCCGCGCTCTGGCGGGCCCGCCGGCTCGGCCCGCCGACGCCGGAGCCCCTGCCCGTCACGGTCCGCTCGGCGGAGACGGTGCTCGGCCGGGCCCGGCTCTACGAGAAGGCCGGTGCCCGGGACTCGGCCGCACGGACGCTGCGGACCGCCGCCCTGGACCGTCTGGTGCCCCGGCTGCATCTGCCGCCGACCGCGCCGCCGGCCGACGTGGCCGCCGCGGTCGCCGCCCGCACCGGCGACGACCCCCGGTGGACCGACGAGGTGCTGCACGGCGCCGAGCCCGAGACCGACCAGGACCTGCTGGACCTGGCCCGCGCACTGGACCGGCTGACCCGCGCCGTCGCACCGCACGCCGCCGACGGGGCGCCGCCCTCCGCCGCACCGCACCCCGCGGACGGGCCGCCACCCGCCGCCACGCAGCCGCACCGAGCCGAAGGAGACCCCCGGTGACCCGACCCGCCGGAACCGCCGAGCCGCCGACCGTCGACCCCGCCGATCCGCGCGCCGCCCTGCACCGGCTGCGCACCGAGGTCGCCAAGGCCGTCGTCGGGCAGGACGCCGTCGTCACCGGCCTCGTGATCGCCCTGCTCTGCCGCGGACACGTGCTGCTGGAGGGCGTGCCGGGCGTGGCCAAGACCCTGCTGATCCGCACCGTGGCCACCGCCCTCGACCTGGGATCGAAGCGGGTGCAGTTCACCCCCGACCTGATGCCGGGCGACGTCACCGGCTCGCTGATCTTCGACCCGCACACCGCCGCCTTCACCTTCCGCGAGGGGCCGGTCTTCACCAACCTGCTGCTCGCCGACGAGATCAACCGGACGCCGCCGAAGACCCAGTCGGCGCTGCTCGAGGTGATGGAGGAGCGGCAGGTCTCGGTGGAGGGCGACCGGCGGGCGCTGCCCGACCCGTTCATCGTGGCCGCCACCCAGAACCCGATCGAGCACGAGGGCACCTATCCGCTGCCGGAGGCACAGCTCGACCGGTTCCTGCTGAAGCTCACCGTGCCGCTGCCCAACCGGGACGAGGAGCTGGGCGTGCTCCGCGCGCACCACGCCGGATTCGACCCGCGCGACCTGAGCGCCGCGGGCGTACGGCCGGTGGCCAACGCGGCCGACCTGGCGGCGGCCCGGGCGGCGGTCGGCCGGGTGCACGTGGCCGAGCCGCTCTTCGGCTACATCGTCGACCTGTGCCGGGCCACCCGCAACACCCCGGCGCTGGAGCTGGGCGCCTCGCCCCGGGGCGCCACCGCCCTGCTCAGCACTGCCAAGGCGTGGGCCTGGCTGGCCGGCCGCGACCACGTCGTACCGGACGACGTGAAGGCGGTCGCCCGGCCGACGCTGCGGCACCGGCTCCGGCTGCGCCCCGAGGTGGAACTGGAGGGCATCGGCGTCGACGCGGTGCTGGACACGGTGCTGGCCACCGTGCCGACGCCGCGATGACCTGGCGGGCGGCGCTCCTGCTGGCGGTCGGCGCGCTGACCCTGCCGGCCTGGCCGTCGCCGTTCGCCGGGCTGCTGGTGATGACCGGGGCGGTGCTGCTGCTGGTGCTGCTCGACCGGGCGCTGGCCGCACCGCCGGGCGCGCTCACGGCCGCCCGGGAGGGGGACCGCGCGGTCCGGCTCGGCGGCACCGCCACCGTCGCGCTGCTGCTGCACAACCCCTCCGGCCGTACGCTGCGGGCCAAGGTCCGCGACGCCTGGGTGCCCTCCGCCGGCGCCCGCCCCGACGTGCCCCCGTCACAGCTGGTACGCGTCGAGCCGGGCGGGACGGTGGCGCTGCCCAGCCGGCTCACCCCGCTACGAAGGGGCGACCGGCCGGCGGTGGCGCTGACCGTGCGGTCGTTCGGGCCGCTGGGGCTCGGGTTCCGGCAGCGTTCCGGCCGGCCGGCCACCCCGCCGTGGACGGTGCGCGTACTGCCCCGCTTCGACTCCCGCCGGCACCTGCCGGAGAAGCTGTCCCGGCTCCGGGTCATCGACGGCACCCAGGTCAGCCGGGGGCGCGGCCAGGGCACCGAGTTCGACACCCTCCGCGAGTACGTCATCGGCGACGACGTGCGGTCGATCGACTGGCGGGCGAGCGCGCGCCGGGCCGACGTGCTGGTGCGTACCTGGCGGCCGGAGCGGGACCGCCGGCTGCTGTGCGTGCTGGACACCGGGCGGACCTCGGCGGTGCGGGTCGGCGACGAGCCCCGACTGGACACGGCGATCGACGCCGCGCTGCTGCTCACCGCCCTCGCCGCCCGCGCCGGCGACCGGGTCGACCTGCTCGCCGCGGACACGGCGGTCCGGGCCAGGGTCACCGGCACCGGCGGCCCGACCCTGCTCTCCCGGGTGGTGCACGCCCTCGCCCCGCTCCAGCCGACGCTGGCGGAGACGGACTTCGACCTGATCGCCGGCGAACTGCTGCGCCGGCAGCGTCAGCGCAGCCTGGTGGTGCTCTTCACCGCGCTGGAGGCCGGCGCCCTCGGCGAGGGGCTGCTGCCGGTGCTTCCCCGGCTGGCCGCCCGGCACCGGGTGGTGATCGCGGCCACGCACGACCCGGTGCTGACCGCCCTCACCACCACCGTTCCGGAGCGCCCGGCGGATGCCTACGCCGCGGCGGCGGCCTGGCGGGCCCTCGCCGAACGCGACCGCGTCCGCACCGCGCTGGCCAGGCACGGCGTGACGGTGGTGGACGCCGAAGCAGGCCGCCTGGCTCCCGCCCTGGCCGACACCTACCTCCGGCTGAAGGCCCTGGCCCAGCTCTGACCCCACGCCGCTCCGTTGATCATGAAGTTGTCGCCCGTCCGCCCTGCGGGTCGGGGCGACGACCTCATGGTCGAACCGGATCTGAACGGCTTGCGCGGCGGCCCAGGATCACCACGTACGACAGGAAGGCCAGCCAGACGGCGGCGCCCGCGGCGACGCGGAGCGGCACCGGCACGGGCGCGGGGGTCACGAACGCCTCGATCAGGGCGGAGACCGCGAAGAGCCCCACCAGACCGACGGCGACCAGGACGCCCTCGCGTCCCGCCCGAGCCACCGACTGTCCCCGGGTGAGCTGCGTCGGCGGCGCGATCCACGCCCACCCGATGCGCAGACCCACCCCGGCGGCCACGAAGACCCCGGTGAGTTCCAGCAGCCCGTGCGGGGTGATCAGGCCGAAGAAGACGTCCGCCCGGCCGTAGGCGACCATCACCCCGCCGACCACGCCGATGTTGAGCGCGTTCTGCCAGAGCAGGTAGAGCACCGGGACGATCAGCACCCCGGCGGCGAGGCACTGGGCGGCGAGCCAGGCGTTGTGCGTCCACAGGTGGAAGGCGAACGTCGGCGCGGCGAACTCGGTGTAGTAGCCGGCGAAGCCGGACTCGACCAGCTCGGCGGCGGCGTCGTCGCCGATGAAGGCTCCCGCCGTGTCCGGGTTGCCGGCGACGAACCAGATCAGGAAGAAGCTGAGCAGGCTGAACCCGGTCGCCACCCCACACCACCAGGGCCAGGCGCGGTAGACCGCGCCGGGGAACCCGGCCACGAAGAACCGCCCGACCGCCGCCCACGACGGACGCGGACGACCGGTGAGGCGGGCCCGGGCGCGCAGCACCACCTGGGAGAGCTGGCTGACCAGCGCCGGGTCGGGTGAGCGGCTGCGCAGCACCGACAGCTGGGTGGTCGCCCGCTGGTAGAGGGCCACCAACTCGTCGACCTCGTCGGCGTCGAGCCGGCCGCGCCCGGAGAGCTCCTCCAGCCGCCGCCACTCCCCGCCGTGCTCCGCGACGTACGCGTCGAGATCCACCGTCACCCCCGTCCGGCGATCATAGTGTTCACTGTCGGGGTGAGAGCACAACCGCGACCGCCGGGCCGACCTGCCCCGTGGGGTGACGCCGGGCTGGTCAGCGGGGAGGCCGTGGAGCTGGACGTGCGGGCCGCCCGGATCGGTTCCCGGGTGCTCGCGCTGCTGCTCGACGTCCTGGCCCAGGTGTTCCTCATGGTGGTGTTGTCCATGAGCGTCGGCCTCGCGCTGCTCAACGTGCCGGGCGGGCTGGTCGACGGCGCTCTTGCCGGCGGGCTCGCGACGGTGGGCCTGATCCTGGTGCTGGTCGGCTACCCGGTGCTGTGCGAGCGTTTCAACCACGGCCGCACGCTGGGCAAGATGGCCGTCGGGTTGCGGGTGGTCAGCGCCGACGGCGCTCCGGTCGCGGCGCGGCAGTCACTGATCCGGGCGCTGGTCGGCGTGGCGGTGGAGTGGCCCGGGCTGGTGCTGCCGCTGTTGAGCTGGGTGGCCGGGGTGACCGTGATGGTGACCGACCGGCGCGGGCGCCGGCTGGGCGACCTGGTGGCGGGCACGCTGGTCGTGCACACCAGGACGGCGACCGCCTGGCGGCCGGTCCCCACGGCGGTGCCCGCGCTCACCGGCTGGGCCTCCACCGTGGACCTGAGCCGGTTGGACGACAGCCTGGCGCTGGCCGCCCGGCAGTACCTGGCCCGGGTACACCAGCTGGCGGAACCGGCGCGCGGGCGGCTGGGGCGCGGGCTGTGGGCCGAGATCTCCGCGGTGATCACGCCACCCGCGCCTACGGGCATGCCCGAGTCGGTCTACCTGGCCGCGGTCCTCGGCGAGCGGCACCGGCGGGCGAGGTACCGGCTGGGGCGCGGCCGGACGGCCGCCGCGACGCTCTGGCCCGAACTGGTGCTCGGCCCGCCCGAGGCCGACAGTTCACCCAACCTGATCCGCCCGGCGGCGCCGGGGCTGCTGCCAGGGCCCGCCGTGCCGCGGCAGCCCGGTCCGGCGATACGCCCGGCGGTCGCCCCACCGCCGCCGGACGATACGCCGGCTCCTGCGGTCACTCCGCCGGCTTCGTTGGGCACCCCTCCGGCTCCGGTGGATGGCTCTCCGACTCAGGGGGCGGCCCCGCCGACTCCGGTGGGTGGCGCTCCCCCTACCGCCTTCGGTGATCCGATGGCCGGGTGGCGGTCGTGAGGGCCTTCGCGCCGTGGCTGGCCGTCCTCGCCGTGGTGCTGCTGCTCGACGCGCTGCGCCTGGGCACGCTGGCGGCCGTGGTCTCGGTGGCCTGGCTCGTCTGGTGCGTGTGGACCTGGATCCGCCCCGCCCGCCGCCGCTCCCACCGGGACTGACCGCACGGCGATCCGCGTCCGCCGCCGGAAACGCCGACCGGGCCGGCCTTTTGCGGAAAAGGGGCCGGCCCGGTCGGTGCGGTCGACGTCAGTACCGGTAGTGCTCCGGCTTGAACGGGCCCTCCACCGGGATGCCGAGGTAGGACGCCTGCTCCTTGGTCAGGGTGCTCAGCTTGGCGCCGAGGGCACCCAGGTGCAGCCGGGCGACCTTCTCGTCGAGGTGCTTGGGCAGCACGTAGACGCCGGTCGGGTATTCCTCGGTCTTGGTGAACAGCTCGATCTGGGCGATCGTCTGGTTGGCGAACGAGTTCGACATCACGAAGCTCGGGTGGCCGGTGGCGTTGCCCAGGTTCAGCAGGCGGCCCTCCGACAGCACGATGATGGCGTGCCCGTCGGCGAACTTCCAGAGGTCGACCTGCGGCTTGATGTTGACCCGCTCGACGTCGGAACGCTTCGCCAGGCCGGCCATGTCGATCTCGTTGTCGAAGTGGCCGATGTTGCCGACGATGGCCTGGTGCTTCATCCGGGCCATGTGCTCGTTGGTGATGACGTCGAAGCAGCCGGTGGCGGTGATGAAGATGTCCGCCTGCTCGACCACGTCGTCCAGGGTGGCGACCTGGTAGCCGTCCATCGCCGCCTGGAGCGCACAGATCGGGTCGACCTCGGTCACCACGACCCGGGCGCCCTGGCCGCGAAGCGACTCGGCGCAGCCCTTGCCCACGTCGCCGTAGCCGAGCACGACCGCCATCTTGCCGCCGATCAGCACATCGGTGGCCCGGTTGATGCCGTCGATCAGCGAGTGGCGGCAGCCGTACTTGTTGTCGAACTTGCTCTTCGTCACCGAGTCGTTGACGTTGATGGCGGGGAAGAGCAGGGTGCCGGCGCGGTGCATCTCGTAGAGCCGGTGCACGCCGGTGGTGGTCTCCTCGGTCACGCCCTTGATGCTGGCGGCGATCCGGGTCCACCGCTGGCCGTCCTCGGCGAGCGAGCGGTGCAGCAGGCCGAGGATGACCGCGAACTCCTCGGAGTCGGCGGACTCGACCGGCGGCACCGCACCGGCCTTCTCGAACTCGGCACCCTTGTGCACCAGCAGGGTCGCGTCACCGCCGTCGTCGAGGATCATGTTCGGGCCCTGTCCGTCGGGCCAGTTGAGCACCTTCTCGGTGCACCACCAGTATTCCTCCAGGCTCTCGCCCTTCCAGGCGTAGACCGGGACGCCGGCCGGGGCCTCGGGGGTGCCGGCCGGGCCGACCACGATCGCGGCGGCGGCGTGGTCCTGGGTGGAGAAGATGTTGCAGGACGCCCAGCGGACCTGCGCGCCGAGCGCGACGAGGGTCTCGATCAGGACGGCGGTCTGGATGGTCATGTGCAGCGACCCGGTGATCCGGGCACCGGCGAGCGGCTGGGCGTCGGCGAACTCACGACGGATCGCCATCAGGCCGGGCATCTCGTGCTCGGCGAGCTGGATCTCCTTGCGCCCGAACTCGGCGAGCGACAGATCCGCCACCTTGTAGTCGCCCTCGGCGAGAGTGCTCGGCCGGGCCTCGGACGGCGTGCCGCTGGCGGACGCCGGGAGGGTGCTGGTCATGAAATCTCCTGTCGGACGATGTGCTGCGCGACCATTCACCTTACGCTCGTGGGCCGCCCCTGCGAGGACCGGCCGGGCGAAGAGGGCACGAAGACATCAACGGACAGCGCACGGGGCGGTCGGTCGTGGACGGAGTCCCGTCCAGCAGCCGCCCGCCCCGTGCATCCCCCCGGTTTGGTTCCCCCGCGCGTTTCCGGACCGTCGTCGCGTTAACGCTGCGTACTCATAGAGTCACACTAAGCCAGCGCGGCGTCAAGCTATTCCGGGAAAGTCGGACTTGCGCCCGGTCAGCGCAGGCCGCAGCTCGCGACGTACACCTCACCCGTGCCGGCCAGGCGCAGCGGCCCGGCGGCGGCGCTCCCGACGGCGGCCCGCCCCGGCCCCAACGTCACCGCGCCGGCCCCGTCGTCGACCGAGACCTCACCGGAGCAGCACAGCACCACCCGGGGGCCGGGCACCGGGACCGTCACCGCCGGCAGCGCCGCGCCCACCGTCACCCGGTGCAGCGCGAAATCCTCCACCGGCACCGGCCAGGTGTCCACGCCCGGCGCCACCGCCAGCGGCGGCATCACCGGATCGCGGAGCACCTCGAAGCGCAGCACCCGCAGCAGTTCCTCGACGTCCACCCGCTTCGGCGTCAGCCCGCCGCGCAGCACGTTGTCGCTGGCCGCCATGATCTCCACGCCGGTGCCATGCAGGTAGGCGTGCAGGTTGCCGGCCGGCATCCAGATCGCCTCACCCGGTGCCAGCCGCACCCGGTTGAGCAGCATCGCCACCAGCACCCCCGGGTCACCCGGGTAGGCGGCGGCCAGGTCCCGCGCCAACTCCGCGCCCGGCCCCGCGGCCGGAGCCGACGCCACGGCCGCCACCAGCGCGTCGCGCCTGTCGGCGGGCCAGGTCAGCAGCAGCCGTACGGCGTCGCGCAGCCCCGCCGGCCCGCCCCGCAGTGCCGCCAGCACCGGCTCCAGCGCGGGTACGCCGAAGCCGGCCAGCACCGCCGCCGAGACGGCCGGGTCCCGGAACCCGCAGAGCGCCTCCATCGGCGAGAGCGCGACCAGCAGTTCCGGCTTGTGGAACGGGTCGACGTAGTTGCGCTGCCCGTCGGGGCGGGCGGCGTCGGCCGCGTGCCCGGCGCGGGCCTGCTCGGCGTCCGGGTGCGCCTGGAGGCTCAGCGGGGCGTCCGCCGCGAGCACCTTGAGCAGGAACGGCAGCCGGGTGCCGAACCGGCCGACCAGGTGCTCGCCGAGCCAGTGGTCCGGCTCGGCGAGCAGCAGGTCGGTCAGGCTGACCCGGTCACCGTCGCGGTCCACCGAGGCCGGGGCGCCCGGGTGGGCACCCAGCCACAGTTCGGCCTCCGGGCCGTCGCTGGGCACCGGCCGTCCCTGCAACTCGGCGATGGCCGAGCGGGACCCCCAGGCGTAGTCCCTGATCGGTCCGTGCAGCAGTTCCACGGTCAGCTCCCGGGCCGCCCGGCGGCCTCACCCGGCTCGGGTCCCGACACGGCGGGCGCCGCGCTCCCGGCGCCGGCCCGCTCGGCGGCGACGCTGTAGATGTCCGGCTCCAGGTAGATCACCCGCGCGGTCGGGACGGCGGCGCGGATCCGGGCCTCGACGGCGTTGATGCCCCGGGCCAGGTCCTCGGCGCTCTCGCAGGCCGGCACGCCGACCTTCGCGGCCACCAGCAGCTCCTCGGGACCGAGGTAGAGCGTCTTCATGTGGATGATCCGCTCGAACTCGGGGCCGTCGGCGACCGCCTTCTCGATCGCGGCGACCTCGTGCGACTCGGCTCCCTCACCCAGCAGCAGGCTCTTGGTCTCGATGGCGAGGATGATCGCGATGACCACCAGCAGCACACCGATCATCGCCGTGCCGACGGCGTCCCACCGGCCGTTGCCGGTGATCAGCGTCATGCCGACGCCGAAGAGGGCGAAGATCAGACCGACCAGCGCGCCCAGGTCCTCCAGCAGCACCACCGGCAGCTCGGGCGCCTTGGCCCGCCGGACGAACTTCACCCAGGACTGGTTGCCCCGGACGAGGTTGGACTCCTTGATGGCGGTACGGAAGGAGAACGTCTCCATGATGATCGCCGACACCAGCACGACGACCGGCACCCAGTGCCACGAGGTGATGCCCTCCTCGTGCGACCACTTGTGGTACGCCTCGTAGAGGGCGAACAGGCCACCGATGCTGAACAGCACGATGGACACGATGAACGCGTAGATGTAGCGCTCCCGGCCGTAGCCGAAGGGGTGCTGCGGGGTGGCCGCGCGCCTGGCCCGCCGCCCGCCGAGCAGCAGCAGGCCCTGGTTGCCGGAGTCGGCGACCGAGTGGATCGACTCGGCCAGCATCGACGACGAGCCGGTCAGCAGGAACGCGACGAACTTGGTGACGGCGATGCCGGCGTTGGCCAGCAGGGCGGCGACGATCGCCTTCGTACCACCGTTGGCGCTCACGCCGTCGCTCCGTTCCGTCGCGCGGCACCGCCGGGCACCGGCGCGTCGCGCCGGTCGACCCGTACCCTGCTCTCGCTCACTGGTTTGCCAGCTCCTTCATCTCGGTGATGGCCGGCACGGCCATCGGATCCAGTCCGTGCGCCAGGGCGAGATAGATCGAGGCGAAGTCCGGCACGGCGACCAGCGAGGCGAGCCGCTCCAGCGCGGAGCCGCCCTCGGCGGTCACCACGTCGCAACGCACGCCCCGACGCTCGGCGAGGGTCTGCACGGCGTCCGCGCGACGCTCCTCGACGTCCAGCGGCTCGTCGGCGTCGTCCTCCTGGTTCAGCCCGCCGTCGCGCAGCAGCACCAACCGCAGCCGGGTGCCCGTCGGCGCCTCGTCGCCGGGGTCGGCGAAGATGTCCCGCTCCCCCTCGGCCAGACCGCCGAAGACACCGTCGAGCAGGCCGACGCGCCCGCGCCCCGCCTCACCGAGGGCCCCGCTGACCACGGGGTAGCGGGCGTTGGCGGACAGGGTGTCGCCGAACCGGCGGGCCGCGACGGTGGCCAGCGGCGACGAGCCCCAGACGATCGGCACCGAGCCGGCCAGGCCCAGCGCCAGCGACTTCGCCGGGTTGACGAAGGACTCGGCCGTCGGGCGGCAGCGGTCGGCGTCCGCGTCCAGCCGGGCCGCGGTCTCCGCCAGGTCCGCCTCGTTGACCTTCACGAGGCCGAGCGTACGGGCGGCGAGCAGGACCGGCACGGTGAGCGCCCAGAGGCTGGCCCGGGCCGGGGCGCGCCGGGGCACCGGGATGAACGGCGCCCGGGCCCGCTCGGCCACGGACTGCAACTGCGAGTCGGGTGCGCCGACGGCGACCAGCCGGGCGCCCCGCCGGTGCGCGGCCTCGGCGGCGCCCAGCGCCTCGGGGCTGCGACCGGAGGCGCTGACGGCGATGACCACGTCGGCGGCGCCCACCCAGCCGGGGACCCCGGCGCTGCGGTGCGGGATGACCGGCACCGGGCAGCGCGGCCCGGCGACGGTGGCCAGCACGTCGCCCGTACGCCCGGCGGTGCCGATGCCGGCGATGACGACCGCCCGGGGGCGGCCCTCGTCGGCGAGCACCTGGAGGTTGGCCTCGGCGGCCAGGGCGGCCGTCTCGCGGACCTGCGCCCCCGCGGAGGCGGTGTGCCGCAGCATGCCGCCCGGGTCCTGCTCGGCGAGCGCGGCCGGGTCGTCGAGCAGGGACTCGTCGGCCTCGCGACGGCCGCTGACTCCGGCCGCACCGTCGATCATGACTGCTCCGCGGGACCGCCGCGTGCCTCGTCCAGCAGCAGCACCGGCACGTCGTCGCGGACCTCGAAGATCCGGCCGCACTCGGTGCAGGTCAACGTCTGCGCCTGCGCGTCGTAGTCGAGCGGGGCGTGATGCGTGTCCGGGCAGGCGAGGATTTCCAGCAACTGCGGGTCCAGGGCCACGGTGCGGCTCCTTCCACGTATGCGGTTTCACCGATCGACGGTGCCGACCGGCGCAGGCGATCTTATCGGCGAACCCGGTCGAGCACCTCGTCGCGGAGGGCGGCCATCCGCTCCCTCGTCGGGGCCTCGACGTTGAGCCGCAGCAGCGGCTCGGTGTTGGAGGCGCGCAGATTGAACCACGCGCCGTCCGGGAAGCGCAGGGTGAGCCCGTCCATCTCGTCGACCTCGGCCTGCGGGTACGCGGCCCGCACCTCGGCCACCTTGGCGGCCTGGTCGGCGACCGTCGAGTTGATCTCGCCGGAGGACACGTACCGCTCGTACTCGCCGGCCAGCACGGACAGCGGCAGCGACTGCTCGCCGAGGGCCGCCAGGGTGTGCAGCGCGGCGAGCATGCCGGTGTCGGCGAACCAGAAGTCCCGGAAGTAGTAGTGGGCGGAGTGCTCGCCGCCGAAGATCGCGTTCGTCCGGGCCATCTCCGCCTTGATGAAGGAGTGCCCGACCCTGGCGACGACCGGCTCGCCGCCGTGCTCACGGATGATCTCCGGCACCGCCCTGGAGGTGATCAGGCCGTGGATCACCGTCGAGCCGGGGTGCTTGGCCAGCTCGCGGGCCGCCACCAGGGCGGTGACGGCCGACGGCGAGACCGGCTCGCCGCGCTCGTCGACCACGAAGCACCGGTCGGCGTCGCCGTCGAACGCCAGGCCGATCTCGGCGCCGTGCTCGCGCACCGCACGCTGGAGGTCGACCAGGTTGGCCGGGTCCAGCGGGTTGGCGTCGTGGTTGGGGAAGGTGCCGTCCAGCTCGAAGTAGAGCGGCACGATCTCCAGCGGCAGGGCCGGCAGGGCGGCGTCGCCGAGCACGGCGGGGACGGTGTAGCCGCCCATGCCGTTGCCGGCGTCGACGACCACCTTCAGCGGCCGGATGCCGGAGAGGTCCACCAGTTGGCGCAGGTACGCCGCGTAGTCGGTCAGCAGGTCGCGGCGCTCGGCCGGTGCGACCGGCGTGCCGGCGGGGCGGGCCTCACCCTTGTCCAGCAGGGCCTGCGCCCGCTCGCGGATCTCGGCCAGCCCGCTGTCCTGCCCGATGGGGCGGGCACCCGAGCGACACATCTTGATGCCGTTGTACTGCGCCGGGTTGTGGCTGGCGGTGAACATCGCGCCGGGCAGCCCCAGCGCGCCGGAGGCGTAGTAGAGCATGTCGGTCGAGGCGAGGCCCAACTCGATGACCGCGCGCCCCTCGGCGCGCACCCCGGCGGCGAAGGCGGCGGCCAGGCCCGGACCGGTGGCCCGCATGTCGTGCGCGACGAGCACCGCCTCGCCGGGCTCGCCGAGGCCGTTCAACACCTGTGTGAAGGCCGCGCCGAGGGCCTCGGCGGCGGGTTCGTCCCACTGGTCCGGCACCGTCCCACGGATGTCGTAGGCCTTCACGATCTGGGACAGATCAGACACCGGTCTCGCTCCTCGGGCCGCAGGTCGTCAACGGCCTGAGCGTATCGGAGGGGCGCCGTGCGCCCCGGCTCAGCCGGGGAGCCGGGGCATGAACACCGTGTGGTCGCCGCCGCCGGCGTCCGGCGGCGGGTCGCCGGGGTCGCCCGGGGCGCGCGGCCCGGACGGCGGCGGAGCGTGCTGCCCCGGCACCGGCGGCGCCGACGTCGGGCTGCCGGGCGGGGCCGACACGGGCGGGAAGGTGGACCCGCCGGGCACCGCCGGGGGGACCTCCGGGGCCGGCGCAGGGCGGTTGCCGTAGACGCCGCCGGCCGGGCGCGGCGCGGGCGTGCCGCCGCCGTACAGGCCGGGGGCGGGGGGCTGCTGGCCGTACACCTGGCCGGGCTGGCTTCCGGCGACGGCCGGGCCCTGCCCGGAGCGGTAGGTGGTGCCACCGGGGTTGCGGGGCAGCGGGAACTGGCCCGGGTCGTCGGCGGGCTTTTTGTCCGCCCGCGAGCGACGGAACAACAGGACGATGAGCAGGATCCCGACGGCGACCATGCCGACACCGAAGAACATGATCATCGACCCGCCGGAGGACTTCTCCTCGGCGGCGTTGTTGGCGGCACCGGCGCCCCGGCCGGCGACGGCGGCCAGGGTCGGCTCCTGCCCGGCGGCCCGCACCTCGCTGGGAGTGGGCGACGGCTTCTTCGAGGGCTTCGGCGTCGGCGAGGCCGTGGCACGGCCACCGACCACCCGGGACGCCACCGCACCCCGGCCCAACGCCTGGCCGCGCGCGTCGCTGGCCGCACCGCTCACGGTCAGCCGACCGCTCGGCGCCGCCTCGGCGAACGTCACCCGGTAGCGCATGGTGATGCCCTTGCCCTTGCAGAGCTTCGGGTTCAGCGGCGAGGTGGCCGAGGTGGCGGCGCTGCCCTGGCCGCCGGAGAGCCGCACCGGGAGCCAGCGCCCGCCCACGCTGACCTGCGCGCTGACCTGGTCGGCGCGAAGACCGGCCAGGCGCAGCCCCAACGCGGTACGCAGCAGCACGCAACCCTCGCTGCGTTTGCGCACCTCGATCGCGACGCCCCCGGCGGAGCCGCCGGCGGTGAAGCTGCCGGCCGAACGCACCCGTACCAGGTCGTCATCGGCGAGCGCCGGCGTCGCGCCGAGCGCCACCAGGCCGCCCAGCAACGCACAGACCGTCGCGAGCCGCGCCGCGTGCCGACGTACCGCCATGATCACCTCGCCGTTCCTCCCCCGACGGGGGTCCGCCGGTCAGGCTACTACCGCACCCCGACGGGCCTCGGTCATTGAGCGCTCCGGATGTGTGCCTTATTACCCTCACGACCGGGTCGGCGCACCTGCCGCACGCGGTCCGAAACGTGCCTGGTGGGGACGGGTGCCGAACGGATTTCGCGTCAGCCCGCTCCGGCGGCGGCCAGGGCGTCGCGGCAGAGCCGGTCGGCGGTGCGGGTGGTCTCCGGCAGCCGGTAGCGCGGCGTCAACGCCAGCACCCGGGCGGTCGCGTTGTCGAGGCTCATCCGGTGGCCGACGCTGACGAAGACCGGTTTCACCCCGTCGCGGGTGCGCAGCACCCGACCCACGGTCTCGTCCCCGTCGCGCAACGGCACCCACGCGCCCCGCCGGTCGGCCGGCGGTGTCCACGTCCCCAGCAGCGGCGTCTTGCCCACGCCGATCGCCGGCAGGCCCGTCACCACGCCCAGGTGGCAGGCGAGCCCGAACCGACGCGGGTGGGCCAGCCCGTGCCCGTCACAGACCAGCAGCTCGGGCCGCACGGTCAGCCGGTCGAGCGCGTCGAGCAGCGCGGGCAGCTCGCGGAACGCGAACAGCCCCGGGACGTACTCGAACGCGGGCCGGCCCACGCTCACCGCCGAGTCGACCACCGCGAGGGTCCGGGCGTCCAGCACGGTCACGGCCGCCGCCAGCCGGTCACCGCTCTCGGCGTACGCGACATCCAGGCCGGCCACCGTCGCCGGCTCGGCCGGACCCGGCCCGACCAGGTCCGCCAGGGGCCGCAACCGCTCCTGTACGGCCAGCGCCTCCGCCACGCTGCCCGGCGGCGCACCCATCCGGGCATCCGACATCTCAGTCATCTCCACCTACTGGCCGACCCGGCCACCGATCAACTCACGGAGCAGGTCGGCGTGGCCGTTGTGCCGGGCGCACTCCTCGATCACGTCCACGATCAACTCTCGCAGCGAGAGTTTCTCGCCCTGGCGCCGGCCCTTGCCCCCCAGTGCCGACGCCGAACCGGACCGGCAACGGATTTCTGTGGCATGCGGCAAAGCTCAGGAGTTGCCTTCCTCAGCCCCGAGCGAGGGATCAGCTGCGGGGTCACCTGCTTGCTGGAGTTGCTCCTCGAACATCACGAACGTCTTCCTGCGAATCCCTATCACCAAGGCCGACTCATGCGGCGTGAGCGGTCGCCGTTCAAGGTCTGCCTGCTCTACGATCGCAGCCACCGTCTCATACAGGGCGAAGATCGGTCCAGCGCCATGCAGATACCGTGCTCGATCATGCTCGGTGTATTCGATGAACTCGTCGCGGGACAACTCCTCGACTTCATCCCCACCCACAAAAAGGATCTTTCTGGCAAGATCGTCAGCTCGCTTCCAGCCGCCATTCTCTCTTGAGAGCTGCCACCCAATTACGTGACCCACTTCGTCAGCCACAAGTTTGACCGGCGTATCGTAATAGCTGAAGAATGCCGGAAGAGATCCCGGAGGCCGAAAGATCACCGCTTCCCCTCTCCTCGCACATAGCGCTCCAGGCCGGAACGAAACGCTTCCTGTTCCGCGAGCACAAGGCCATCCCTGATCGCCAGCTCCCTTGTGGTCAAAGGGCGGCCTTGCGACTCCGCCATGGCGTCGAGGTCCCTGCGCACTTCATAGAGCGCATGTTCCCACTCTGCCACCTCATCCAACGCAAGGAGTTGCAAGCGAAGCTCCGCAATGTGCCCATTCGACATCCGCAAACTTAGCAGCACATCGCGATACCCGCTCAACTGGGGCTTAAGGAAGCGATCCTTCTTTGCGAGAACCTCGACGGCCGGGTCCTGGCCGATCCGCGACAGGCTTTGATACAGCTCGTCGAGGCTGCCGAACTGAATCCTAGCCCCAGCAAGATCCTTCAAGGAGGAAGCATCGTTTCCGTATTCCCTTATCTTGTCGAGCACGCGCTGATGGTCTTTGGGCTCTTCACGCCAACTCGCTATGCCGCGCCCGTTCGCCATCCGCACCGCCAGTTCGTTCAGCTCCAACTGAGCCACTGACGCTTCCAAATACAGATGACTGAGGTACTCCAAACGGTAAGTCTCGTCTTCCTTCCGGGAAGGATCAAAACCTGGCTGGTGAACCTTCCGCTTTCTGGGATTGACCGTGTCACCGAGCGCTCTCAGCACGTCATTGAGAGAACCCTGAGGCGGCAGCACCTGGCCAGAGGCCACCGCACCGGGACCGGGCTCCTCGATGCGGTCGAGGACCAACCCAAGTACGTCGACCGCCTGTTGCTGACTGGCGAGATGGTGCAGCGTCACGGGGCGCGCTGTCAGCGAGTTGGCCAACTCGGGCGTAGCGAGGATCATCCGCGCCAGGTCAGGCTGCTGCGCCAACTGCCGGACGAGGCTTTCGGCGAACATCGGCTCGTCCTTGGGCGGGCTCCGCCACGTGTCGTCCAGCATCCGCTGCACGCGTGGATCCGTGAACAGCCGCGCCACGTCTCCGTCAGCCGGCTCGTCAAGGTGGGGTACGAGTCGCCGGAGTGTCGGCGGATCAAGCCCGGCCGCCACCTCGGCCGGGGTCACGCCGGCAGCGGACACCCGGTCCAGGTCGGGCTCGGCGGCCAGGATCGCACTGACGGGAGTGCCGCCGCCCGCCCGCTCCGCCTGCGCGCGTTCCCGCTCCGCCCGCAGGGTCTCGGGCGGGGCGTTGCCTCGTTCGGGGGTCGAACCCGTCTCGTCGGGCTGTGGCGGGAGCCCTGCTGACGTCGACCCGTCGGATGGAGCCGACCCCGGCCCGTCGAGCAGGTACGTGCGGTCGAGGTGCAGATCGCCGTATCCCTGGTCGTTCTCGGCGGGTGGATACCGCGGCAGGTCCGGTCGCTGGCTGAAGCGCCCCCGCCGCAGTCCTCCCAGCGGCATCGGTCTGCCGTCCGAGCCAAGCACCAGAACCTCGGTGTCGACCACGTTGTACGGGTACGGGGTGCCCCGGTGCTGGTAGAGAGGCGTGTCCGACACGGCCCCGCTCTGTGGATCGAGATAGAGGATCGTGTTGTTCTGGTTGAGAGCGACCCAGATGTGGGAACCGCCCTGCTCGTAACTGTTGACGATGAAGGCGAAGCTGCCGTGGCCCCCCAGCCGCAGTTGGGCGTGGAGGTTGCGGTATCCCGTGTCGATGGCCCGCTGCCGATCGACGCCCTGGACGTCCTCCGTCGGTTGGCAGAGACGCTGGAAGCGCCCCCCGGTAATGTCCTCCACCCGCCCCGTGCCGTCCCGTTCACCGTTGATGGGGCGCGTGACGTCGCCCGCCACGTAGGCGTCGAAGGTGCGGGGAGCAGCCACCCGGGGTCGGCCGTGCATCCAGGTGTCGAACAGCGACAGGGTGCAGTCGATGCAGTTGATGCCGCGGGTGGGGTCGGCCTGCGGCCCACCGTCGTTGACCAACCCGAACCAGCCGCCCTCCCGCGGGTCGGCGTTGCGGCGGACACTGCCGTCCGCCTCGCGTGGCACCTGCCGTTCCACGTCGGTCTGGTGCAGGGCCAGCGGCGGACGCAGACCCCCGGGCTGGCCGTAGTTTCGCGACCGGTCGATCGGCGGCGGGTCGTCGTCGCCCGTCAGCGCCGAGCGGTCGGCGGTCTCCACCGCACCGTACGCCAGGTCGCCGACATCGTCGTTGATCCGCCGGAAGTCCTTGCCGCTGACAGCAACGACGCCCGGGGCGGTCACCCCGGCGAGAATTTCCTCTGCCAGGTCCCGCTGCTGGTGATACCAGCGCTCCCGATCGCGGGCCCCGAGGAAGTAGCGCTCGGCGGTGGCATCATGCCCATCCTGTGCCAGGCGACGGCCCTCGATGACCAGCCAGCGGGCTTCGTCGTAGGTCCCATCCGCGGCCTGACGTAGGCGCGCGGCGCTGTCCCGGCGGCGATTCTGTTCATGAGTCGCGCGTTGGAACTCGAAGTGCCCCCGGTAGCGGCGACGCTCGAACGCGTCCTGGTCCGCGGCCCACCTGGCGGCGTACCACTCGGGTGTGCGTGGACGCGGAGATTGTTGCCCGGCGGATCTCGGGTGTGGTCCTGCCTCAGGCGTTCCATCGATCGGTGAAGCCTTTTCGGGCGTCCCCGGCGGCAGGTCCGGGGCGTGGAATGGTCCCGACTGCCGGCCAGTGGTTCTCGCCGCCGTCTCGCCTGGTGCCGCCGGACCGGTGGTGGCAACGGTAGACGCTTGCGCCGGGATGCCGGCGAGCGGCGAAGCGACTGCTGAGGTGCTTGGTGTCGGCCCACCGGTCGCCGACGGAGCTGTCGCCGCGACGCCGGTGTTCTGCGCGGCCAGCCCCGCACTCGGTACCGTTTCGCCTGCCGGGCCAGGGGGTGCCGACGGGGCCTGAGCCGCCGTCGGAGGCGCATCCAGCACGACGGAGGATAGCGTCGGGTTGAGCGGAGCCCTCGACGCCTCTGCATGCGACGCCGCTGGTATGGGCCGGTCCCCGGCTTCGACTCCCGCTGTGGGTAGCGGAGCGCTTCGCGTCTCCGCGAGCCCACCCTCAGCCGCCGGGCCGACCACGTGTGCAGCGGAGACAGCGTCCACTGCCGGCGAGGCACCGGATGACGCCCCGCCCAGCTCGGGAATTCGGCCGCCTGATTCAGGTGCTCCGGCATGGGAATACACCGCTGCTGACGTTTCCATGCCGACGGCAGGCACGGACCGGGGTGCCGCACCGTCCGGCGTCGAGAGCACATGTCGGGACGCCTCCGCGCCCGACGTCGATCCTGGAGTGGAGATCGAGGGCTGTGCGGGGGGACCGCTGTCCGCCGGGGTGAAGGACGTTCCGGCCAGGGCGCTCATCTGGCCGTCGAGCCGTGCCCGCAACGCGGCGTCGGCCTGTGCGGTGGCGGAACCACGGGCGCCGGACGCCGCCGCACGGGCCGCGTCCTCCACGGAGGTCAGGCCCTGGCCGGTGGCGAGCCTCGCGGCCTGATCGGCCATCACCTCCCCGGCCATCTCACGGCCGAAGTGCTCCCCGATCCGGGCGCCCCGGCCGGTGGCGTGTCGACCGAGACCAGCCAGTGGTGCCACCATCCCGCCGGCCATGCCGCCGAGCGCCGTGGTGCCCAACTCCGTCACGTCCAGCCCGTGCCGGCGGCCGGTCGAGTTCTGGTACGCCTGGGTGGCGAGGTTGATGCCGCCTTCCTCGGCAGCCTCGGACACACCGCTCAGCGCCGCCCGACGGCTGAACCCTCGCACGCCGCCCTTGGTGACCTCCTTCGCCGCCCGCTCGCCGGCCTCCTTGAGACCCTGCTTGAGCGACTTGCGGGCCAGCTGCGCCATCAGCCGTTTGAAGATCTGCTGCACGATCAGCCTGGTGGCGACGATGGCCGCCCCGGCGGCGGGCGAGGCCGCGCCTGCGGTGAGCACGGTCGCGACGGCCAGCGACAGCAGCTCCACCACCAGGATGCCCAGCTCGATCCAGACCTCCAGCTTGGCGCCCTCGATGTCGCAGCCGCACTCCTCCACCAGCCGCCCCAGCTCGGTGCTGACGGCGAGCAGTACGGGCAGCGGCGCGTCGTCGCCTTCCGCCACCCGACGCCAGGCGGTGTCGAAGGCGGCGGCGACCGCCCCGACCCCGCCGTACCCGCCGCGCACCTCGCCGGCGGCGGCGACGGCATCGGCCCGCGGCCCGGCCAGCGCGGTGGCCACCGCGTACCACTGGTCGGCGAGCTCCCAGACCGCGCGTTCGTTCCCCTCCGGCCACTCGACCCCGATGACCCAGTCGAGGGCCTCGTAGACCCAGCCGGGCAGCTGCCAGGGTGAGTAGTCGAGCGGGTGCGGGATGGGGCTCGGCAACAGACTCATCCGGGTCTCCTCAGCGGATCAGCGCTGCTGGTGCCGGTCGTCCACGCGGCCGAGCCGACCCGCGCTCGACGCGTCCGTCCGCAGGTTGGCGTCAACCGACCGGACCACGTCGGCGCCGAGGCCCTCCACGTGCCGGCCCACGCCGTCCCAGGTGCGCAGGACCAACTCCTCGAAGCCCCGATATTTCTGCTCGAACGCGGCCCCGATGTCGTCCTTGCCCCACGGCGACCGGGCGCTCGCTGCCGCGATCGCGCCACCCGTCTGGCGACGACGCGCCGTGATCGCCTCGCCGGACAGCGAGAGGTCGACACCCCCGCGCCGGGCACGCTGCGGGTCGAGCCAGAGCTGACCGCCCATCACTCGCCCCGGCGCAGCACGGCGTCGGCCCGGCCCAGCAACGAACCGAAGTCACCCGTACGCAGGAAATCCGCCGTCCCGGAGCTGGCGGGAAGGTAGCCGGCCACGAGGTCCTGGGTGGCGGCGACCGCCGCCGCACCGGCCCGGTGGACCGTGGCGGTGATCTTCCGGCTCAACGCCTTCGCGTCCCGGTCGTGGAAGACGGACGGGTGCAGCTCGACCGAGATCAGCTCGCCCCGGGCACCGGCGATGGCGGTCACCTGACCGTCTTCGGATCGCTCGGTCACCCGCAGGTCGGCGAGCCGCGCCTGCAGCTCGTCCAAACCGGACCTCAGCCGCTGATAGTCCCCGTACACCTCGTCGAACCGTGCTCGCAGCGCGCGATTGGCGTCCCGGTCCACGCTCTCGGCCAACGCCACCCTCCCCATGGTTACCGTCGGTAGGGCGAACCATACCGGGCGCCATGAATTCGCGTGGTCCGGTAGTTTCAGACCGTGATCGATCGCCAGCAGGCCGAGCAGCTGGCCGCCGCGTGGGCCCGCCGTGAGTCACAGCGCCTGGGACATGAGTGCCGCCCGAGGGTGGACGAGTTCGACCTCGGCTACGTCATCACCTCCACAGTGCCCATCGAGGCGACGACGGTGCCCGGTGACCTGCCGACCACGGTGGTGGACAAGCAGACCGGTGAGGTGACCACCTGGCCGCGTGTGCCGGCCGAGGTGGTCGAGCAGATGTACCGCCGGAGCCGGCCGGAGAGCCCCGGCGCGGCGCGCACGGTCGATCCCGCCAGCCAACTGCTCCGCGAGATCCGCCGCTTGCCTGCTCCTGCGGCAGTGGCGCACCTGACGGTCGAGGGGCGGCTGTTCCGGGCGCAGGGTGCCAAGGGCGACGTCGTGCTCAACCACCACCCGCTCGTCAGGTCCTATCTGGACGGGCTACCCCCCGGTCACCTGGTGCGCGGCGGCGACCGGCATGCCGAGCTGATCGTCGTGTCCGACGTCCTGCACGAATACGATCACCGCCGTGCCGCCGAGGGCATCGCGCCGCTCGGCGTGGCCGATGCGGAGATGCTGCTGAGCGGCGCCCGCTTCGAGGTCTTCCGGGTACGGGAGCCGGGTGATCCCTACGGCGGCAGGGCCGAGAGAGCCTGCGACTCGTGCCTCAACTTCCTGGTCCACTTCAACGCATTGTCCTGGGCGGACCTTGCTTTCACCTCGGAGTGGCACCCCCAGCCACAGCATCCGCATCATCCGGGCCGCTTCCCGCCCGCTGTCGGCGACGCACTCATGGATGCCGGCTGGGAGGACAGTGAGTTCAACCCCGCCCTGGCCGCCGGGGCGATCCGGGAGACGTGCGAGGTCGCCGGCCAGCGGCACCGCCACGAACCCTTCCCCGCGGCTGAGCTGACGCTGACCGCCTTCCCCGCGATAGTGAGCAGCCGCCGAGGTCCCGGCGAGCAGGTCTGGATCAGCCGGTTCACTACCAACCCGCTCCGCAGCGCGCACTCGGCCGACACACTCGCCGACTTCGCCGCCGTACTCGGCATGAGGCTCTTTCCCGTCGGGTCCGAGCACGGTGACAGCATCTTCGCCGTCGACGAGCGGGGGCGGGTGTTCGCGTTGGACCAGGCCGGTGAGTGGTTCCTCGGCGAGGACATCGACGCCGCGCTGACCACCCTGCTGCTCGGCCGGGCCCCCGCCCGCGTCCGCGACGACGGCACCTGGTGAGCGGGCAGCGCCTCGCGAACGCTACAAGGACAGGCCGGTCAGCACCATGACCCGGGGCTCGGTGTAGTCGTCCATGGCGCTGCGCAGGCCCTCGCGCCCGACGCCGCTGCCCTTCACCCCGCCGTACGGCATCTGGTCGGCCCGGTACGACGGCACGTCACCGACGATCACCCCGCCCACCTCCAGGGTGCGGTGCGCCGCGAAGGCCGTGTCGAGGCGGTGGGTGAAGACGCCCGCCTGCAGTCCGTACGCCGAGTCGTTGACGGCGGCGAACGCGGCCTGGTCGTGCTCGACGCGGGCTACCACGAGCACCGGACCGAAGACCTCCTCGGCGCAGACCCTGGCGTCCGCCGGCACGCCGGTGAGGACGGTCGGCGGGTAGGTCGCGCCTTCGCGCCGGCCGCCCACCTCGATGGTGGCACCGGCGGTGACCGCCTCGTCCACCCACGCCTCGACCCGCTGGGCGGCATCGGTGGAGATCAGCGGCCCGACGTCGGTGAGCGGGTCGGACGGGTCGCCGGTGCGCAGCTCCTGCACCGCCGCGACGAGCCGGGGCAGGAAGGCGTCGTAGAGCCATTCGTGCACGTAGACCCGCTGCACGGCGATGCACGACTGCCCGGCCTGGTAGTTGGAGAACGTCGCGATACGGTGCGCGGCGAAGGTCAGGTCCTCGTCGGTGTTCCAGTCCTCGCAGATCACGGCGGCGGCGTTGCCGCCCAACTCCAGGGTGACGTGCTTCTCGGGCACGGACCGGCGGATGGCCGCGCCGACCGGACCGGAGCCGGTGAACGAGACCACGGGCAGCCGGGGGTCGGTGACCAGTTCGGCGGCGCGCTCGTTGGGCAGCGGCAGGACCGAGAACATCCCCTCCGGCAGTTCGGTTTCGGCGAGCAGTTCGCCCAGCAGCAGCGCCGACAGCGGGGTGGCGGGGGCGGGCTTGACGATGATCGGGGCGCCGACCGCGATGGCCGGGGCGACCTTGTGCGCGACGAGGTTCAACGGGAAGTTGAACGGCGCGATGCCGAGCACCGGCCCCTTCGGCGCCCGCCGGACCAGGGCGATCCGCCCGGTGGCGGCGGGGTCGGTGTCAAGACGCTGCAGCTCGCCTGAGAAGCGGCGGGCCTCCTCGGCGGCCCAGCGGAAGGTGGAGACGGCCCGCCCGACCTCGGCCCGCGCCCACTTCAGCGGCTTGCCGTTCTCGGCGGTGATCAGCCGCGCGAACTCCTCGGCCCGTTCGGCGAGCCGCCGGGACACGTGGTCCAGGGCCGCCGCGCGGGCGTGCGCGGGCAGGGCCGCGGCCGTCGCGGCCACCCCGGCGGCTGCCGCGACGGCCGCTTCGACCTGGTCGGCGGTGGCGAGGGTGGTACGACCGACGGCCCGCCCGTCGTACGGGTGGTGGACGGTCAGCTCGCCCTCGCCGTGTGCGGGACGGGAGGCGACATGGAAGGCGACGGAGTCCACATGCAGCAGCGTAGACGACCGGCTTCCACGGAAACAGTGGTCTTGGGCCTTGTCTGCCGCGAATTCGGTAGCGAGGATGGCAGACAGATTGCGATTACCGCCGCAGACCGCATCCCTCACCGGAGTGAGCCCGTCATGAGCGACCAGCAGCAGCTGCGCAACTTCGTCAACGGCGTCCACGTCGAGCCGACCGACGGCGGTTACGCCGACCTGATCGACCCGTGCACCGGCGAGGTCTTCGCGCAGGCCCCGGTCTCCGGGGCCGCCGACGTCGACGCGGCGATGCGGGCCGCCGCCACGGCCTTCGAGAGCTGGCGGGACGCGATCCCGGCCGAGCGGCAGCGGGCGCTGCTCAGGCTCGCCGACGCGGTGGAGTCGCGGGCGTCCGAACTGGTCGACGCGGAGGTCCGCAACACCGGCAAGCCGCGCCAGCTCACCGCCGAGGAGGAACTGCCGCCGTCGGTCGACCAGCTCCGGTTCTTCGCCGGGGCGGCCCGGATGCTGGAGGGCCGGTCGGCCGGCGAGTACCTGGCCGGGCACACCTCCTACGTGCGGCGCGAGCCGATCGGGGTCTGCGCCCAGGTCACCCCCTGGAACTATCCGCTGATGATGGCGGTCTGGAAGATCGCCCCGGCGCTGGCCGCCGGCAACACGGTGGTGCTCAAACCGTCCGACACCACGCCGGTGTCGACACTGCTGCTGGCCGAGATCGCGGCGGAGTTCCTCCCGCCGGGCGTACTCAACGTGGTCTGTGGCGACCGGGACACCGGTCGTACGCTCGTGTCGCACCCGACCCCGCAGCTGGTGTCGATCACCGGCTCGACCCGGGCGGGCATGGAGGTCGCCGCCGCGGCGGCCCCCGACCTGAAGCGGACCCACCTGGAGTTGGGCGGCAAGGCCCCGGTGGTGCTCTTCGACGACGCGGACGTCGAGGCGGCGGCGGAGGCCGTCGCGCTCGGCGGCTACTTCAACGCCGGGCAGGACTGCACCGCGGCGACCCGGGTGCTCGCCGGCCCCGGCATCCACGACGACTTCGTGGCGGCGCTGGCCGAGCAGGCCCGCAACACGAAGACCGGCGCGCCCGACGACGCGGACGTGACCTACGGCCCGCTGAACAACGCCAACCAGCTCGCCCGGGTCAGTGGCTTCGTCGACCGTCTCGGGGACCACGCCGACATCCACACCGGCGGCTCGCGGCTCGGCGAGCGCGGCTACTTCTACGCCCCGACGGTGGTCAGCGGGCTGCGCCAGGCCGACGAGATCATCCAGGACGAGGTGTTCGGGCCGGTGATCACCGTGCAGCGGTTCACCGACGAGGACGAGGCGGTGCGCTGGGCCAACGGCGTCGAATACGGCCTGGCCGCCTCGGTGTGGACGAGGGACCACGGCCGGGCGATGCGGATGACCCGCCGGCTCGACTTCGGCTGCGTCTGGGTGAACACCCACATCCCGTTCGTCTCCGAGATGCCGCACGGCGGCTTCAAGCACTCCGGGCACGGCAAGGATCTCTCGGTCTACAGCCTGGAGGACTACACCCGGATCAAGCACGTCATGCACCACATCGAGGGCTGACACTCCCCCGCGAACGGAACGGAGGCACCGTCATGACGTCGTCGGCGGAGCTGCACAAGCGACGGAGCGAGGCCGTCGCCCGGGGTGTCGGCAGCGTCATCCCCTCCTACGTGGACCGGGCGGCGGGCGGCACGCTCACCGACGTCGACGGGCGGGAGTGGATCGACTTCGCGGCCGGCATCGCGGTGACCAACGTCGGCAGCTCCGCGCCGAGGGTGGTCGAGGCGGTCCGCGCGCAGGTCGAGCGCTTCACCCACACCTGCTTCATGGTCGCGCCATACGAGTCGTACGTGGCGGTCTGCGAGCAGCTCAACGCGCTCACCCCGGGCGGGTTCGAGAAGCGCTCGGCGCTGTTCAACTCCGGCGCCGAGGCGGTGGAGAACGCGGTGAAGATCGCCCGGCACGCGACGGGGTCGCCGGCGGTGGTGGTCTTCGAGCACGCGTACCACGGGCGGACCAACCTGACGATGGCGCTGACCGCGAAGAACATGCCGTACAAGCACCGGTTCGGGCCGTTCGCCGGGGAGGTCTACCGGGTGCCGATGTCGTACCCGCTGCGCGACGGGGGCCTGTCCGGCGCCGAGGCGGCGGCGCGGGCGATCGACATGATCGAGAAGCAGGTCGGCGCGGAGAACGTCGCCGCCCTGCTGATCGAGCCGATCCAGGGCGAGGGCGGTTTCGTCGTACCCGCGCCGGGGTTCCTGCCGGCGCTGCGCGAGTGGGCGACGGCGACGGGGGTGGTCTTCGTCGCCGACGAGATCCAGACCGGTTTCTGCCGTACGGGCGACTGGTTCGCCTGCGAGCACGAGGGCGTCGAGCCGGACCTGGTCACGCTCGCCAAGGGGATCGCGGGTGGCCTGCCGTTGGCCGCCGTGACCGGCCGGGCCGACCTGATGGACGCGGTGCACGCCGGCGGCCTCGGCGGCACGTACGGCGGCAACCCGGTCGCCTGCGCGGCGGCGCTCGCGTCGATCGACACGATGCGCGAGCTGGACCTGGTCGCGGCGGCCCGGCGGATCGGCTCGGTGGCGACAGACCGCCTGCGGGCCGTGGCGGACCGGCACCCGGGGATCGCCGAGGTACGCGGCCGGGGCGCGATGCTCGCCGTGGAGCTGGTCCGGCCCGGCACGCTCGTGCCCGACCCGGCCGCCACGGCGGCGGTCGCGGCGGCCTGTCACGCCGCCGGCCTGCTCGTCCTCACCTGCGGCACGTACGGCAACGTGCTGCGCCTCCTGCCGCCATTGGTGATCTCCGACGCTGAACTGCACCGGGGGCTGGACATCCTGGAGGCGGCTTTCGGCGGCTGACCGACAGAGTCCCGCCCCGGGGCGTCGCCCGCCACGCACCGTCGCCGCCGGACCCGGGCCCACGCCGCCGGCTTCCGTCGACGGCCGCCCATGGGTCCGCCCCCGGGGACCGTTTGGCGTTGGCAGGTGCGCTGCGTCACGATGGGCGCGAGGAGGTCGCCGATGGCTGACCCGTGGCTCGCCCTTCAGTTCGGCGTCGATCCGGCGGAACGGATCGCGCAGGTCGGTGCCGCCCACGAGGCCTTCCTCAGCGCGGGCGCCACGCCACGGCAGGTACGCGAGGTGGTGGCCCGATCCTGGCGGCGGTCGGCGGGTGCGCTGCTCGACCCGGAGGCCACCCCGCCGATCGAGCTGGCCGACGACGCGCTGGAGAGCTACCGCACGGCGCACCCGCTCGCCCGGGTGCTGCCGCTCTTCCGCGACCTGCTCGGCGGGATCGCCCAGGACGGCGCGCACCTGATGGCGGTCTGCGACGCGTACGGGCGGCTGCTGTGGGTCGAGGGGCATCCGGGGGTGCTCCGGCACGCCGAACGGATGAACTTCGTCCCCGGGGCGCGGTGGGACGAGTCGCACGCCGGCACCAACGCCCCGGGCACCGCCCTGGCGGTCGACCACAGCGTGCAGATCTTCGCCACCGAGCACTTCAGCCGGCCCGTGCAGCGGTGGACGTGCGCCGCCGCGCCCATCCACGACCCGGTCACCGGGCGGCTCCTCGGCGCGGTCGACATCACCGGCGGCGACCACCTGGCCAACCCGCAGAGCCTCGCCCTGGTCCGGGCCACCGCCCGGGCCGCCGAGGCGCAGCTCGCCGCCGACCGGCCCGTCGGGCCCGGGGTGGTCGCGGTCGCCGCGCTCGGCCGGGACGAGGCGGAGCTGCGGGTCGACGGGCGGCGGATCCGGCTCGGCCGACGGCACAGCGAACTGCTGGTGCTGCTGCTCGACCGTCCCGACGGGCGCACCGGCGAGCAACTCGGCCTCGACCTGTACGGCGACGACCGGCTGCACCCGGTCACCCTGCGGGCCGAGCTGTCCAGGCTGCGCCGCGTCCTCGGCCCCGAGCTGCTCGACTCGCGCCCGTACCGGCTGCGCGGCGCCGTCCGGGCCGACTTCCGTACCGTCGGCGAGCTGCTGGAACGCGGCGATCCGGCGGGAGCCCTCGACGCGTACGCCGGCTCGTTGCTGCCCGGCTCGGACGCGCCGGGAGTGGCGCGGCTGCGCCGGCTGGTCGACGGCCAGCTCCGCGCGGCCGTGCTGGCCGCCCGGGACCCGGCGCTGCTCGCGGCCTGGACCGGCACGCCCGCCGGCACCGACGACCTCGCCGCCTGGCAGGCGCTGGCCCGGGCGTTGCCACCCGGCGCGCCACGCCGGCCGCTCGCCCTGGCCCGCATCGACCAGCTCTCCCAGGAGTACGACCTGCCGCGCGCAACGTCGCTGCAACGTCCCCGGAACTAGCGTTCCCGCCGTCACCCGAGACCGGACGGCGGAGGTAACCATGACGCGCTACGACGCGCCCACCCACTGGCAGTCCCGCTACGACCACTTCATCGGCGGCGAGTACGTGAAGCCACACCACGGCCGCTACTTCACCAACCCCACACCGGTGACCGGGCAGGACTTCTGCGAGATCGCCCGGGGCACCGCCGAGGACGTCGAGAAGGCCCTCGACGCCGCGCACGGCGCCGCCGACGCCTGGGGCCGCACCCCCGTCGCCGAGCGGGCGCTGATCCTCAACCGCATCGCCGACCGGATGCAGGAGAACCTGGAGTCCCTGGCCGTCGCCGAGAGCTGGGAGAACGGCAAGCCGGTACGGGAGACCCTGGCCGCCGACATCCCGCTGGCCATCGACCACTTCCGGTACTTCGCCGGGGCGATCCGGGCACAGGAGGGCTCCCTCGGCGAGTTGGACAACGACACTGTCGCCTACCACTTCCACGAGCCACTCGGCGTGGTCGGGCAGATCATCCCGTGGAACTTCCCGATCCTGATGGCCACCTGGAAGCTCGCCCCGGCGCTCGCGGCCGGCAACGCGGTGGTGCTCAAGCCGGCCGAGCAGACCCCCGCCTCGATCCACTACTGGCTGTCGCTGGTGGCCGACCTGCTGCCGCCCGGCGTGGTGAACATCGTCAACGGCTTCGGCGTCGAGGCGGGCAGGCCGCTGGCGTCCTCGCCCCGGGTGGCGAAGGTGGCGTTCACCGGCGAGACCACCACGGGGCGGCTGATCATGCAGTACGCCAGCGAGAACATCAAGCCCGTCACCCTGGAACTGGGCGGCAAGAGCCCGAACATCTTCTTCGACGACGTCAGCGCGTCCCACGACGACTTCCTCGACAAGGCCCTCGAAGGCTTCACCATGTTCGCCCTCAACCAGGGCGAGGTCTGCACCTGCCCGTCCCGGGCGCTGATCCAGCAGGGCCACTACGCCGACTTCCTCGCCGCGGCCGTGGAGCGGACGCGCGCCGTACGCCAGGGGCACCCGCTGGACACCGAGACGATGATCGGGGCACAGGCCTCCAACGACCAGTTGGAGAAGATCCTCTCCTACCTGGACATCGGCCGGCAGGAGGGCGCTCGAGTACTCACCGGTGGATCACGGGCCGATCTGGGTGGCGACCTGTCCGGCGGATACTACGTCGAGCCGACGATCTTCGAGGGCCACAACTCCATGCGGATCTTCCAGGAGGAGATCTTCGGGCCGGTGGTCTCGGTGACCTCCTTCGCGGACCTGTCCGACGCGGTGAAGATCGCCAACGACACGCTGTACGGCCTCGGTGCGGGCGTCTGGACCCGGGACATGAACACCGCCTACCGGGCCGGTCGGGCGATCCAGGCGGGCCGGGTCTGGACGAACTGCTACCACGCCTACCCGGCGCACGCGGCGTTCGGCGGGTACAAGCAGTCCGGCATCGGCCGGGAGAACCACAAGATGATGCTGGAGCACTACCAGCAGACCAAGAACCTGCTGATCAGCTACTCCCCCAAGAAGCTCGGCTTCTTCTGATGGGCGACCCCGTCTCCGTGACCCCTGCGGCGGCCGAGCTGATCCGGTCGCTGCGGGGGCAGCACGGTCCGCTGATGTTCCACCAGTCCGGCGGCTGCTGCGACGGCAGCGCCCCGATGTGCTACCCGGCCGGCGAGTTCCGCACCGGCGGATCGGACGTCCTGCTCGCGTCCCTCGTGGTGGAGGGCGTACCCGAGCCGGTCGAGTTCTGGATGTCGGCGAGCCAGTGGGAGTTGTGGAAGCACACCACGCTGACGGTCGACGTGGTCCCGGGCCGAGGCAGCGGCTTCTCCCTGGAGGCCCCCGAAGGCGTCCGCTTCCTCACCCGCTCCCACCTCCGCTGAACCCCCCTCCCCGCGCACCCGCCCCGCACCCCCGCGCCTCCCCACCCCTCCCGCCCTCCGCGGCCCAGCCCCCGCGATCTTGCAGTTTCGGCCCGGACGATTCGCGCGAAGCGGACATTCGGCGGGCCGAGAGTGCAAGATCGCGGCGGGGTGCGGGGTGCGGGGTGCGGGGGGCGGGGTGCGGGGTGCGGGGTGCGGGGGGGGCGGGGGTGCGGGGCGGGGGGGTGGGGGTGTGGTCAGGAGAGGGCGGCTTGGATGGTGGCGACTATGTAGGCGGGGCGGCGGTACAGGTCGCGGTCGGTGAAGTAGCGCATCCGCCACCCGTTGGCGTCGAGCCAGTTGACGCGCTCACGGTCGTACCGCAGCTGGTCACGGTCCAGGTGCGACAGCCCGTCGTACTCGATGCCGATCCTGCGCTTCCGGTAGCCCAGGTCCAGCCGGTAGCGGGGCACGCCGTCCCGGTCGTGCACCCACAGTTGCGGCTCGGGTGCCGGCAGCCGACCGTCGATCAGGGTCAACCGCAGTTGGCTCTCCTGCCGGCACTCCGCCCGGCCGTCCGCCAGCGGTACGAGTTCCCGGGCCTGCCGTACGCCACGCAGCGCCTGGTGGATTGCCACCTCCGCCAACAGTTCGTCCGGCGTGACCGCGCCCGCCCGGAGTGCGGCATCGAGCACGGGCAGGGCGTCCAGCCGCCCGACGGTACGCGCCAGATCGACGGCGCATCGGGCCGCCGGCACGCAGGGCACCCCGTTGACGACGACAGGCTGTACGGAAAGCACCGAGTGGTGCACAGCGAGCCCGGGAAGCCGGGGCTTGGGCACCTCCGCCGGCAACTGGACGTGTACCAGGTCCTCACGCAGCACGCCGAAGCCGTGCCGGCGGGCCGCGCTCTGCCTGGTCAGCACGGCTTCCTCGGGCAGGCACATCATGAGGGCGCGCAGTTCGTCCTCGTCGCCGCAGGGCTGCTCGGCGTAGACACCCCTGCGCACCCGGAGCAGTTCCGCTCTGCCGACGCGGGTACGGATCCGCTTCACGGTGAGCCCTCGCATCAGCTCATCGACACGCCACAGCTGTGTAGACATGCGCACAGAATCGAGAACTCCCGCCCCATCCCCCACCCCAACCCGGCCCCCTGTGGACAACCCTCCGCCCTGTGGACAACCCCCGCCCCCTCCCCTCCCCGTGCTAGGCGCCCGCCCCCGCGCCCCGGCCCGGGAGGTGACGCGTGCCCGCCCTCCCCGGGCCAGCCTCGGCGATCTTGCACTTGCGGCCCTCAAGAAGTGAAGGATGCCCGTATTGCCGGGGCCAAAAGTGCAAGATCGACGCGGAGAGGGAGGGCGGGGGCGGGGGCGGGGCGGGGCGGGGGGAGGGAGGGAGGGTGGGTGGGGGCGGGGGGTTAGCGGTCTTGGAGGTGCCAGGGGGAGCCGTAGGTGGTTAGGAGGGTCAGGAAGGGGCTTGGGGGGAGGGCTTCGGGGCCCAGTACGCCGGTGGCGGACCAGGCGCCGGTGGCGAGGAGTTCCAGGGCGACGACCGGGTTCACCGCGGTCTGCCAGACGACGGCCTGGTGGCCGTACTCCCGCATGGACCACTCGTTGTCGACGACGTGGTAAAGGTAGACCTTCCGGGGCCGCCCGTCGATCCCGGTGCCGGTCACGTACGTGCCGGCGCAGGTCCTGCCGCGCATCCGGTCGCCCAGTGCGGCCGGGTCGGGCAGGCAGGCGGCCACGACGTCGCGGGGCGACACCGACACGTCGCCGACCTGGACGGGAGCGACGGAGTCCAGGCCCAGCCTGTGCAGCGTCCTGAGCACCTCGATGAACTCGTTGCCGAGGCCGTACTTGAAGGTGACCCGCCGGGCCGGGACCCAACGCGGGATGAGCAGCACCTCCTCGTGTTCGACGTTCACGCACTCGACCGGGCCGATTCCCTCCGGGAAGTCGAAGACCTCCGGTTCGGAGAACGGCGGGGTGGTGAACCAGCCTCGCCCGGCCTCCCAGACGACGGGCGGGTTGAGGCACTCCTCGATGGTCGTCCAGATGGAGAACGACGGCGCGAAGGCGTGACCGTCGACGGTCAGGTCGGCGCCGTCGCGTACGCCGATCTCGTCTATCTCGGCGAACAGTTCGTCGGCGGCGTAGCGGGCGAAGACGTCCGACAGCCCCGGTTCGACGCCCATGCCGCAGAGCGCGAGCCGGCCGGCCGCCGACCACCGGTCGGCGACGGCGAACTGGTCGTCGCCGAGCTTGACGCCGGTCTCCGCGTAGGGCTGGGTCGGGTGCGGGTGGGACAGCGACATGGCCATGTCGAGGTAGTCGGCGCCGGCCGCGAACGCCCCGTCGAAGACCGGCATGACGAAGCGTGGGTCGACGGCGTTGAGCACGTGGGTGATCCGATGCGCGCGGCAGAGCCCGGCGATCTCGTCGGCCGATCGGGCGTCGACGGTGGCGGCGACGAAGCGGTCGCCGTGGCCCGCCACGGCACGCGTCGCGCGGTCGGGGTCGTGGTCGGCCACGACGATGGTCTCGAAGAAGGAGCGGCGGGCAGCGATGGCGACGGCGGCGGAGCCGACACCGCCGGCGCCGACGAGCAGGATCCGCATCACGAGTCAAACCCCAAACCAAGACGGTCGAGCGTACGGAGCCAGAGGTTGCGCCGGCCGGCGTGCGCGTCGGCGCGGGCCAGGGACCACCGGGTGAGTTGGATGCCGGTGGCTCGCAGGGGTTCCGGCGGGAACGGCAGCGGTTTGCGCCGTACCAGGTCGAGCCGGGTCAGCGGGGTCGGTTCGCCGCCCAGCAGGTCGAGCAGCACGCGGGCCCCGAACCGGGTCGCGCCGACGCCGAGACCCGTGTAGCCGGCGGCGTACGCCAGCCGACCGTCGTACGCGGTGCCGAAGAACGGGCAGAACCGGGTGCAGGTGTCGATGACGCCGCCCCAGCGGTGACTGAAGCGCACGTCGGCGAGCTGCGGGAACGTGGTGAAGAAGTGCGCGGCGAGGGCGGTGAAGGTGGCCGGTCGCTGGGCCAGTTCCGGGGCCATCCGGTTGCCGTGGTGGTAGATGGCGTCGTAGCCGCCGAAGAGGATCCGCCCGTCGCCGGTGATCCGGTAGTAGTGGAACTGGTTGCCGGTGTCGGCGAGCCCCTGCCGGTGGTGCCAGCCGACCGCCTCGTGCTGCTGTCGGGTGAGCGGCTCGGTCATCAGCGCGTAGTCGTAGACCGGCACGACGTACGCCCGCAGCCGGCGCAGCAGTGGCGGGAACGCGTTGGTGGCGAGCACCACCTGCCGCGCCCGCACCGACCCGGGCATGCCGTGGCCGCCCGGATCGCCGCGCCCGGACCCCGGATCGTCGCGGCCATCCGGATCGCCGCGCCCTGGCGGTACGCCGAGGGTCCTGGCCCGCAGCGCGGCTCCGTCCCGTCGCAGCCCGGTGACCCGGGTGTGCTCGTGCACCCGTACGCCCAGTTCCCGGCAGGCGCGGCGCAGCCCCCAGGCCAGCCTGGCCGGGTCCAGCATGGCCACCCGGTCGCGGTCCCACAGCCCGCCGAGGTACGTCGGCGAGTTCACCTCGGCGCGTACCTCGGCGCGGTCGAGCAGCCGCACGTCGTGGCCGTACCGGCGGGCCAGCGCGGCGTCCTCGACGAGGCCGGTGAGCTGGTGGGGCGCGACCGCGACGGACAGTTCACCGGTGCGCTCGAAGTCGCAGTCGATGCCGTACTCCTCGACGGTCGCCTCGATGGCGTCCAGGTTCTCCCGGCCGAGCCGGTCCAGCACGCCGATCTCGTCGGGGAAGCGCTCGACGCCGTTGGCCAGGCCGTGGGTGAGCGAGGCGGCGCAGAAGCCGCCGTTGCGCCCGGACGCCGCCCAGCCGCAGGTGCCCGCCTCGATCAGCAGCACGTCCCGGCCGGGATCGTCCCGCTTGGCGAGCAGCGCCGTCCAGAGGCCGCTGTAGCCGCCGCCGACGACCAGCAGGTCGGTGTCGGTGTCGCCGGGCAGCGGCGGCAGCGCGTCGGGGCGTTCCGGGCGGTCGAGCCAGTACGGCACGCGCGCCGCATCGGCGAGCGCCGGGCCGGTGGGCGGACCGGCGGGCCGGCCGGTGCGCGGGCCGGTCATGACGGGTGCCGCCCCGACGCGTCGCCCGCCCGTACGGGCCGGAGGCCGGCGCGACGGCCCCGCCGCCCGCGCAGCGTGCTGGCGAGCACCAACAGCAGCGCGACCACGAACATCGCGGTGCCGATGACGTTGACCTGCGGCGGGATGCCCCGCTGGGCGGCGCCCCAGACGTACATCGGGAACGTGACGGTGGTGCCGGCGTTGAAGTTCGTGACGATGAAATCGTCGAAGGAGAGCGAGAACGCGAGCAGCGCGGCGGCCACGATGCCGGGCAGCGCCAGCGGCAGGGTGATCCGGCGGAAGGTCTGCCACTCGCTCGCGTAGAGGTCCATCGCGGCCTCCTCCAGCCGGGTGTCCATCCCGGCCAGCCGCGCCTTGACGGTGACCACCACGAACGACACGCAGAACATGACGTGCGCGACGACGATGGTCCAGAAGCCCTGCGGCACCCCGGCGGAGACGAAGAGGGCGAGCAGCGAGGTGCCCATCACCAGTTCGGGGGTGGCCATCGGCAGGAAGATCAGCACGTTGATCCCGGAGCGGCCACGGAACCGGTGCCGGGCCAGCGCGAACGCCATCAGGGTGCCGAGCACCGTGGCGACCACGGTGGCGACGAAGCCGATCTGGACGCTGCGTACCACCGCGTCGCACATGTCGGAGGTGGCGCACGGGTTGCGCCAGTTGTCGAGGGTGAACTCGTTGAAGTCGTACGACAGGCGGCTGGAGGGACGGTTGAAGGACAGCGCGGCAACCACGGCGACCGGCAGGAGCAGGTAGCCGAGCACCAGCAGCGCCGCGCCCGTCACCCAGCGGTCGGCCAGCCAGCGGGCGATCCGCGTCGTCACAGCACCTCCTCCGTACCGGCTCGGCGCAGGTAGCCGAAGACCACCGCGAGGATCGCCGCCATCAGCAGGAACGACAGCGCCGCGCCCTGCGGGTAGTCCAGCCGGACCAGGAACGCCGAGTCGATGACGTTGCCGATCATGTACTCGTTGGGGGTGCCGAGCAGCTCGGCGTTGATGTAGTCGCCGCTGGCCGGGATGAAGAACAGCAGCGTGCCGGCGACCAGGCCCGGCATGGACAGCGGCAGCGTGACCCTGCGGAACGCCCGCAGCGGGCTGGCGTAGAGGTCGCCGGCCGCCTCCAGCAGCCGGGGATCCAGCCGCTCCAGGCTCGCGTACAGCGGCAGCACCAGGAAGGGCAGAAAGTTGTACGTCAGGCCGAGCACCACCGCGACGGGGGTGGCGAGCAGCCGGCCGTCGGGGGCGAGCAGGTGCACGTCGCGCAGCAGCCCGACGAGCCAGCCGTTGTCCGACAGGATCGTCTTCCACGCCAGCGTACGCACCAGGAAGCTGGTGAACATCGGCGCGACCACGCAGACCAGCAGCAGGTTCTTCCACCGCCCGGCCTTCTGCGCGATGGCGTACGCCAGCGGGTAGCCCGCCAGCAGCGCCAGCACCAGCGCGGCCCCGGCGTAGCCGAAGGACCGCACGAACTGCGGCCAGTACGCGGCGAGCGCGTCCGGGTAGTTGCCGAACGCCCAGGTCATCGCGTAGCCGGTGGCGAGCGAGCCGGCGGGGTCGTAGAGGCTGGCGGCGGCCAGTTGGAGCAGCGGCACCGCGAAGAAGACGAGCAGCCAGGCCGCCGCGGGTAGCAGCAGCAGGTACGGCAGGAGGCGGTGCCGCCCGGGCCGACGGGGCGGTGCGGGTGCCGACGACGGGCCGGACCCGGTGGGCAGGTGCGCGAGCGCGCTCACGTCGCCGCCTCGCTGCGCTCGCTCACGAGGGTGCGCCCACCGGCTCGTCCCGCAGCGGCGTGGCCGGGTCGGGTTCGCCGGCTTCGCGGGGCAGCAGGAAGGCGTGCCGAGGGTCCCAGTACGCCACCGCCTCCGCGCCCACCGGCAGTGGACCGGTCGCGCCGCTGTTGGCCACGAACGCCGACAACTCGCCGCCCCAGCCGGTACGCAGCAGGTACTGGGTGCTCACCCCCACGTAGGAGGCGTCGGTGACCACCCCGCTGACGTGCTGGCACCCGGCGGGGACCTCGTCGGCGGAGTCGACCAGGTGCAGTTTCTCGGGGCGTACGCCCAGGTGGACCGGCCCCCGGTCGACCCGGGCCCGGCCGGCGGGCACGGAGAAGCGACGGCCGTACGCCGACACCGCCACGTCGTCCCCGCCCACACCGGCGGCCTCGCCGGCGAGCAGGTTGGACTGGCCGAGGAAGTTCGCCACGAACGCCGTGGCCGGGTACTCGTAGAGGTCGGCGGGGGCGCCGAGCTGCTCGATCCGCCCGGCGTTCATCACGGCGACGGTGTCGGCCATCGTCATGGCCTCCTCCTGGTCGTGGGTGACGTGCACGAACGTGATGCCGACCTCGGTCTGGATCCGCTTCAGTTCGATCTGCATCCGCCGCCGAAGCTTCAGGTCGAGCGCGCCGAGCGGCTCGTCCAGCAGCAGCACCTGCGGACGGTTGACCAGGGCACGGGCCAGGGCGACCCGCTGCTGCTGCCCGCCGGAGAGCTGGGCGGGGCGGCGGTGGCCGTGGTCGTCGAGCTGCACCAGCGCGAGCATCCCCATGACCTCGTCGTCGACGGAGCGGATCCCCCGCCGGCGCAGGCCGAACGCCACGTTCTCGAAGACGTCCAGGTGCGGGAAGAGCGCGTAGCTCTGGAAGACGGTGTTCACCGGCCGCCGGTACGGGCGCAGCCGGGTGACGTCGCGGTCGCCGAGCAGCACCTGCCCGCCGGTCGGCTCCTCCAGGCCGGCGATCATCCGCAGCGTGGTGGTCTTGCCGCAGCCGGACGCGCCGAGCAGGGCGAAGAACGAACCCTGGGGGACGGTCAGGCTGAGGTCGTCCACGGCGGTGACGGTGCCGAACCGTTTGGTGAGGTTGGCCAGCCGCAGGTCGCCGGCCGGGCCCCCGCGTCCCGCAGTCGTCCCACGCATCCCGCTCACGCCCCGATGACCTGCTGGAACTTGGCCTCGTACTCGCGTTCCTGCTTCTCGTCCAGCGCCATGAAGACCGTGGACTTCGCGAGGATGGCGTCGTCGGGGAAGATCAGCGGGTTGGCGGCCAGCGACGGATCGATCTTCTCCATCTCGGCCCTGGCGCCCTGGACGGGGCAGATGTAGTTGACGAACGCGGCGAGCCGGGCGGCGACCGCCGGCTCGTAGTAGTGGTTGACGAGCTGCTCGGCGTTGCCCTTGTGGGTGGCCTTGTTCGGCACCACCACGTTGTCCGACCAGATCATGACGCCGGATTCGGGCACCACAAACTTGATCTTTTCATCGTCGAAGCCGAGCTGGATGGCGTCACCGGACCAGCCGATGCACGCGGCGATGTCGCCCTTGGCGAGGTCCGGCGCGTAGTCGTTGCCGGTGAACCTGCGGATCTGGCCGGAGTCGACGGCCTTCTTCAGTTTGTTGAGGGCGTCGTCGTACTGGGCGGCGGTGAAGTTCGCCGGGTCGTGCCCGTTGGACTGGAGCAGCAGGCCCATGGTGTCCCGCATCTCCGACAGCGCGGTCACCTTTCCCTTGAGGTCGGGGCGGGTGAGCAGTTCGTCGACCGTCCGGATCTCCTTGGTCACCCTGCCGTTGTAGGCGAGCCCGGCCAGGCCGGACTGCCACGGGATGGCGAGCTGGTCCTCCTTGTCGAACGACCGGCCGCGCAGCGAGGGCAGCAGGTTGGCCTCGACGTTGGGCAGCTTCGACCTGTCCAGCTTCTGGATCCAGCCGAGGCGGATCATCCGCGCCGCCATCCAGTCGGTGAGGACCATGATGTCCCGCCCCGTCGACTGGCACCCCGCGAGCTGGTTCTGCACCTTGCCGAAGAACTCGTTGTTGTCGTTGACGTCCTCGGTGTAGGCGACCTGGATGCCGCTCTTCGCGACGAACGCGTCGAGGGTCGGCCGCTTGGACTCGTCGGAGTCGTCCACGTCCATGTACTGCGGCCAGTTGGAGAATGTCAGAGTCTTCTCGGTGCCGGACAGGTCCTCGCTGACGCAGCCGGCCTCCGTCTGGGTGGCCGCCTTGGTGCCGCAGCCGGCCAGCGAGCCGCCCGCGGCGAGCAGCACGGCCGAGCCCAGGGTGCCGGTCAGCAGGCCACGCCGGGTGAGGGGCCGAAAGGGAGTTCGCATGTGACGACTCCTTGAGGTCATCGTCGGCGAGCGGGCGGGGTGGCGCGCCGGCGGTGGGTCAGGTGCGGTGAACGACTGATCCTGACATGAGAAAACCTCCCTTACAAGGGATTCCGTTGCGTGAATAGCGATGCACGACGAAATACGCCAGACTGCGCGTTGGCGCTAGGCTCAGCCGGGATTGAATATGGGAGCGGTCGATGACGAACCGGCAGCACGAAAACGGCAATGGCGGACGGCGGGTCACCGTGCGCGGCGGTGCCAACCACGTCCTGCTCGACGACGTGGCGAAGCAGATCATCGAACAACTCCAGGAAGACGGCCGCCGCCCGTACGCCACGATAGGGAAGGCGGTCGGGCTCTCCGAGGCCGCGGTACGCCAACGGGTGCAACGGCTGCTCGACGCGGGCGTGATGCAGATCGTCGCGGTGACCGACCCGCTCCAGCTCGGCTTTCCCCGCCAGGCCATGATCGGGCTGCGCACCGACGGCGACCTGGAGGCCGTGGCCGACCGCCTCGCCGAGTTGGAGGAGGTCGACGACGTGGTGATCACCGCCGGCTCGTTCGACCTGCTGACCGAGGTCGTCTGCCGCAACGACGACCACCTGTTGGAGATCCTGCAACGGCTGCGGGCCGTCGACGGTGTGCTCTCCACCGAGGCGTTCGTCTACCTCAAGCTGCGCAAGCAGACGTACACCTGGGGCACCGCCTGAGCAGCGACCTCCTGGGGAACGATCTGAGCAGCGCCTCATGGGGCACCGCCTGAGCGGCGCGGCACCCCTGGCCCGAGCCGGCCGGCGCGGTCAGCCCCGCCGCCCGACCAGGCCGACGAAGGCCCGCCAGGCGTCGGGGCCGAAGGCGAGCGTGCCACCGGCGCGGTCCTTGCTGTCCCGGACGAACACCCGGCCCGGCCCCGCCCCGCGATCTTGCACTTTTGGTCCGCCTTATGTGCCGTTATGTGAAGAACCCTGGGGCTGAAAGTGCAAGATCGCGAGGAGGACAGGGGCGCGGATTGGGGGGCGGGGGGACGTTCGGCCTTTTGGTGGGCGCATGGGTGGGGCAGCTCGACAGCGTCTGTCTGGGGAGGTCGCCCGAGTCACTGCAGCGGCGATCGCTCATGCGAAATTCGTTGCCAACAAGATGCGGGCTAACTGATTCCGTCGCCAGATTGCCCACGGGCCGTCGATCTCACTTGCGCATGCTCGCCGGGCTGTGGGATAACCAGGGGCAGAGCGGCCGGTGACACCCCTGACCGGCCCGAGACCCGATGGGGCTGACATGGCCGACGCCACCGACCACCTCTGGATGCACTTCACCCGGATGGCGAGCTACTCCGCCGGCGAGGTGCCGACCATCGTGCGCGGCGAGGGCTCGTACGTCTGGGACGCCCAGGGCCGGCGCTACCTGGACGGGCTCGCCGGGCTCTTCGTCGTCAACGCCGGCCACGGGCGCGCCGAGCTGGCCGAGGCCGCCGCCAAGCAGGCGGGCGAGCTGGCCTACTTCCCCCTCTGGTCGTACGCCCACCCGAAGGCGATCGAGCTGGCCGAGCGGATCGCCGGGCTCACCCCCGGCGACCTGAACCGGGTCTTCTTCACCACGGGCGGATCGGAGGCCGTGGAGGCGGCCTGGAAGCTGGCCCGGGCCTACTTCAAGCGCACCGGCAAGCCGAACAAGCACAAGGTCGTCAGCCGCTACGTCGCCTACCACGGCACCTCGATGGGGGCCTTGTCGATCACGGGACTGCCCGGCATCAAGAGCGACTTCGAGCCGCTGGTGCCGGGCGCCATCAAGGTGCCGAACACCAACTTCTACCGCGCCCCCGAGCACCGCGACTCCCCCGAGGCGTTCGGCCGCTGGGCCGCCGACGAGATCGGCCGGGCGATCGAGCGGGAGGGGCCGGACACGGTCGCCGCCGTGTTCCTGGAGCCGGTGCAGAACTCCGGCGGCTGCTTCCCGCCGCCGCCCGGCTACTTCGAGCGGGTCCGCGCGATCTGCGACGCGTACGACGTGCTGCTCGTCTCCGACGAGGTGATCTGCTCGTGGGGCCGGCTGGGTGAATACTTCGGCGCCGTCCGGTACGGCTACCAGCCGGACGTCATCACCACCGCCAAGGGCATCACCTCCGGCTACGCGCCGCTCGGCGCGATGATCGCCAGCGACCGGCTGATGGAGCCGTTCCTGACCGAGACCGGCATGTTCGCCCACGGGGTGACGTTCGGCGGCCACCCGGTCTCCTGCGCGGTGGCGCTGGCCAACCTGGAGGTCTTCGCCCGCGAGGACCTGACCGGGCACGTCCGGGCGAACGAGGCGGCCTTCCGCGCCACCCTGGAGAAGCTGCACGACCTGCCGATCGTCGGCGACGTGCGCGGCGACGGCTACTTCTACGGCATCGAGCTGGTCAAGGACAAGGCCACCCGGGCGACCTTCGACGAGGCCGAGTCCGAGCGGCTGCTGCGCGGCTTCCTGTCCACGGCGCTCTTCTCCGCCGGGCTCTACTGCCGGGCCGACGACCGGGGCGACCCCGTCGTCCAGCTCGCCCCGCCGCTGACCGCCGGGCAGGAGCAGTTCGACGAGATCGAGCAGATCCTGCGCGCCGTGCTCACCGAGGCCTGGTCACGCCTGTGACCTCGGCCGGCGCGGCGGGTCAGTGGTTCGGGGGGATGACGCGGAGGTGACCCCGGCGGCCCGTCTGGGGGGCCGAGTTGACGGTCCCGTTGTCCTCTGGCGGGCGGGGCGCCACCGGGCGGGCGGCCTCGCGGACGGCCTCGGCGAGAGCGACCAGGTCGTCGGTGGTGGGCGGCGGGGGCTCGAACTCGCCCTCGTGCCGGACCACGTCCCAGCCGCGCGGCGCCGTCAGGCTCCGGGCGTGCGGCTCACAGAGGTCGTACGTGTGCGGCTCGGCGAATGCCGCCAGGGGGCCGACCACCGCTGTCGACTCGTTGTAGACATAGGTCAGCGTGGCGACCGCTTGCCGGGGGCAGCCGTTACGGGAGCAGCGCCGTGGTGACCTCACGGCGGCAGGGTATCTCCATTACCGGGTCCGGCGCACTGGTTCGCGTTGCGACACGCCCGTAGCGGTGATCACAATTCGGCCCGTGCCGCCCGCGCCGCGCCGCGTCGGTGGTGCTGCCGCGGCCCAGGTCGGTGCGGGCGCTAACCTCTTCCTCATGACGAGCCCGGAACACCGCCGCCCCGGCCGGCGCGCCCACCGGGACCGGCACGGGCGCGGTCTGCGCGGGCGGCTGGTGCCGGCGACGGTGCCGTTGGCGCGTACGAAGGCGGAGATCTTCGACGACCTGGTGCTGGACACGGTCGAGACCCTCGAACGGCGGTTCGCCAAGGAACTGGCCGGGGTCGAGTTCGCGGTGGAGGACGTCCCGCCGGATCTCAACGTCTACGACTCCGACGTGCTGGAGGACGGCGAGGTGCCGCTCGCCCGACTGCTGCCCGGCCGGCCCGGCAGGCAGGAGGTTCCCCCGCGGATCGTGCTCTACCGCCGGCCGTTGGAGTTTCGTGCGATGGACCGCGAGGACCTCGCGGATCTCGTACACGACGTGATCATCGAACAGGTGGCCAATCTGCTCGGGGTGGACCCCGACGAGTTGGCCTGAACCGCCGGCCGTGCCGCGCCTGAGCCGGGCGGCCCCCACCGCCCCGGCCCGGGCAACGTTCAGGCGGCCCGCCGCTTGAGCTTGCGCCGCTCCCGTTCCGAGAGCCCACCCCAGATCCCGAACCGCTCGTCGTGGCCGAGAGCGTATTCGAGGCATTCCGTCTTCACCTCGCAGCGCGAGCAGATCCGCTTCGCCTCGCGGGTCGAACCGCCCTTCTCGGGAAAGAACGCCTCCGGATCGGTCTGGGAGCAAAGCGCCTGCTCCTGCCACTCCGGCGCGTTTCCGAGCAGGTCGGCCACCTCAAGCTGGCCGTCCATCAGATGCCTCCTTGTCGCGCACCGGCGTCATCGCCGCTGCAACCCCCCACGCGGAAGGCGTGCTTGTCCGTACGGTCCCGATTTGTTGCGTTCCGTGCGAACAACCCCATTCAAATTACACGCGTGTAATGCGTGCGCCGTCAAGCCGAACTTGATAATGGAGTCGCCCTCCCGACAACACTCCGGACAGCCACCCGGCCACCCGGCCTCGCAACCTGCCCTATCGATTCAGACCCCGGCCGAGTAACGCCCTCTCCGGCGAGTTGCCCGAGTTTTCTCCCGTGGCGCTTCCCCGCCGACCCGAGCGGGCGGGTCGGCGGAGGCCCGGGAAAGTCACCCACCACGATCCGTTGATCTTGGTGGGGCACAGGTTAACCCGAGTTGGCGCGGACCGCCCGTCGAGCCCGGAACCCCGACGGCGCTCCCGCCCACGATGTGGACACGACACGGCGACAGGACGGCATCTACCGGCGGGCGAGGAACGGTCGACGCACTGCTGGCCGGACGAATCCGGTCGTCCGTCCACTAACGACAGAAATCCCACCGGATGCCGCCCTGCCGTCCCATCAAGCGGTACGGGCACCGGCGGGCGGAGCCGACCAGCCGACGCGGCGCGGGGCGACAGCCAGTGTGGAGAGTCAGGGAGTTCGTCGATGTCCGGTCGACCGACCCCGGGCAGTCCACGTACGGCCACCCGGGCGGACGTCACCGCACCGGCTAGGGTCGGGGCTGGCCGTACGCGGTCGTACGCCTGCGGGCCGGCCGTCCGGCGGCAGTCGCGATGGCGACCAACTGCTCCTCCGTACGCGCCGAGCCGTTGCCGGAGCCGGCCATCCGGGAGATCGTCTCCTCCATCAGCGTGCCGCCCAGGTCGTTGCAGCCGCCCCGGAGCATCGCCGCCGTGCCCTCGTCGCCGAGCTTCACCCACGAGCACTGGATGTTGTCGATCCGGCCGTGCAACAACAGCCGGGCCATCGCGTGCACCACCCGGTTCTCCCGCCACGTCGGCCCCGGGCGGGCGATGCCGGCCAGGTAGATCGGGGCGTTGGTGTGCACGAACGGCAGCGCCACGAACTCGGTGAAGCCGCCCGTACGGTCCTGCAACCCGGCCAGCACCCGGAAGTGCGCGAGCCACTGCCCGGGGTGGTCAACGTGGCCGTACATCATCGTGGAGCTGGACCGGATGCCCAGCTCGTGGGCCGTGCCGACCACGTCGACCCAGGCGGCGGCCGGCAGCTTGCCCTTGGTGAGCACCCACCGCACGTCGTCGTCGAGGATCTCCGCGGCGGTGCCCGGGATGGTGTCCAGCCCGGCCTCGCGCAGCCCGGTCAGCCACTCCCGCACGGACACGCCGGCCTTGGCGGCGGCGGTGACGATCTCCATCGGCGAGAACGCGTGCACGTGCATCCCCGGCACCCGCGCCTTGATCGCCCGGACCAGGTCGGCGTAGACGGTCACCGGCAGTTTCGGGTCGATCCCGCCCTGGAGGCACACCTCGCTGGCCCCGGCCGCCCACGCCTCCTCGGCCCGGTCGGCGACCTGCTCCACCGAGAGCCGGTACGCGTCGGCGTCCCGCTCCCGCTGGGCGAAGGCGCAGAACCGGCAGCCGACGTAGCAGACGTTACTGAAGTTGATGTTGCGGTTGACCACGTACGTCACGTCGTCGCCGACCGCCGCCCGTCGCACGTCGTCGGCCAGCCGGCACAGCTCGTCGAGCGCCGGCCCGTCGGCGGCGAACAGCGCCAGCGTCGCCGCCTCGTGCCGCGGGTCGAGCAGCGCGGCCGGGTCGTCGGCCGCCAGCCGCAGCCCCGCCCGCAGGTCGTGGTCGGTCCCTCCCCCGCCGCCGGCGGTGACCTTGCCCGCCACCTCGGACCAGTCGCCGTAGACGTGGTCGAAGTCGCCACGCCGGTCGCCGGTCCGGCCGGTGGTGTCGATGGTGGCGTGCAGGTCGGTCCGGCCGCCGTACGTCTCGTCGGGCTCCTGCCAGGGGCGGCCCACCGGCCGGGCCTCCTCGACGGCCAGCCCCGTCGCCGCGTCGGCCAGCGCGCCGACGTGCGGCAACAGGCGCGGGTCCAGCCACGGGTCGCCGGCCCGCACGTACTCGGGGTAGATCGTCAGCCGCTCGCGCAGGGTGAAGCCGGACTTCTCCGTGTGCCGGGCCAGCTCGTCGATCTGCGGCCAGGGCCGTTCCGGGTTCACGTGGTCCGGCGTCAGCGGGGAGACCCCGCCCCAGTCGTCGATGCCGGCACGCAGCAGCAGGTCGTACTCGCCCGCGATCAGGTTCGGCGGGGCCTGGATCCGGGCCTTCGGCCCGAGCAGCACCCGGGTCACCGCCACCGTGGCGGCAAGGTCATGCAGTTCGGCGTCGGGCATCCCGCGCATCGCCGTGTCGGGCTTCGCGCGGAAGTTCTGCACGATCACCTCCTGGAGGTGGCCGTACTCGCGGTGCGCGCGGCGGATCGCGAAGATCGCGTCGACCCGCTCGGCGGGAGTCTCGCCGATGCCGATCAGGATGCCGGTGGTGAACGGCACGCCGACCCGGCCCGCGTCGTCGAGCACCCGCAGCCGTACCGCCGGCTCCTTGTCGGGCGAGCCGAAGTGCGGACCGCCCGGCTCCGACCAGAGCCGGGTCGCCGTGGTCTCCAGCATCATCCCCATGCTGGGCGCCACGGGCTTGAGCCGCTGCAACTCCGACCAGGAGAGCACGCCCGGGTTGAGATGCGGCAGCAGCCCGGTCTCCTCCAGCACCGCCACCGCGCAGGCGCGCAGGTAGTCAAGCGTGGAGTCGTAGCCGCGCTCGTCCAGCCACTGCCGGGCCGCCGGCCAGCGTTCCTCGGGCCGGTCGCCGAGCGTGAACAGGGCCTCCTTGCAGCCCTGTGCCGCCCCCGCCCGGGCGATGGCGAGGACCTCGTCCCGGTCGAGGAAGGCCGCCGGCAGCCGGTGCGGCACGGTGGCGAAGGTGCAGTAGTGGCACCGGTCCCGGCACAGCCGGGTGAGGGGGATGAAGACCTTCTTCGAGTACGTGACCACGCCCGGCCGCCCCGCCTCGCGCAGCCCGGCGTCGCGGACGGCGCTGGCGATGTCGAGCAGCTCGTCGAGCGCCTCGCCCCGGGCGGCCAGCAGCGCGGCGGCCTCGTCGACGTCGAGTGCCCGCCCGCTCGCGGCCCGGTGCAGCGCCCGCCGCACGCTCGCGTCGGTCGGTCCGGGCACGGTGCGATCAACCATCCGCCCAGCCTAAGCGCTCATCCGCCCAGCCCCGCCCCCCTGCCCCGCGTGAACAACCGCACCCCCCTTTGCCCACCCACCCCCCGCCCACCCGCCCTTCGGGCGCCCACCCCGCCCCTCGGGCGCGGTGATCAAGAAGTTTTCGCCCTGGAAGGCGCCTCCCGCCGACCAAAACCTCTTGATCACCACCGGGAGGCGGGGTGGGGCGGGGTGGGTGGGGTGGGAGGTGGTCAGTGGGATGGCGAGCGCCCCGCACGGTGGGTGCGGGGCGCTCGGGTGTGGGCTGTCGACCCGGTCAGCGTGGGGCGTCGGGGGTGTCGCCGGGGTTGATCCGCTGGGTGCGGTCCGTCTCGTCGGCGGCGGGACGCGGGATCGCCTGGGTGGGCTCCGTGAGCTCGGCGGACTGGCGCGGGATCGCCTGGGTGGGGTCTGCCGAGGGCGGCTGGCCGAACGGCGGGGCGCCCTGCGGCGGGCCGAACGGAGGCGCGGACTGCGGCGGGCCGAACGGGGGCGCGGAATGCGGGGCGGGTGCGGCCGGGGGTGCCGACTGCGGGGCCGGGCTGAACTGCGGGACGGTCTGCCCCTCCGACGCCGCCGGGGGTGCCGACTGCGGGGCCTGGCCGAACGGCGGGGCGGACTGCGGGGCCGGGCTGAACGGCGAGCTCTGCTGCGGGCCACCGGCGAACGGCGCGGACTGCTGACCGTACGGGGCGCCGTACGGGCCCGGTGCCTGCCAGCCGCCCTGCTGACCCGGGACCTGCTGACCCGGGACCTGCTGACCGGGGACCTGCTGGCCCGGCGCGGGGTAGCCGCCCTGCTGCTGGGGCCAGCCCGGCTGCGGCTGGCCGTACACGCCGGGCTGGGGCTTCGGCTTGGGGACGTAGTAGAGGGTGCGCCAGACCTTGAACACGACGTACGCGGCGACCGCGAACAGCGCCAGCCAGGCCACCCGGCTGAGCAGGCCCAGGAAGGCGTCGAGGACCTCGCCCTCGGCCAGCCGGTTCACCGTCCAGAAGAGGAAGGTCAGCCCGCCGAACAGCGCACTGACGGCGTACTCGCCCAGGGCCGCCTGGGTGATCAGCTTCGCCTTCGGCACCGGGGGCTTCACGTGCGTCGCGAGCAGCACGGCCAGCAGCGGCAGGAACACCGCCTCCACGCCGACGAAGGCGTAGAAGGCGCTGCCCGCCCGACCCCCGAATGTGCTGTACTCGGTCGGCGTCACCAGCCGGATCAGGCCGATGAAGAGGAACACGGCGTTCGCGCCGAGCAGCACGAAGGCGGCGAGTTCACGCAGCGGCTTGGTCAGCTGGCTGGCCTGCGTCGCGTCGGTGGACGCGGGCTCGGCGGGGCTGGTCACGGGTTCCCCCTCGGGGCGAATGCGGACAGTTGCCGACGTGAGCCTAGTCTCCCGGCCCACACTCGGACCGGAGGCGGCCCGTGCGCGAGGATGGTCGGCATGCGCATCGTGGTTCTGACGGGCGGCATCGGAGGCGCTCGTTTCCTGGTCGGCGTCCGGGCGTACGCCCGCGAGGTCGGCGCCGAGGTGACCGCCGTGGTCAACGTCGGCGACGACCTGCTCCTGCACGGCCTCAAGGTCTGCCCCGATCTGGACAGCGTCATGTACACGCTCGGTGGCGGCGCCGATCCCGAGCGTGGCTGGGGGCGCGTGGGCGAGAGCTGGACGGTCAAGGAGGAGCTGGCGGCGTACGGCGCCGAGCCGACCTGGTTCGGGCTCGGCGACAAGGACATCGCCACCCACCTGGTGCGGACCACGATGGTCAACGCCGGCTACCCGCTGCACGCGGTCACCGAGGCGCTCGCCACCCGCTGGCAGCCCGGCGTACGCCTGTTGCCGGCGACCGACGACCGGCTGGAGACCCACGTGGTGGTGAGCGGACCGACGGTCGCGGGCGACGCCGACGGCGGGCAGCGGGCGATCCACTTCCAGGAGTGGTGGGTACGCCACCGCGGCGACGTCCCCACCCACCGGTTCGTCTTCGTCGGCGCGGAGACCGCCAGGCCGGCGCCCGGCGTCCTGGAGGCGGTCACCGCGGCCGACGTGGTGCTGGTCGCGCCGAGCAACCCGGTGGTGAGCGTCGCCCCGATCCTGGCCGTGCCCGGGCTGCGCGAGGCGGTCGCGGACGGCCCCGCCGCGGTGGTCGGAGTGTCGCCGATCATCGGTGGCGCACCGGTACGCGGCATGGCCGACCGCTGCCTGTCGGTGCTGGGCGTGGAGTGCAGCGCGGCCGGCGTGGGCCGGCTCTACGGGGGCCGGTCAGCGGGCGGGCTGCTCGACGGCTGGCTGGTCGCCGAGGAGGACGCCGGCACCGTGGTGCCGGAGGTGACCGTCCGCGCGGCGCCGCTGCGGATGACCGACGAGGCGGCGACGGCGGCCATGGTCCGCGCCGCGCTGGAGCTGACGTGAGGCTTGAGATCCTGCCGGTGCCGGGCATCGGCCACGTGTCCGAGGGCGACGACCTGGCGGCCCTGATCGCCACCGCCGCGCCCTGGTTGCGCGACGGCGACGTGCTGGTGGTGACCAGCAAGATCGTCTCGAAGGCGGAGGGGCGGCTGGTCGACGTCCCGGCGGACGGGCCGGAGCGGCTCGCCGCGCGGGACGAGGTGCTCGCCGCCGAGACGGCGCGGGTGGTGGCCACCCGGGGCGCGACCCGCATCGTGCAGACCCACCACGGCTTCGTGATGGCCTCGGCCGGCATCGACGCCTCGAACGTCGACAAGACCCGGCTGGTGCTGCTCCCCGAGGATCCGGACGCCTCGGCCCGGGCGCTGCGCGCCGCCCTGCGCGATCGCCACGGCGTCGACGTCGCGGTGATCGTCAGCGACACGATGGGCCGGCCCTGGCGCAACGGGCTCACCGACGTGGCGCTCGGCGTCGCCGGGATGGACGCGATCCGCGACCACCGGGGCGAGGTCGACCCGTACGGCAACGAGCTCCAGCTGACCCAGATGGCGGTCGTGGACGAACTGGCCGGCGCGGGCGAGCTGATCAAGGGCAAGTGCGACCAGATGCCGGTCGCGGTGGTGCGCGGCTACCTCACCGCGCCCCGGCCCGACGACGGCGCCGGCGCGTCGGAGCTGGTCCGGGACGCCACGATGGACCTCTTCTCGCTGGGCACCGCCGAGGCGAAGGCCGCCGGGCTGGCCGCCGCCGCCACCCTGCCCGACGGCCCCAACCCGACCCCGCCCGACCCGCAGGCCGTACGCCGGGCGATCGGCACGGTCGCGGACGTGGTCGCGCCCGGCACGATCTTCAGCCTCGTCGCCGACGAGGAGGCGCGCGCCGGGCTGACCGCCCGGGTGCCCGGCTGGCCGGCGGAGGCGACGACCCTGGTGCTCGGCTCCCCGGCCACCCCGGCCGGCCCGACCGACCTGGTCCGCTTCGGCGCCGACCTGCAACGCCTCCGCACCGCCCTGGCGGCCGAGGGCGTCGCCTCCCTGCTGCTTCCCCCGCCCCCCGGCACCACCGCCAGCGCCGTCCTGGCCCTGTGAGGCGGAGGCTCCGGCGGCGCACGTGACGACGCTGACGCCGCCCGGTCGGGCCTGGGCGGCGCTCAGGAGTTGAGCATCGCCCGCCCCAACGGGGTCAGGGTGTGCAGGACGGTGTTGCGGTCGCGCTGGCTGACGAGGAGCCCTGCGTTGCGCAGCACGGTGGTGTGCTGGCTCGCGGCGGCCGCCGAGATGTTCAGCCGGCGGGCCACCTCGCCGGTGGTGCAGCCGTCGTCGCTGGCCGCCAGCACCGCCGCCCGGGTGCGGCCGAGCAGCGCGGCCAGCGCCTCCCGCCCGGGATCCGGCGCCCCGGGGCCGGCGCCCTCACCGGGGGCCGGCAGCAGGCCGCCGAGCCGGTCCACCGGGTAGACCAGGACCGGGGGCAGCGCCGGGTCGAGCAGGGTCACCGGGGTGGCCGCGCAGAAGAAGGACGGCACCAGCAGCAGCCCGCGCCCGTCCAGGTGCAGCTCCCGGCTGTGCGGATAGTCGCGGATCTCCAGCACCCCGGACTCCCAGCGCATGGCGGGCCGCAGGCTGGCCAGCAGCCCCTCCACCCCGTCGTCGAGCAGGGCCCGGGCCCGCCGGGCCCGGTCGGCCTCCACCGCCGCCTGGATCCGGGTCCAGTACGGGTCGATGGCCAGGCCACGGTAACGCTCCATCGCGTCGGTCAGGCCACGCAGCGTGTCCGTATCCCCCCGGGCCAGCGGCACCGCTCCGGCGGGCACGGAACTGTCGGCGGCGAGCAGCGCCAGGTCGCGGTGCAGCAGCGCCACGGGGGTGCTGCGGACCGCCTCCATACCGGCCTCGAACCCCGACCTGGTCTCGTACGGGGTGAGGAAGTCGGGGAAGTAGCCGCGGGGCGGGTTGAGCGTCAGGAGAAGGCGCAGCCCCGCCGAGTCGCTGTTCTCGCGCAGCCCGCGGGTCACGCTCTGCCGCCAGCCCGCCAGCAGCGGATCCCGGCCACGGCCGGGCAGCAGGTGCAGGCTGAGAACCAGTTCCCACACCGGATCCGCCGCCGGAGCCACCCTGGTCCGGAGGATGTCCTCGGCGGAAAAGTAGATCTTCAGCATGGACGGCTCCCGAATCGCCCGGCAGAGGGGATACCTGGCAACCGTTTGCACTGTACCTGGCCGGCAATTATCTCCGTTTTTAAGCGTGGGCTGAAAGACCTCGACGCCCCCCGGGACCGTTCGGCATGCTTCCACTGCCCGCGTACGGGGGCGGGCGCGTCGCCGACACGTCCGGAACCGGGGCACCCGGGGGGACTGGGGGAAAGGCCCGGCGACCGGGCGGCACCACGAGGGTCTGCGGCCAGGTTCCGCGGAGGTGCCGTCCGGTCGTCGATCCGCCGCCGGTCAGTCGACCCAGAGCGCCACCCGATGGTCCTCGTCAGTGACGTAGAAACTCTGCCCGTCCCACTCGGCCACCCCCTCCACGTGGTGGAACGGCGCCAGGTCGGCCACCAGCTCGCCCGGGACCAGATGCCCGTCGCCGGGTGGGGAGAACCGGACGTGCCGGGAGGTGACCTCGCCGCCGGCCGGATGGTCGTCGAGCAGCACCGACCCCTTGCCCAGCGCGTCGATCGATCCGATGATCGCCGCGTAGCCGCCGTCGTCCGTGGGCGCGATCGCCCGGAAACCGGCCAGCTCGCCCGGTGGGGTCACCCCGGTCAGGACGTACGCCCCGGACGCCTGCGGCCAGCTCGGCACAGGGTCGAACATGCCCGCCACACCGGTCAGCTCGACCAGGATCGGCTCGCCGTCGGCGGTGACCGGGAACCGCAGTCCGAGCAGGACAGCGCCGGTCGGCGTGAAGGCGGCGGCCTCCACGTTCAGCGGCAGGTCGTCGGGGACGAGCCGGCTGACCCAGCGCTTCGACCGGGCGGTGCCCCGGGCGACCGTCTCCCCGATGAACCGGGCCCGCACCCTCTCCCCCGGCGGCAACGGGGTGAACGCCGCCTTGAGCAGGGCGTCGTTGACGGCCCGGTGCAGCCGGAAGCGGTTGCGCACCACCTGCACCGGCAGCGGGCCCACCGCCGCGTCGTCCTCGCGGAACCGGGCCACGAAGGCGCGTCGTGGGCGCAGCGGCCCCGCCTTCGAACCGAAGTGCGAGCCGAACACGTACACCCAGCCGTCGTGGTGGGCGAGCGCCTCGCCGTCCTCCGTGCGGCCGTTCTCCACCCCGGCGTCGGCGGCCACGTGGTGGGCGACCCAGCGGCCGTCCGCCAGCTCCAGCAGCAGGGCCAGACAGTGCTCCACCGGCCCCTCGTCCAACACCGTCCAGAAGCCGCGCCGGGCACCGTGCGCCCGCAGCAGCGGCACGGAACGCACCGGCAACAGGTCACTGGCCTCGTTGCCGGCCACGACGAACTCCAACAGTCGCAGGGTCACCGGGCCAGGGTACGAAGCGCCGGCTCGTACAGTGTCGACATGGCCGACTCCCCCACCGCCGCCGTTTCCCGACCGTTGCCGGACGCCGAGGTGTATGCGGCACTGCACGCCGACGCCGTCGCGACACTGGGCCGGTGGGAACCGACGGGCCCGTCCGCCGCCGAGGCCCGGGACCGCACCGTGGCGCTGCTGGCCGCCGGGCCGGTGGCGATGAGCCGCGCGCACCGGCCCGGGCACGTCACCGCGAGCGCGCTGGTGCTCGACGCCACCGGGTCACGGGTGCTGCTCTGCCTGCATGGCAAGTTCCGGCGGTGGGTGCAGCTCGGCGGGCACTGCGAGCCGGCCGACCGGACCCTCGCCGGCGCTGCCCTGCGCGAGGCGGGCGAGGAGTCCGGCATCGCCGGCCTGCGGATCGACCCGGTGCCGATCGACGTCGACATCCACCCGGTGAGCTGCCAGGGCGGCTCGCTGCACCACGACGTACGCTTCGCCGTCCTCGCCCCGCCCGGCGCCGTGGAACGGGTCAGCGAGGAGTCCGAGGCGCTGGGCTGGTTCCCGCCGGACCGGCTGCCGGAGCCGCTGGCCGGCGGGACGGCCCGCCTGGTCGCCCCGGCCCTGGCGACGCTCAGACGAGCCCCGCTTCGCCCCGTTCCTTGAGCTCGTCGACGACCTTCTTGACGTCCTGCGCCCGGTCCCGGGGACAGACCAGCAGCGCGTCCGGGGTGTCGACGATGATCAGGTCGTGCACGCCGACGGCGGCCACCAGCCGCCCGGAGTGGGGCACCACCACCAGCCCGCCGCTGTCCCGCAGCAGCACGCCCGGCTTGGCGTCGTCGCCGAGCACCACGTTGCCGTCGGCGTCGGCGGGCAGCACCTCGCCCAGGGTGTGGAAGTCGCCGACGTCGTTCCAGCCGAAGTCGCCCGGCACGGTGGACACCCGGCCGGCGGTCGCCGCGCCCTCCATCACCGCGTAGTCGACGGAGATCCTCGGCAGCGTCGGCCAGACCGTGCCGAGCACGTCGTCCTGCTCCTCGGTGCCCCACGCCTCGGCGATCGCGACGATCCCGGCGTGCAGGGCGGGCTGCTGGCGGGCCAGCTCGGCGAGGAACACGTCGACCCGCCACACGAACATGCTGGCGTTCCAGAGGTGCCGCCCGGAACGGAGGTACGCCTCGGCCACCTCGGCGCTCGGCTTCTCCTTGAACTCGGCCACCGGCCGCAGCGGACCCCCGTCGACCGGGTCGCCGGTCTGGAGGTAGCCGTAACCGGTCTCGGCCCGGGTCGGGGTGATGCCGACCGTCATCAGCAGGCCCTGCTCCGCGCCGCGTACCGCCTCGCGGACGACCTCCCGCCAGCGCTCCGGGTCACCGATCAGGTGATCGGCGGCGAAGGAACCCATCACCGCCTCCGGGTCGCGCCGCGCGATGACCGCGGCGGCCAGGGCGATCGCCGCACACGAGTCCCGGGGCGAGGGCTCGACCAGGATGTTCTCCTCCGGCAGCCCGGCGAGCTGGCGCGCGACCGCCGTCACGTGCGCGGTCCCGGTGACCACCAGGGTGCGCTCGGCGGTGGTCAGCGGGCCCAGCCGCTCCACCGTCGCCTGGAGCAGCGAGGCGGCGGAGCCGGTCAGCGGATGGAGGAACTTGGGGTGGCCGGCACGGGACAGTGGCCACAACCTCGTGCCACTGCCACCCGCCGGGATTACGGCGTAGATCACCCGCACATCATGCCCGATTCGCCTGACCGAGGACGCATTCTCGCCGCCAGGGGCCGGCCCGGTCAGGACCGGGCCCGGCTCCAGGCCGCGATGTGCACCTCGGCGCTGGACTCCCAGGTGAACTCCTTGGCCCGGTCGAAACCGGCCTTGGCCAGTGACAACCTCCGCTGCTCGTCGTCGAGCAGCGCGGCCAGGTCGGCGGCGATCTGGTCGGGCGCCTCACTGGTGTACGCGACCGCGTCGCCGCCCACCTCCGGCAGCGACAGCCGGGGCGTGGTGAGCACCGGCGCGGCACACGCCATCGCCTCCAGGATCGGCAGGCCGAAGCCCTCCCCGTAGGACGGATAGGCGGCCACCAGCGCCCCGCCGAGAAAGCCCGGCAGGTCCGCGTAGCGGAGATAGCCCGGGCGCAGCAGCCGCAGGTGCGACGGGACCTCCGCCACCGCGCGGTCGATGTCGTCGTCGTGCCCCTGGCCGCCGGCGATCACCAGGGCCGGCGGATCCTCCCGGTCGGTCACCGCGCGGGCCCAGCCGCGGATCAGGTTCGGCACGTTCTTGCGCGGCTCCTTGGCCCCCAGGAAGGCCACGTAGTTGGTGCCGCCGAGCCCCAGCCGGGCCCGGACCCGGGCCTTCTCCTCGTCGCTGGGCGCGTGGAAAGCGGCGTGGTCGACGCCGTGGTAGGCGACGTCGATCCGGGTGGGATCGGCGTCGAGCAGCCGGATCAGCTCGTCCCGGGTGGCCTTGCTCGGCACGATCACCCGGTCGGCACGGCGCAGGGACGTCTTGATCGCGCTGCGGAAGAAGGTGCGCCGCGACTTGTCGTAGTGCTCCGGCTCGGTGAAGAACGTCGCGTCGTGGACGGTCACCGTGACCGGGCAGCCGGCCCGCAGCGGGCAGGTGTAGAAGGGCGAGTGCAGCACCTGCGCGCCCACCTGCTGGGCCAGCAGCGGCAGGCCGGTCTGCTCCCAGGCGAGCCGGGCGGGGCGGTGCGCGACGGCGGCCGGGGCGGGGATGATCTCCGCGCCGGGCAACATCCGGGTGTAGCGCTCCAGGTCGGTGCGGAGGCTGACGACGGCCAGGTCCACCCCCGACCCGCACACCTTGCCGAGGGCGCCGAGCAGGCCGTCGACGTATCGACCGACACCGCCACGATCGGCGGGGACGCTCGTGGCGTCGATGAGCACGCGGGGCGGGCGACCGGCGGTCACGGGGCGACTCCTTGAACTGACGAGACTGTGGGGAACAACACTCCGGGCAAGCCTACGCCGGAGCCCGGCGCGGACGCTGACTGCGACCCGACGGTACGCCGACTTGTCGTTGTCATCGAGTACGGCCGCTGGCGCGTATCGTTCGCGCCGATGGCCGACAACATTGCCCGGGTCCTCGCCGACGCGATCGCGACCGACCCGACCCGACCGCTGCTGACCTGGTACGACGACGCCACGGGCGAACGCACCGAACTCTCCGGCGCCACGCTGGCGAACTGGGTGGCCAAGACGGCCAACCTGCTCGTCGACGAGGCGGCCGTGAGCCCCGGTGACACCGCCGGAGTGTTGCTACCCCCGCACTGGCAGACCGCCGCGGTGCTGCTCGGCTGCTGGTCGGTCGGGCTGACCGTCACCGACACGCCGGGCGACGTGGACGTGCTCTTCGCCCCCGTGGCGCGGGTCGCCGAGGCGGAAGCCTGGCCGGCCGGCGAGCGGTACGTCCTCGCGCTCGACCCGTTCGCCCTGCCGATGCGCCAGGTGCCGCCCGGCTTCGCCGACTACGTGTCGGAGGTACGCGCGCACGGCGACCACTTCACCCCGTACGCGAAGGGTGGCCCGGGCGACGCGGAGCTGCTGGCCCGCGCGACCGCCCGCGCGACGGAGCTGGGCATCACGCCCGGCGACCGGGTCCTGGTCGACACGGCCGAGTACCCCGACCCGGTCGACTGGCTGCTCGCCCCGCTGACGGCCAACGCCACCACGGTCCTCTGCGCCAACCTCGACCCCGCCCGCCTACCGTCCCGCACCACCACGGAACGCGTAACCCACCCCCTGCCCTGACCCCCACCCCACCCGCCCGCCCGCACGCCCGCCCCTCGTGCCCGCGCGATCTTGCAGTTTGCGCCCTCGATATGGGCGATTCACCCCTTATCTCGGGGCACAAAGTGCAAGATCGGCGCGGGCTTGGGCGGGGAGGAGGGCGGGGAGGGGGAAGGACAGTGGGCGAGGGTGAGGTGAGGGTTAGGGGCGGGGGGTGCGGTGGTGGGCGAGGGTGGCGAAGGCCGCCAGGGACTCCGGGTTGGCGAGGGCGCCCCTGGCCGCCGCCGAGTCCACCGGAGTGCCCGTGAGGATCTTCTTCACCGGCACCTCCAGCTTCTTCGCCGACAGGGTGCGCGGCACGGCCCGTACCTGGTGGATCTCGTCCGGGACGTGCCGGGGCGACAGGGCGGTACGCAGCTCGCGGCAGATCTTCTTCCGCATCGCGTCGTCCAGCTCCAGGCCCTCGGCGAGCACCACGAACAGCAGCAACTCCCCGGCGCCGCCCTCGTCGTCCTCCAGGTGCACCACCACCGATTCGACGACCTCGTCGAGCCCCTCGACCACCGAGTAGAACTCGGCGGTGCCGAGCCGCACACCGCCCCGGTTGAGGGTGGCGTCGGAGCGGCCCGTGATCACGCAGCCGCCCCGGTCGTTGATGGTGATCCAGTCGCCGTGCCGCCAGACGCCCGGGTAGAGGTCGAAGTACGCCTCCCGGTAGCGACTGCCGTCCGCGTCGTTCCAGAAGCCCACCGGCATGCTCGGCATCGGCTCGGTGATCACCAGCTCGCCCAGCTCGCCGATGACCGGGGTGCCGTCGGCCGAGCGGGCTTCCACCCTGGCGCCCAGCGCCCGACAGGTGATCTCCCCGGCGTGCACCGCCAGCAGCGGCACCCCGCCGACGAAACCGGTGCAGACGTCCGTGCCGCCGGAGAGCGACTGGAGCTGGAGGTCGTCGCCGACCGTCTCGTACACCCAGGTGAAGCCCTCGGCGGGCAGCGGCGCGCCGGTCGAACCGACCCCGCGCAGCGCGGACAGGTCGGCGGTCTCCTTCGGCACCAGCCCGGCCTTGCGGCAGGCCAGCAGGAACGGCGCGGACGTGCCGAAGTACGTGGTGCCGGTCTCCCCGGCCAGCCGCCACAGCGCGCCCAGGTCGGGGTGGCCCGGGTTGCCGTCGAAGAGCACGATCGCCGCGCCCACCGCCGGCCCGGAGACCAGGAAGTTCCACATCATCCAGCCGGTCGTGGTGAACCAGAAGAACCTGTCCGCCGGGCCCAGGTCGTGGTGCAGGGCCAGCATCTTCAGGTGCTCCAGCAGGATGCCGCCGTGGCCGTGCACGATCGGCTTCGGCAGCCCGGTGGTGCCGGAGGAATAGAGCACGTAGAGCGGGTGGTCGAAGGCGACCGGGGTGAAGGTCAGCGGCTCGTCGGTGCCGGCGGCCAGCTCCGACCAGGCCAGCGCACCCTCCGGCGGCGGCCCGGCCGGGTCGAGGTAGGCGATGCTGACGGTGTGCTCCAGCGACGGCAGGGCGGCCCGGATCGCGGCCACCTCGCCGCTGCGGTCCACCGGCTTCTCGCCGTAGCGGTAGCCGTCCACGGCGACCAGCACCTTCGGCTCGATCTGCTGCCAGCGGTCGGTGACGCTGCGGGTGCCGAACTCCGGCGCGCAGGACGAGAAGATCGCGCCGAGGCTGCTGGTGGCGAGCAGCAGCACGTACGTCTCGGGGATGTTGGGCGCGTAGGCGGCCACCCGGTCACCGGCGGTGACGCCGAGCCGGCGCAGCCCGGCGGACACCCGGCGGACCTGCTCGCGCAGCTCGGCGGCGGTGAGGGTCACCGGCGCCCGGGTCTGGCCGTGCGCGATCACCACCGGGTCGTCGGCGGCCCGGCCCGGCATCCGCAGCACGTTCTCCGCGTAGTTGAGGGTGGCGCCGGGGAACCATCGCGCGCCGGGCATGCCCCGGTCGGTCAGCGTGGCGGTCGGCGGGGTGTGCGCGACGACCTCGAAGTGGTCCCAGACCGACTGCCAGAACGCGTCCAGGTCCGTCACCGACCAGCGCCACAGCTCGTCGTAGTCGGCGAAGTCCAACCCCCGGTGCTCACGCAGCCAGCGCAGGTAGCTCCCGATCCGGGACCGCTCGCGTACGTCCGCCGGTGGCGTCCACAGCACGTCACCCACTGCTCCACCCTCCCCCTGGCCCCGCACGACACTGTGAAATGGGCCGTGGCGCCATCTTGCCCTACCTCAGAGCGCCATTCTCCGCACCCGACCCCCGTCGGCGCACGTGCCGAACCCACATGCCCCACCCCCACCCGGTGTGGGCCAGGTGTGAGGAAGGGCCCCTTCCTAACGTCTCCGGTAGAGGAAGGGTCCCTTCCTTACACCGTCAGCCAGCGCGGTGGGCCTGGATGGCGCGGCGACGGGCGAGCCGGTGGGCGCGGCGGATCTCCGCCTCCCGGAACCGGCGCTCGTCCTCCGGGTCCTCCGGCAGCACCGGCCGGACCGTCCGCGGCGCGCCGCCGAGGTCGACGCCCACGAAGACGAGGTACGCGGTGGCCACCCGGACCGGCTCGTCCTCGGCCGAGTCCCACCGCTCGGCCACCACCCGGACCCCGACCTCCATCGAGGTCTGCCCGGTCCAGTTCACCTGGGCGTGCGCGTGCAGCAGATCCCCGACCCGAACCGCCTCGGTGAAGACGATCTCGTCGATGGCCGCGGTGACCGCCGTACCGCCGCTGTGCCGGGCTGCGGCGGCCCCCGCGACGTCGTCGATGAACTTCATCAGCACGCCGCCGTGCACCGTGCCGTAGAGGTTGACGTCGACCGCCGTCATGATCCGGCTCAATGTGACGCGGGAGTACGAGGTCGGCTTGCCGGTCGGCGCGGAGGAGGGGTGCTCGGTCATGTCGAAGACGGTACGGTGCGCGGATGCGACATCTCTGGAGCTTCCTCGCGGGGTTGGTGGTGGCGCCCGTCACGTGGGTGCTGGTCACCCTCGGGCAGGACGGGTCGACGGGCACCGTCGACCGTTGGGTCGAGATCGGCACGTCCAACTCGGCCAATCTCATCGAGCCCGCCGTCTACCTCGCCGTCGGCGGGGTGCTGCTCGGTCTGCTCGGCACGCTGCGCACGTCACCGCTCGGCCCGCTCGTGGCCGGGCTGCTGCTCGCCGCCCCGTACGTGGGGATGTTCGTCGCGCCCTTCCAGGTACGGGACCGCATCCCGGACGGCTGGAAGGTCTTCGGCGACCCCCTGCCGCTGCACGTTCCGGTGGAGAACGGCACGCTCTTCCTGATCGGCCTGCTGCTGGTCATGGCCACCGTCAGCGGGCAGCGCTGGCGGCGGTGGCCCCGACCGGTGGCCGAGCCGACGCCGGCGACCGCCGAGGGGCCGGACCGGAACGACTTCACACTGACCGACTGGCCGCCGGCCGACTCGACCGACCGGGACACCACCCCGATGAGCCTCGGCTACCCGGACCCGACGCCGAACGAGCCGCTGCCGCGACGCACCGGCGGGGGGTCGCCGTGGTCGGCGCCGCCGCGCGGCACCAACCGACCGGAGGAGGACACGACGACCGAGATCCGGTGACGGTCCGGCCGTACGCGTGCCGTGCGGCCGGGCGACGACGGAACCGGGATCTGGTGACGATGTGCGGGCGGGCCGGTCGTCCGGCCCGCCCGCCGAACCGGTCAGTCCTTCAGGAGCTGACGGGCCATCACGATGCGCTGCACCTGGTTGGTGCCCTCGTAGATCTGGGTGATCTTGGCGTCCCGCATCATCCGCTCGACCGGGTAGTCCCGGGTGTAGCCGTAGCCGCCGAGCAGCTGCACCGCGTCGGTGGTGATCTCCATCGCGGCGTCCGAGGCGAAGCACTTGGCCGCCGCGCCGAAGTACGTCAGGTCGGCGTCGCCACGCTCGGACTTGCCGGCCGCGACGTACGTCATCTGCCGGGCCGCCTCCAGCTTCATGCCCATGTCGGCGAGCATGAACTGGACGCCCTGGAACTCCGCGACCGCCTTGCCGAACTGCTTGCGCTCCTGGACGTACCCCTTGGCGTAGTCGAGCGCGCCCTGGGCGATGCCGACGGCCTGTGCGGCGATGGTGACGCGGGTGTGGTCCAGGGTCTTCATCGCGGTGCCGAAGCCGGTGCCCTCGGCGCCGATCATGCGGTCCGCCGGGATCCGGACGTTGTCCAGGTAGACCTCGCGGGTCGGCGAGCCCTTGATGCCGAGCTTCTTCTCCGGCGCGCCGAAGCTGACGCCGGCGTCGGACTTCTCGACCACGAAGGCGGAGATGCCCCGGGACCGGGCTGACGGGTCGGTCACCGCGAAGACGGTGTAGAACTCCGAGACCCCGGCGTTGGTGATCCAGCGCTTCACGCCGTTGAGCACCCAGTGATCGCCGTCACGCACCGCGCGGGTGGTCATCGACGCCGCGTCACTGCCGGCCTCCGGCTCGGAGAGGCAGTACGAGAACATCGCGTCGCCCGCCGCCACCGGGGTCAGGTAGCGCCGCTTGAGCTCCTCGGAACCGGCCAGCAGCAGCGGCATGGTGCCGAGCTTGTTGACCGCCGGGATCAGCGAGGACGACGCACAGGAGCGCGCCACCTCCTCGATCACGATGGCCGTGGCCAGCGCGTCCGCGCCCGCGCCGCCGTACTCGACGGGGACGTGCGGGGCGTGGAAGTCGGCCGCCCGCAGCGCGTCGTACGACGCCTTCGGAAACTCGCCGGACTCGTCCGCCTCCGCGGCGTGCGGCGCCACCTTGGCCGCACAGACCTCACGGACCGCCTCCCGGATCGCCTCGTGCTCCTCGGGCAACCGGTAGACGTCGAACGACTGCTCTGCGGCCATGTCGGCCCCTCCCCTTCACCGCTATCATGCGCAGTCTGTAACGTTTCCTGACCGTCGACGGCGCAGACTGAAGGATAGCGACACGGTTCGGGTGATGTTACCGCCGCGTAGCACGTGTGATGCGCCGACGCCGCCCGGCGATGATGGAAGAGACCGACGTAGAGTCCCTCCGGTGCCCGCCCAGGCGCCGCAGCAGAACGCGACGCGACGAGCGACGCCAGCGCGAGCGGAGAAGACAGGCGTGACGATCCCGTACCCGAACACCCAGCCGATGCCCGCCATCGCCGCGGTGACGCCCCCCTCCGGCGCGCCGCGCCCCCGGGTGACCTTCCTGGGCACCGGCTACCTCGGTGCCACCTACGCCATCTGCTACGCGGAACTCGGCTACGAGGTCCTCGGCTTCGACGTCGACGCCGACAAGATCGCCATGCTCAACGCCGGCGAGGTGCCGATCCACGAGCCCGGCCTGGACGAGCTGCTCAAGCGCAACCTGGCCGCCGGGCGGCTGCGGTTCAGCACCGACATCGCCGAGGTCGCCGAGTTCGGTGACGTGCACTTCATCTGCGTCGGCACGCCGCAGCGCGCCGACAGCATGGGCGCCGACCTGTCGTACGTAGAGGCGTCCGTCACCAGCCTGGCCCAGCACCTGGCCCGCAAGGCGCTGATCGTCGGCAAGTCCACCGTGCCGGTCGGCACCGCCGAGTGGGTGGAGCAGCTGGTCAGCAAGCACACCCCCGCCGACCTGGGCGTCGAGGTGGCGTGGAGCCCCGAGTTCCTCCAGGAGGGCTTCGCCGTCGACGACGTGCTGCGGCCCGACCGCATCGTCGTCGGCGTCAAGAGCGAGTGGGCCAACGGCATGCTCTACGCCGCCCACAAAGGCGTCTTCGACCTGGCCGCCACGGAGGACCGCGAGGTGCCCCTGGTGGTCACCGACTTCGCCACCGCCGAACTGGTCAAGGTCGCCGCGAACGCCTTCCTCGCCACCAAGATCTCCTTCATCAACGCGATGGCCGAGGTCTGTGAGGCCTCCGGCGGCGACGTCACCCACCTCGCCCGGGCCATCGGCTTCGACCCGCGCATCGGCAACCGGTTCCTCCAGGCCGGGCTCGGCTTCGGCGGCGCCTGTCTGCCCAAGGACATCCGCGCGTTCCAGGCCCGCGCCCAGGAGTTGGGCGCCGGGGAGGCGCTGCGCTTCCTGCACGAGGTCGACCTGATCAACCTGCGCCGCCGGACCCGGGTGGTCCAGCTCGCCGCCGAGCTGCTCGGCCGCCGGACCGGGCCCGCCGGGCCGGATCTCTCCGGCACCCGCATCGCCGTGCTGGGCGCGACCTTCAAGCCCAACACCGACGACGTACGCGACGCCCCGGCGCTCTCCGTCGCCGCGCTGCTGCGCAAGGCCGGCGCCGACGTGCACGTCTACGACCCGCAGGGCATGGAGCGGGCGCGGGCCGTGGCGCCCGAACTGGTCTACGAACCCGGCATCAACGAGGCCGTGACCGGCGCGGACCTGGTCTGCGTACTCACCGAGTGGGCCGACTTCCGCAACGCCGACCCGGTGGCTCTCGGCGAGCTGGTCGCCGGCCGCAAGGTGGTCGACGGGCGTAACTGCCTGGACTCGGCACTGTGGACGCAGGCCGGCTGGGAGTACCGCGGCATGGGCCGCCCCTGACGATCGACGACCGACGGCCGTTCCCGGAGCACGCTCCGCGACCGGCCGTTCGCCGTCCGCCCTGACGACCTTTGCCCCGGACCCGCCGACAACTGTCGAAATCCGCGCCCACATTGGGCATGCTGCCAAGGTGGAAGTCCACAGTGCGGGCGGAGGGGTGTCGTGGCGAGCTTTCAGTGCTCCTCGTGCGGCCAGGAGATCAAGCCGGCCGTCAGCTGTCCGCACTGCGGCACGCACCAGCCACAGTGGGTCGAGCACCTGGCGGAGATCGAGCGGTCCATCGCGGAGATGAAGGCCCGCGAGGCCGCCATCGCCAGCGAGCAGCGGCAGATCGCCGCCAGGATGCAGGCCGCGCTCTTCCAACGGGACACCCTCGCGCACGCCGGTGAGGAACGTCTCAAGCAGGCCGCCCGTCCCCGTCGGGTGCTGCGCCGCAGACCCGGCCGCCGCCCGCCCACGGCCGCCACCGGAGCTCCACCACGGGTGCCCCGGCAGGGCGCACCGGCCGGCCCGGACGACCCGCCGCCGCCCCCGCCGTCGACCGCCACCTGGCTCGACGCCGACAACCCGGAGCATCCGCCGGAGGCGTCCTCCCGCGAGGTCCAGAACATCCCCCTCGGGCTCGGCGCGCTGCTGCTCGGGGTCGCCGCCGTGGTCTTCGCCGCGGTGGCCACCAGTTCGATGGACGCGCTGGCCCGGCTGGGCGTCCTGCTGCTCGCCACCGTGCTGATGCTGCTCGCCCCGCCGGTGCTGGCCCGGCGCGGGCTCACCTCGACCGCCGAGACCATCTCCGCGGTCGGCCTGCTCCTGGTACCGCTCGCCGGCTACGCGCTGTGGGCGGTGGACCGGATCGGCAACGGCGGCGCCTCGGGCGCGGTCTTCGCCGGAATCATCTTCGCCGCCACCGCCGGCGTCTCCTTCGGCTACGCGGGCTGGACGGAGCTGCGCGCGCCCCGGTTCGCCACCGTACTGGCCGCCCAGCCGGTGCTCCCCCTCCTGGCGTACGACCGGATCTCCGGCCCGGGCGGCTGGGCGCTGGTGCTGACGGCGGTGGCCCTGCTCGACCTCTGGCTGGCACGTTCCGCCGTCACGCTGGAGCGGCCGGTCCGCCGCGACCTTCCCGAGCCGCCGGCCGCGCCCGCCGCCTCGGCGAGTCCCGCCCCGCCCCGCCAGCGCCGTGCCGACGACCGGCCGGAGGGGGCGCCGGAGGAGGCCGGCGAGGTGCTCGACGTCGACCCGCCGGCGGCGGAGCAGACTCCCGCCGCCCAGCCGGTGCCGTGGCTGCGTGAGCTGACCCTCGTGCTGCACGGGGTGGCGGTCGCCCTCGCCCTCGCGTACGCCGTCTCCGCCCTGCTCCGCGCGGGCACCGTGCCGACCGCGACCGGGGCGGGGCTGGCCCTGCTGCTGGCCGCCGCGGTGGGGCTCGGCGGGACGCTGCTGCTGCGCCGGCCGCCGCTGCCCGACCTCGGCGCCGGGATCTTCACCCTCGCCGTGATCGGCGCGCTGAGCCGGATCGCCTCGGTGGCGTTCCCGGGGCGCGCGCTGCTGCTGATCGCGGCGGTCATCACGCTCACCGGGCTGGCCGTACGGGTGGTGCCGGAGGCGGCTCGACGCGGGCCGCAGTTCGCCTCTGCGGTGGCGCTCACGGTCAGCGGGGTGATGGTCGCCGGGGGTGCCCTGCGCGCCGGGGTCGCCCCCGTCCGGGCCGCGCTGCCGGCCTGGGCAGCCGACCTGGACCGCTACCCGGCCGAGCTGTCGGCCGCCGTGGGCCCGGCCGTCTGGCAGCTCGCCGCGAGCGCCTTCCTGCTGACCGTCGCCGCGGTGCTGGCCCTGCCGACGGAGATCCGCCGGGAGTTCGCCGTGGTCGGCGCGGCGCTGACGGCACTCGCCGTACCGGCGTCGTTCGGTCTCGGGTGGGCGGTGGCCCCCTGGCCGATGGTGCTGACGGCGGTCGGCATCGGAGTGGTCGGGCTCTCCGCGCGCACCGAACGCGCCGCACTGGCGCACGCGGCTGCCGCCGCCGGTGTCGGCCTGTTCGGCGCGGGCGCCGGGCTGGCCCGGCCCGCGTTGACCGCCGCGGTGCTGCTCACCCTCTTCACCGCTGGTGTCCTGGTCGCCGTGGCCCCCCGGATGCGGCTCGCCCCGGCGGCGGCCGACACCGTCTCGGTCTGGGCAGCCGGGGGCGCGGCGTTCGCGCTGCCGGGCGCGGTGGCCGCCTTCGTGGCCGCGACCGTGCCCGTCGACCCGACGCCCACCCCGGCGAGCCTGCGCGAAGTCACCGTCCCGGTGCTCGCGGCCAGCTTCCTGGCGGTCTGCGTCACCCTGGGTTACGCCGCCGTCGTGCAGGTCTCCCAACGACGCATCCCGACGCCCCTGGCGGTCGGCACCGCCCTCGGCGCGGTCACGGTCACCGCCGCCGCGTTCGGGGCGCCGGGCGCCACCTCCGCGGACGCCTGGGTCGGCGGCCTGCTGCTCGTCGCCGCCGCGATGGTGGTGTTCGCCGGCCCCATCGACGCCGGCCGACGCTCTGACCTCACCCTCGACGGCTCCGACCTGGCCGCCGCGGCGGTGACCGCCGCCCTGATCGCCACCCTGGCCCGGATCGCGGCCGTGCTCGCCCCCGGCGGGCAGCTCGCCGTCGCCGCCGGGCTGGTGCTGGTGGTGGCCGTGGCCGCCCGGGCGATGCCGGAGGAGTGGCGACGCGGGCCGATCGTCGGCCTCGCCGTCGGCGGCATGCTGATCGGGCTGCTGGCCGGTTGGAGCGCGCTGCGCGGCGGGGTCGGGGTGCTCGCGACCCCGGGCCCGATCTGGGCCGGGGACCTCACCGGCTGGCCGGTCGGACCGACCGGCGGGTCGACGTGGCAGGCCCCGGTCGCGCTGGCTCTGCTCGGCGTCGCCGCCGCGGTCCTGTTGCCGCCACCGTGGAAGTACGACGTCTCGGGTGTGGCGGCTGTGCTCGCCACGATCGGCGCACCGGCCGCGTTCGACCTGCCGTGGTGGTCGCCCGTCCTGGTCGGTGGCATGGTCGCCACCCTCTTCGGGGCCGCCGCCGTGGCCTCGGTCGACCCCCGCGCCGGCCTGTCCCGGGCAGTCGTGGCCGGGGTCGTCGCCCTGCACGCCGCCGGGGCGGGCCTGGTCCGGCCGTGGACGACCGCGCTGGCGCTGGGCAGCATCGCGCTGATCGGCGTCATGGTGGCGGCGCTGGCCCGGTCGTTGGCCGTACCGCTGGTGGACGACGTCGAAACCGAGGGGATGCCGCCGCACCTGGCCCAGATCGGGGGTGCCGCGGCCGGCGCCGCCCTGTTCGCGTTCCCCGGCGCCGTCGCGGCGCTGGCGGCCGAGTTCGAGCGCGCACCGGAGGTGGTGCTCACCGCCGCGTTGGCCGCGTCGAGCCTGGGGCTGGCGGCGGTGGCCGCCGCCCGGCGGCGGATCCCGCAGTACCTGCCCTGGGCGAGCGCGGCGGCCGCCGGCGGTGCCACGGTGAGCGCCCTGGCCGCCGTGCCCGTCGGCCTGCCCGTCGGTGTCTACGCCGCCGCGGCCGCCCTGCTCGGGGTGCTCGCCGAACTGGTCCGGGGCGCGACCGAACCGCCCGTAGACGCGGCCCAGCCGGTGCGGCGCTGGTCGGTGCTGCTCGACGGCGCGCTGCGGCGGCTGCCGGACGACGGGACGCAGCGCCGCTGGCGGGTCAGCCCCGCCGCCGGTGCACTCGCCGCCGCCGCGCTGCCCACCGCCCTGGCGCTGGTGTCGATCGCGCCGTCCCTGATCGTGGCCCTGGTCGATCCGCACCGCAGCCTCGCCCGGGTCTGGCAGGGACCACCGCCGGAACTGCTCACCCCGCCGCCCGACGCGGTCGATGCGACCCACGTGCTGACCGCGCTGCTGCTCACCGCGACCGCCGCGCTGGCCGCCACCGGCTTCAGCGGCGGGCGGCGCTCCCGGGCGGTGCCGGTGGTGCTGCCCGGCGCCGCCGTGACCCTGCTGATCACGCCGGTGTCGCTCGGCAACGGCTGGCCGGCGAGCACCCTGGCTGCGCTGGCCGTGTTCACCATCTCGATGCTGGGATTGGCGCTCACCCCGCCCCCACCGCTGGCCGAGCGGGCCCGCTCGCTGCGGCTGACCCGGGTGCTCGTCTTCGTCATCGGGTTGGCTGCCGGGGGCGCGGGCCTGGTGGGCAGCCTGGCGACCCGGGAGCTGACCCTGTTCACCCTCGGCGGCGCCGTCGGCGTCGGCACGGTGGCCGCGCTCTTCGGCACCACGCAGCGGGCGCGCATCCTCGGCTGGCTGTTCGCCTCGCTGATGGCGCAGCTCTTCGTGCTCACCGCCGGCCTGGTGGCCGGCCTGGCGGCCGTCTGGTCGGCGTTCGGTGTGCTGGCGGTCGGCGCGGCCCTACAGGTGTTCGCCGCGACCCTGCCCCGACTGCGTCGCCCCGAAGCCCAACGGGAGGCGGCCACCGTCGAGTGGAGTGGGTACGCCGCCGCCCTGATCGCCCTGGCGCTGGCCTTCGACTCGCCCCGGCACATCGCGGCGCTGCTGGCCGCCTGGGGTGCGGTCCTCGGCGTGGCGGCGACCCGACCGGGCCGCCGGCCGGTGGAGCGACGCATCCTGTTCTGGGCCGTGGTGGTCTGCGAGATCGTCGCCTGGTGGATCCTGATGCGGGTCGCCGACGTGGCGCTACCGGAGGCGTACACGCTGCCCTTCGCGGCGCTCGCCCTGCTCGTCGGGGTGCTGGAGCTGCGGCACCGACCCGACCTGACCAGCTGGGCCGCGTACGGGCCTGCGCTGGTCGTCGCGTTCGTGCCGACCCTTGCGATCGTGCTGGCCACCGACTCCAGCACGCTGCGCCAGGTGCTGCTGCTGCTCGGTGCCGTGGCCGTGCTCGTCTTCGGATCGATGAGTCAGCAACAGGCACCCGTGATCGTCGGCGCTGCCGTCACCGCGGTCGCGGCAGTACACGCGCTGTTCAGCCTTGGACCGTGGCTGGCCCTGATCCCCGTCGGCATCCTGCTGCTGGTGCTCGGCGCGAGCAACGAGCGCCGACGCCGCGCCCAGGAACGCCTCCAGACGGCCCTACGCGGCATGCGGTAGGCCCGGAGGGGCAGCTCTCCGCCGCTGCCGACGCGGGACCCAGCCAGGCCGAGGCGATCAGGGCATCACACGATCGGGGCGGCGCGCGGTCCGGGCCGTGTGCGGTCCGGGCGGCGTGCGGTCCAGGCGGCGTGGGTCGAAGCATCACGCGGTCAGGGCGACGTGCGGTCCGGACGGCGCAGTGTTGAATCCCACATCGCTGCCTCAGCGAGACCTGCCGGCACCGCACGATCGGCTCCTGCAACCCGACGATCCGGCGACTCGGTCGAGCACCAAATCCGAGATTACACAGCGTGACGGATCGAACCGGCGGCCACCACCCTCTCCGGCCCCTTTGCTCTGCAGCCACCAACGCAACAGTTACTGTGCGTTCCGAACGCTTGCACGCTCAAACAGCAAGATCGACAGAAACAGCCAGCTCAGAGGACTGGTGCATCGGCGGCTGCAGAGCAAAGGCGCCAGAGGGCGGAAGCCACCACCAGCCACAGCCATAACCCTGAGTAACGCAAGCACCGTCACCCAAAGCAACACACCCCACCCTGCACACGGCCTTCCTCCCCTCCCCCTCCGCCATTCACCCCTCATCGCGATCTTGCACTTCCGGCCCGGACAAATAGCGCGAACTACGCATATCGAGGGCTGAAAATGCAAGATCGCGAGCTTGGCGAAAGGGAGGGAAGGGCGGGGGCGAGGGCGGGGCAGAAAGGAAGGAAGAGTCAGGTTAGGGAGGCGCGCAGGGCGGCGTCCTTTTCGGCGACCAGTTGCTCCAGGTCGGCCTGGTAGGCGGACATGCGATCGAGCAGAGCGCGATCGGCAGCAGCCAGGATGCGTACGGCGAGCAGCCCGGCGTTGCGGGCGTTGCCGATCGACACGGTGGCCACGGGCACGCCGGCCGGCATCTGCACGATGGACAGCAGCGAGTCCATCCCGTCGAGGTGCTTCAACGGCACCGGGACGCCGATCACGGGCAGCGGGGTGACCGAGGCGATCATTCCGGGCAGGGCGGCGGCGCCACCCGCCCCGGCAATGATGACCTTCAAGCCCCGGTCGGCCGCGGCGCGCCCGTAGTCGATCATCTTGATCGGGGTACGGTGCGCCGAAACCACCTCGACCTCGTACGGCACCTCGAACTCGTCCAGCACCTCGGCGGCGGCCTTCATCGTCGGCCAGTCCGAGTCGCTGCCCATGATCAGCCCAACGGTGCTCACTCGTGCCCCTCCCGCAGCCAGCGGGCGGCCCGCGCGGCCCGCGTCCGTACGTCGTCCAAGTCGTCACCGAGCACCGTGACGTGCCCGATCTTGCGGCCGGGCCGCACCTGCTTGCCGTAGAGGTGCACCTTGGCGCCCGGCTCGGCCGCGAAGAGGTGGTGCAGCCGCTCGTCGATCGACATCCCGCCCGGCTCGCCACCGAGCACGTTCGCCATCACCACCACCGGGGCGGTCAGCGAGGTGTCCCCCATCGGGTAGTCGAGCACCGCCCGCAGGTGCTGCTCGAACTGCGACGTACGCGCGCCCTCGATGGTCCAGTGCCCGGAGTTGTGGGGCCGCATCGCCAGCTCGTTCACCACGATCCGGCTGCCTGCGGGGGCGGCCGGGTCGGCGACCTCGAACAGCTCCACGGCGAGCAGGCCGACCACGCCGAGCGCGGTGGCCAGGTCGATGGCGAGCTGTTGGGCGGCGACCGCCAGCTCCTCCGGCAGACCCGGGGCGGGGGCGAGCACCTCGACGCAGATGCCGTCGTGCTGCACCGTCTCGACGACCGGGTACGCGGCGACCTGCCCGAACGGCGAGCGGGCCACCTGCACGGCGAGTTCCCGGCGCAGCGGCACCCGCTCCTCGACGATCAGCCGGGTGCCGCCGGCCAGCAGCGTCGTGGCCAGCTCGTCGGCCTGCGCCGCGCCGTCGACCAGCCAGACGCCTCGGCCGTCGTACCCGCCACGGGCCGCCTTGAGCACCACCGGCCAGCCGGTCTCGTCGCCGAACGCCACCAGGTCGGCCGGCTCGGCGACGGGCCGCCACGCCGGGTTCGGTGCGCCCAACTCGCCGAGCCGCTCCCGCATGGCCCGCTTGTCCTGGGCGTGCAGCAGCGCGTCAGCCGGCGGGAAGAGCTTCACGCCCTCGGCGGCCAGCGTCCGGATGTGCTCGGTGGGGACGTGCTCGTGGTCGAAGGTGACCACGTCGCAGTCCTTGGCGAAGGTGCGCAGCGCGGCGAGGTCGGTGTGGTCGCCGTACTGGACGTCGGCGGCGACCAGCGCGGCGCCGTCGTCGGGGGCCAGCGCGAGCACGCGAAGCGACTGGCCGAGGGCGATCGCGGACTGGTGGGTCATCCGGGCGAGCTGGCCGCCGCCCACCATGCCGACAACGGGCAGACCGGTACGGGAATCCATAGCGGCGCCAGCCTATCGGGACGGCCCGCCACCTGCGCCGCCGGATGGCCGATCGCACACCGCCGCACCGGGCGGCTCAGCGCCGGGTGAGCTGGGCGACCAGGTCGTCCACCGCCGTCACGGGCCGCTCGCAGACGAAACCCCGGCAGGCGTACGCGGTGGGCCGCCCGTCGACCAGCGACCGGTCGGCGAGCAGCGGCACCCCGGGCTGGCCGGGGTGGCCCGCCACGATCACCGCGCCGGGCGGGGCGTGCCGGTGCGCCGCCGCGACCAGTGGGTCCCCGGTCGGCTCGTCGGTGACCACCGCGATCTCGTACGGCCCGGAGAGCAGCGCCTCCCCGACGGTGGCCGCGTAGCCGGTGAAGCGGGCGTGCCGGCCGACGATCGGCGCCACGGTCGACAGGGCAGCCTCGGCGGCCTCCCGGTAGCGCGTCTGGCCGGTCAGCGCCGCGTACGCGACCAGCGCCGCGACGATCGCCGAGCGCCCGGACGGGGTGGCGTTGTCGGTGGGGTCGGCGGGGCGGGTCACGAGCCGCTCGGCGTCGTCGGCGGTGTCGTAGAAGGCGCCGCCCGGGGCCGCGAACCGCTCCAGCGCGGTGTCCAGCAGTTGACCGGCCAGCTCCAGCCACCGCCCCTCCCCCGTGAGCTGGTGCAGCGCGCAGAACGCCTCGGCCACGCAGCCGTGGTCCTCCAGCACGCCGGCCGGCTCGCCGACCACCCCGGCCCGGGAGACCCGACGCAGCCGCCCGTCGACGATGTGCCGATCGGCCAGCGCCTCCCCGATCCGTACCGCCGCGGCGGCGGTGACCGGGTCGCCGGTGAGCGCGGTGTGCTCGACCAGCGCGGTGACCGCGAGCCCGTTCCAGGAGGCGACCACCTTGTCGTCGCGGGCCGGCTGGGGTCGGGTGTCGCGGACCTCGCGCAGCCGGGCCCGGATCCGCTCCCAGCGGGCGGCCACCTCCGGGGCGACGTCGTCGACGTCCCGGGCCAGCCGCAGCACGCTGGTGCCGTGCTCGAACGTGCCCTCGTCGGTCACCGCGAACAGGTCGGCGGCGAAGCGTCCGTCGTCCTCCCCCAGCGCCTCGACGAGCTGGGCCGGCGTCCAGGCGTAGGTGAGCCCCTCGACGCCCTCGGTGTCGGCGTCCAGCGCGGAGGCCAGGCCTCCCTCGGGAGTGCCCAGGTCGTCGATCATGAAGGCGGCGGTCTCGGCGGCGACCCGGGCGGCCAACGGGTCGCCGGTCAGTCGCCAGAGCTGGGTGTACGCGCGCAGCAGGAGCGCGTTGTCGTAGAGCATCTTCTCGAAGTGCGGCACGGTCCAGTGCCCGTCGACGGAGTAGCGGGCGAAGCCGCCGGCGAGCTGGTCGTAGATGCCGCCCCGGGCCATCGCCTCGCAGGTGTGCCGGGCGATCTCCAGGCTGCGCCGCAAGCCGGTGCGCTGGTGGTGCCGGAGCAGGAAGAGCAGGTTCATGTGCGGCGGGAACTTCGGCGCGCCGCCGAAGCCGCCGTTCACCTCGTCGTACTCCTTGGCGAGCTGGTCGGCCGCGGCGTCGAGCAGCGTGGCGTCCAGCGGCGCGGTGGGGCCGCCCACGGCCTGCGCACCGCCGATGGCCTCGACCACGGCGGCGCCCTGCTGGATCACGGCGTCCCGCTGGTCCCGCCAGGCGGTGGTGACCGACTGGAGCAGCCGGAGGAAGTTCTCCCGGGGAAAGTACGTGCCGCAGAAGAACGGGGTGCCGTCCGGAGTGGCGAAGACGGTCATCGGCCAGCCGCCCTGCCCGGTCATCGCCTGGGTCGCGGTCATGTAGACGGCGTCGACGTCGGGGCGTTCCTCACGGTCCACCTTGATCGAGACGAAGCCATCGTTCATCAGGGCGCCGACCTGCTCGTTCTCGAACGACTCGTGGGCCATGACGTGGCACCAGTGGCAGGCCGCGTAGCCGACCGAGATGATCACCGGCACGTCCCGCCGTTTCGCCTCGGCGAACGCCTCGTCGCACCACGGCCACCAGTCGACCGGGTTGTCGGCGTGCTGGAGCAGGTACGGGCTCGTGGCGTCAGCGAGTCGGTTCACCCGACGACCATAACCACCCGGTGACGCGCCCGCCCGCGCTCCGCAGTGGCCCGCTGGGCGGTACGGCGGGCGGGGCCGGGTCAGGAGGCGCCGTCGGCGCGCAGCGGGAAGACGTTGGGGCGGGCCTCGTCGAGCAGGGTGCCCAGCACCGCGCCGATCTTGTCGGCCGGCATCGGCTTGAAGAAGTGGTAGCCCTGGGCGGCCGTGCAGCCCAGCTCGGCCAGGGCGGAGCGCTGCTCGGCGGTCTCCACACCCTCGGCCACCACCCGCAGCCCCAGCTCGTGGGCGAGCCCGACGGTGGTCCGTACGATCGCCGCCGCCTCCGGGGAGTCGGCCATGCGGATCACGAAGGAACGGTCCACCTTGAGCTCGTCCACGGCGATCCGGGTGAGGAACGTCAGCGAGGAGAAGCCGGTGCCGAAGTCGTCGACCGCGAGCTGCACGCCCATCGACCGCAGCGTGGCGAGCACCTCGTCGATGACCTCCAGCTCGCTCATCACCACCGTCTCGGTGATCTCCAGGACCAGCCGGTTCGGCGGCACCTGGTGCCGGCGCAGGGCATCGGCGATCTCGGCGGGCAGGCGGGGGTCGAGCAGGCTGCGCGCCGACAGGTTGACCGAGATCGGCACGTCGAGCCCGTCACGGGCCCAGCCGGCGGCGACGGCGAGCGCCTTGTCCAGCACGTAGCGGGTGAAGGTGCCGAGTTGCTCGCTGTTCTCGACCGGCCGGATGAAGTCGTGCGGCCCGAGCCAGCCCCGGCGCGGGTGCCGCCAGCGGATCAGCGCCTCCACCCCGGTCGGGGCGCCGGTGGCCAGGTCGACCGCCGGCTGCAACGCCAGCACGAGCTGGTCGTCGGCCTTCAGCGCCTCGCGCAGTTCGGCCAGCAGCGCCAACTGGTCGGTGCTCGCTGCGTCCCGGGTGGAGTCGTACGCGGCGACGCTGCCACCGCCCTCCTTTGCCTGGTACATGGCGATGTCGGCCCGGCGCAGCAGCTCGGTCAGGTCGGCGGTGCCGGCGTCGGCGACCACCACCCCGACGGATACCTCGACGGACATCCGCACCCCGGCCACCTCGGTCGGCGCGGCGAGCTGCTCGGCGATCTCGCGGGCCTGCCGCAGCGCGTACGCCACCGGGGCGGCCCGGTCACCGATCACCGGGACCGACGTCAGCAGCAGCGCGAACTCGTCGCCGCCGAGCCGGGCGAGCAGGTCCCCGCTGCGGGCGAGGGTGCCCAGCCGGTTGGCGGTCAACCGCAGCAACTGGTCGCCGGCGGCGTGCCCGAGGGTGTCGTTGACCTCCTTGAACTGGTCGATGTCGAGCAGCAGCAGCGCCACCGGATGGTCGTGGGCGAGCTGGCGCAGCGCCTGGTCGCCCTTGCTGAGCATGGCCGACCGGTTCACCAGCCCGGTGAGCTGGTCGTGCACCGCCTCGTACGACGAGCGGGCGGTGACCAGGCGCAGCTCCCGGTGGGTCGCGGCGTCGTGCAGTGCGGCGGCCAGTGCGTCGCCGAACGCGGCCACCGCGTCGCGCTCCCAGGCGATCGGGGGCGCGGAGCGCGGGAACCGGACCCGAAGCTCGCCCACCCGGGCCGCCCCCACGGTGAGGGTACGCACCAGCTCGTGTTCCTCCGGCTCGGTCCGGCCGGGCGGTGCGACCTCCCGATCGACCAGTTGGCCGCCTGCGTCGCCCCGGTAGCGCCGCCACCGGCCGTCGCCCCGGGCCACGTCGACGTCGACGAGTTCGGCGTTGAACAGGGCCAGCGCGCCACTCACCGCGGCCGTGGCGACGCCCCGCTCGTCGAGCTGGTTGAGCGCGGCGGTGGCCTCGGCGAAGGCCCGCCAGGTGCGGCGTTCCTGGTCGGCGCGGAGCCGGTGCCGGTAGGTCTGCTGAAGCAGCCAGAGCGGCGGCGGGAGCAGCAGCAGCCAGCGCGCGTCGAGCTCGAGCAGCGCCACCACGACCAGGCCGACGGCCACGTTCCCGACGAACATCAGCAGCTTGCCCCGCAGCGCGGCAAGCAGCGGCGGCGCGACGGGAATGCCGTGCCGCAGCGCCAGGGTGGCGCCGCCGAGCCAGGCGGTGGCGATGAGGTAGCTGACCGATCCGGCGAGCACGGCCAGGGCGAGCGCCGGGGTCGGCGTCGCCAGCAGCGGATCACCGAGCGCGGTGGTGACCGAGACGGCCAGGGCGGTGGCGGCGGTCACCGAGGCCGTGATCCGGACCACCTCCAGCACCGGCCGCCGGTCGCCCAGCAGCGACATGGCCGACCAGGCGAGAGCCGTGCCGAGGAGCGCGGTGGAGGGGAGCCAGCCGGTGGGCGTCAGGTAGAGGCAGATGATCAGCGCCGCCTCGCCCCAGGTGATGCTCACCATTCCGGCGGCGGTGCGGAACCGCAGCCGGGCCAGCTGGGCGACGGCGAACACGACTACGGCGAGGCCGAACCGGGCCGGCCCGCCGAGCGGGTCGCCGGCGGGTAGGCGTGATGGCGCGGTCCAGCCCAGTGCGGCGGCGACCACGGCGGTCAGCACGACGGCGATGGTGAGCAGGAGCAGCCGCGCGGAGGTGTCGCGGGCTCCGAGCCGGTCGGTCGACTCGCCGGCCCTGCCGGAGGTCACCGATCCGCTCCGCCGGCGGGCCGCTCGCCGGTACGACGGGCGACCGCTGGTGTGGTGGTCATCGGCGCCCCCTCCCGCGCACGGCTCGGGAACTCTTGGTCCCCCCGGCGAGAGGCTAAGGCAAACCCGGTGGCCGCAACAGGGGGCTACGGCCCGGTTCGACGTGAATCATGCGTGGACTAGCCGTTGCGACGCTGCTGACGCCCGGTGGGAGCAGCGGAGGATGAATCCTGTGCCCGCCCGCCTTCTGTCGGATCGACGACTGCCGCCTCCGCCCGGTCGGACGTCTCCGGCGGGCCCTGATGGGGAAACCGGTCGGGCAGCCGACGCAGCCGGGTGTTCATGTTGCGGATCAGCAGGACGGTGGCGGTCGCCAGAACGAGGATGAGGAAGAGACCCATCGGCCCGGCCAGGCCACCCGTGCGGGTGTCCCCGAAGTTGTTCTGGGCGAGCACCTGTGCGGCGGTCAGCATGGTGTTCCTCCGGTGTGCGGTTGGTGACCAGGGTAGCCCTCGGTCGGATCAGCGGGCATGGGCCGTCTCGCGCACCCCGGCGAAGAGGTCCGACTCGGGCAGCGGGCTGTCGACCGTCGAGCGGACCAGCTCGAAGTCCTCCGTCGGCCACGCCTGCTTCTGCAACTCCATCGGCACCTGGAACCAGAAGCCGTCCGGGTCGATCTGGGTGGCGTGGGCGCGCAGCGCGTCGTCGCGGACCGGGAAGTAGTCGGCGCACTCGACCCGCGTCGTGATCCGGGGCCCCTTGTCGGGGCGGTCCTCCCAGCGCTTGATCCACTCTTCGTAGGGCGAGTTCAGGCCGACGGCGAGCAGCCCCTCGTGCAGCGCCATGATCTTGCCCTTGGAGAAGCCGATGTCGTAGTAGAGCTTGAGCGGCTGCCACGGCTCGCCCAGCTCCGGGTAGCGCTCCGGGTCGCCGGCGGCCTCGAACGCCGCCACGCTGACCTTGTGGGTCATGATGTGGTCGGGGTGCGGGTAGCCGCCCTCCTCGTCGTACGTCGTGACGACGTGCGGACGGAACTGGCGCATCAGCCGCACCAGCGGGCCGGCCGCCGCCTCGACGTCCTGGAGGGCGAAGCAGCCCTCGGGCAGCGGCGGAAGCGGGTCGCCCTCGGGCAGGCCGGAGTCGACGAAGCCGAGCCACGCCTGCTCGATGCCGAGGATCGCCCGCGCGGCGTCCATCTCCGCCCGGCGTACGTCGGCGATGTTGGCCCAGACGTCCGGTCGGTCCATCTTCGGGTTGAGCACGCTGCCGCGCTCGCCGCCGGTGCACGTGACCACCAGGACGTCCACGCCCTCGGCGACGTACTTCGCCATGGTCGCGGCACCCTTGCTCGACTCGTCGTCGGGATGCGCGTGGACGGCCATCAGTCGCAGTCGCTCTGCCAACGTCGGCGCTCCTCGTCTCTGCCCGCCGGCGGACCCCCCGCAGGACCGCCCGGCTGACCTGCCGGAATCCTCCCCCGCGCCGGGACCTGCCGGTGCCGACCTGTCATATTTGACGACAGGACGGGCTGGGAGGATGGAACTCTGCCATTCTTGCTGATGCCGCCGACAACGACGCCAGGAGATACCCGCCGGTGACCGAGACGCACGCCACACTTCCGTCGGGCGCGCCCGCCTTCCCGCCGGGCCGGTACGGCCGCCGCCGGGCGCCCGGGCGTCGCCGCCCGCTGCTGGCGGGTCTGCTGGTGGTCGCCCTGGTCGCGGTCATGACCCTGGTCTCGGTGCGGCTCTACCGGCAGTACGGCGACCCGAACTACGACTCCCAGGTGATCACCTACACCGGGATCACCGACAGTCAGGTGCTGGTCGACTTCCGGGTCACCGTGCCGGAGGGTGGCTCGGCGGTCTGCCTGCTGCGCGCCCGGGACCGCGACGGCGCCGAGGTGGCCCGGGAAGAGGTGACGGTGACCGCCCGGCCCGACCAGCGGCAGGTGACCACACAGCACCGCCTGGCCACCACCGCCCGACCCTTCATCGGCGAGGTGGTGCGCTGCCGACCCCCCGCCTGAGCAGCCACGACGCGGGCCGGAGGCATCGGCGCGGACGCCGCGGACGGCCTCCGTGCCGAGGGCCGCGACGGCGCTCGAGCGCACCCTGTGTCGTACCGCACTGGTAGCTTGGAACTTCACCTGTCAGCCAGCACGCACAAACGAGGAGACCGCCTGTGTCCACTGGCAACGAGGCGCCCGCCACCTGGCTGTCCCAGGACGCATTCGACCGGCTCCAGGCCGAGCTCGACGAGCTGATCGCCAACCGGCCGGTCATCGCCGCCGAGATCAACGCCCGGCGCGAGGAGGGCGACCTGCGGGAGAACGGTGGCTACCACGCCGCCCGCGAGGAGCAGGGCAAGGCCGAGGGGCGCATCCTCTACCTCAAGGAACTGCTCCGCACCGCCAAGGTGGGTGGGGCACCGGCCGCCGACGTGGTGTCGCCCGGCATGGTCGTGACGATCTACTTCGACGACGACAAGGACGACACCGACACCTTCCTGCTCGGCTCCCGGGAGATCGCGTCGACCACCGACCTGACGGTCTACAGCCCTGAGTCGGCGCTGGGCAAGGCGATCCTGGGTGGTCGCCCCGGCCAGACCTGCACCTACACGGCTCCCAGCGGAGCCGACATCAAGGTGACCGTGGTCAGCTTCGAGCCGTTCTCCGGCTGAGCATCTCCGCCGCCCGGCTCGGCCCGGGGTGATACGGACGAACGACACGACCCGGCGAGGCGTGGCACCGGTCCCCGGTGTCACGCCTCGCCGGCGAAGACCACCTGGTAGCCGCTGGCCCGCAACGCGCTGATCAGCGTGTCGGAGTGCTCCACACCCCGGGTCTCCACCGACAGGGCCACCTCCACCTCGCCCAGGCGCAGGTGCGGATTGGCCCGCTGGTGCTCCACGTCCACCACGTTCGCCCGGTGCTCGGCGATCTCACCGAGCAGCGACGCGAGCTGACCCGGGCGGTCCGAGCAGCGTACGGTCACCCGCAGGTAGCGCCCGGCGGCGGCAAGGCCGTGCTCTATCACCCGGAGCATCAGCAGCGGGTCGATGTTGCCGCCCGAGAGCACCGCCACGACCGGCGCCTCCACCTCGACGACGCCCGCCAGCAGCGCGGCCACGCCGACCGCACCGGCCGGCTCGACCACCTGCTTGCCCCGCTCCAGCAGCATCAACAGCGCCCGGGAGATGTCCTCCTCCGAGACCGTGACCACCTCGTCCACCAGCTTGCGGACGTGGGTGAAGGTGAGGTCCCCCGGCCGGCCGACGGCGATGCCGTCCGCGATGGTGCCGAACGCCGGAAGGCGTACCGGCTCGCCGGCCACCAGGGAGGGCGGGAAGGCTGCGGCACCGGCCGCCTGCACCCCGATGATCCGCACGTCGGGCCGCAGCGCCTTGGCCACCACCGCCATGCCGGAGACCAGGCCGCCCCCACCGACCCCGGTGATGATCGTCCTGACCTCGGGGCACTGTTCGAGGATCTCCAGGGCCACCGTGCCCTGGCCGGCGATCACGTCCCGGTGGTCGAACGGGTGGATCAGCGTCGCCCCGGTCCGTTCGGCGAAGGACTGCGCCACGACCAGGGACTCGTCGACGGTGTTGCCGGCCAGTTCGACCTGGGCGCCGTACCCCTTGGTGGCGGCCACCTTCGGCAGCGGCGCGTTCACCGGCATGAAGACCGTGGCGTGCGTACCGACCAGGCCGGCGGCGAGCGCGACCCCCTGGGCGTGGTTGCCGGCGCTCGCCGCGACGACGCCGGCGGCCCGTTCCGCCTCCGACAGCCGGGAGATCCGCACGTACGCGCCACGCACCTTGTACGAGCCGGCGCGTTGCAGGTTCTCGCACTTGAGCCACGTCGGCCCGCCCAGCGCGGCGCTGAGCGGCCGGGATGGCTCCAGCGGGGTGGTGCGTACGACGCCGTCAAGCAGTTCCCGCGCGGCCCGTACGTCGGCAAGACCGACCAACTCCGTCATGCCCTGATCGTGCCACCCCCCACCCCCGCTCCCCCTGCCTCCCCCACCGCAACTCCCCCCGCGATCTTGCAGTTTCGGCCCACGGAGTACGCCTTTTGTCCCGATTCGCGGGGGCAGAAAGTGCAAGATCGCGCAAAGGGTGCGCGGGTGGGGAGGACGGGGAGTGGTCAGACGGGGGTGGGGATGCGGGGGTAGGTGGGGGCGTGGCGGGGCCAGGGGGCCTGCATCTCGAACTGGCCGGCGACGCCGAGCAGCAGCAGCTCGGAGCCCGGGGGGCCGATCAGCTGCACGGCGACCGGCAGCCCGTCCGGGCGGCGGCCCACCGGCACCACGAGCGCGGGCAGGCCGGCGATGTTCCACGGTGCGGCGAACGGGGCGTACCTGATGCTGGCCAGCATGTTGGCCCGCCAGGACCGGCCCGACCAGCCGCCGGCCTCCGGCGGCACGGTGGCCAGGGCCGGCGTGAGCAGCAGGTCGATCGAGTGGTCGGCGAAGAAGCCGATCGAACGCTCTCGCCAGGCCGCCCGGTCGGCCTCCCGGACGTACCCGCGCCGCTGCGCCCACTCGCCGAGGGCGACGTGCCGACGGCTGCGCCGCTGGAGGCCCCGCCGGTCCAGCCCGGCGGCGCGGACGTCGGCGGCCGCCGCGGCGAACCAGGTGGCCATGCCCTGCAGGCCCAGCGCCGTCGGGTAGACCGGATCGGCCGGCACCGTGTCGTGGCCCGCGCCCGCGAGCAGCCGGCCGGCGGCGGTGACCGCGTCACGGTTTGGCGCGTCGGGGTGCACGCCCCGCACCGGCGAGCGGAGCGAGACGCCCACCCGCAGCCGCTGCGGCGGCACCAGCTTCTCCGGGCGGCGCCCGGCCAGCACCGAGAAGCCGACGGCCGCGTCGGCGACCGTACTGGTCAACATGCCGTGCTCGGTGAGGCCGAACCAGTCGTCCGCGCCGAGCTGGCACGGGACCACCCCCCGGCCGGGCTTGAGCCCGACCAGGCCGCAGCAGGCCGCCGGGATGCGGATCGAGCCGAGGCCGTCGTTGCCGTGGGCGATCGGCACCAGCCCGGCGGCGACCGCGGCGGCCGCGCCGCCGGAGGAGCCGCCGGGGGTACGCCCCATGTTCCAGGGATTGCGGGTCACCGCCGTCTCGTCGTCGGTGATGCCCCACAGGCCGAGCTCCGGCATCCGGGTCACCCCGAGGATCACCGCCCCGGCGCCGCGCAGCCGCCGGACCACCTCGTGGTCGGCCTCGGCCACGGGGGTACGCACGGCAGCCGACCCGTTCCAGGTGGGCAGCCCGGCGACGGCGGTGTTCTCCTTGACCGCCACCGGCACCCCGGCCAGCGCCAGGTTGGCCAGGTCCTCCTGCTCGTCGACCTTCTCCGCCTCGGTGATCGCCTCCCCGCCGCGTACTGTGCGGAACGCGGCGAGGTCGGCGTCGACCCGGGCGATGTGGTCCAGGTGGTCGGCGACGACCTGGGTGGCCGTGACGTCGCCCCTGCGTACGCCCCGGGCGATCTGCTTGGCGGTCGCCCCCACCCAGGTCGGCATGATGTCCTGCACGGCCACCCTCCCTCACCAGCGGTCAGCCCAGCGCCTGCTCCAGATCGGCGAGCAGGTCGTCGACCGTCTCGATGCCGACAGACAGTCGCACGAGATCGCCGGGAACTTCAAGCGGCGAGCCGGCAGCACTTGCGTGTGTCATCCGACCCGGGTGCTCGATCAGGGATTCCACGCCGCCGAGCGACTCGGCGAGGATGAAGAGATTGGTCCGGTTGCAGATCTCGACGGCGTGTTCCTCGCCGCCGGCGGCCCGGAACGAGATCATCCCGCCGAACCGGCGCATCTGCTTCGAGGCCACCTCGTGGCCCGGATGCGTGGGCAGCCCCGGGTAGATGACCTGACCGACCTTGGCGTGCCCGTCCAGGTAGGCGGCGATCCGCTCGGCGTTGTCGCAGTGCCGGTCCATGCGTACGCCAAGGGTCTTGATGCCGCGCAGGGTGAGCCACGCGTCGAAGGGACCGTTGATCGCGCCCATCGCGTTCTGGTGGTAGCGCAGTTCCTCGCCCAGCCCGGTGTCGGCCGCGACCAGCGCGCCTCCGACCACGTCGGAGTGGCCGCCGACGTACTTGGTGGTGGAGTGCACCACCACGTCCGCGCCGTGCGCGATCGGCTGCTGAAGGTACGGCGAGGCGAAGGTGTTGTCGACGACCAGCAGGGCACCCGCGTCGTGCGCGACGCCGGCCAGCGCGGCGATGTCGGCGATGCCGAGCAGCGGGTTGGTGGGCGTCTCCACCCAGACGATCCGGGTCCGGCCCGGCTCGACGGCGGCCCGGATCGCGTCGGGGTCGGAGACCTTCGCCGGGGTGAAGTCCAGCCCCCAGCGCTCGGCAACCCGGGCGAAGAGCCGGTACGTGCCGCCGTACGCGTCGTCGGGGATCACCACGTGGTCGCCCGGCTTGCAGACGGTACGCAGCAGGGTGTCCTCGGCGGCCAGGCCGCTGGCGAAGGCGAGCCCGACCGGACCGCCCTCCAGCGCGGCGAGGCACTCCTGGAGGGCGTCGCGGGTGGGGTTGCCGGAGCGGCTGTACTCGTAGCCCAGCCGCGGCGCGCCGACGGCGTCCTGGGCGTACGTGCTGGTCTGGTAGATCGGTGGGATCACCGCGCCGGTGCGGGCCTCGGGATCCTGGCCGGCGTGGATGGCGAGCGTGTCGAAGCCGTGACTCATCCCGTGAGGCTAATGCCCCGTCCCGGACGCCGGAACGGAAAGGCCGCACGAATGACCATCACAGTCGATGCGATGGGCGGAACGCCCCTCCCCGCGGGCTGCCGGCATAGCCTGGACCGATGGGCGGGTGCGTGTTCTGCGGGATCGTGGCGGGCGAGGTCCCCGCCTTCCGGGTGGCCGACGGGCCCGACGGGGTGGCGTTCCTGGACACCCGGCCGGTCTTCAAGGGACACGTGCTGGTGGTGCCGCGCACCCACCTGGTCACCCTGGCCGACCTGCCCGCCGAGGCGCTGGCCGGCTACTTCGGCCTGGTGCGCCGGCTCGCGGTGGCGGTGGAGACCGGTCTGGGGGCCGGCGGGACGTTCGTGGCGATGAACAACAAGGTGTCGCAGTCCGTCCCGCACCTGCACACCCACGTGGTGCCCCGCACCAGGGGCGACGGCCTGCGCGGCTTCTTCTGGCCCCGCACCCGCTACGCCGACGACACCGAGGCCGAAACCCACGCCGCCCGAATAACCACAGCCCTGTGACCCCACCGGTGATCAGGACGCGATGGACGTTACCCGGCCTGTTTGAGGTCCATGGCGTCCTGATCACCGCCGCTGGAGGTTTCGGCGCCGGTCCGCCTGAGTCAGGGTGGAGCGGGTAAGGAAGGCGGGTCCGGCGGTGTTGCACGCTGGGAGAGGTACGAGAGGAGTCCCACCGTGTTCCTGCGCCGTATGAAGGCCGAGCTGCCCACCTCCGACCAGGCCCTGCCGGGTCGCCTGATCGCGATGCCGATCGCGGACCGGCACGAGGTGCTGGGCACCCCGCTCAAGGGCCCCTTCCCGGAGGGCTCGCAGGTGGCCGTGTTCGGCATGGGCTGTTTCTGGGGCGCCGAGCGGCTGTTCTGGACCCTGCCGGGCGTGATCACCACGTCCGCCGGTTACGCGGGCGGCATCACGCCGAACCCGACGTACGAGGAGGTGTGCTCGGGCAGGACGGGGCACGCCGAGGTGGTCCAGGTGGTCTACGACCCCACCAGGATCAACTACGAGGACCTGCTGAAGGTCTTCTGGGAGAACCACGACCCGACCCAGGGCATGCGCCAGGGCAACGACGTGGGCACCCAGTACCGGTCGACGATCTACGTGACCACGGACGACCAGCTCGCCACCGCACAGGCGTCGCGGGACGCGTTCGCGCCGATCGTGGCGCGGGCCGGCAAGGGCGAGATCACCACGGAGATCGACCGCCTCGGTGAGTACTACTTCGCCGAGGACCTCCACCAGCAGTACCTGGCGCCCACGAAGAACCCGAACGGGTACTGCAACCACGGCCCGAACGGGCTGAGCTGCCCCGTCGGCATCGCCCGCACCGCCGGCTGACCCCGGCTACGGTCGTGATCGGGTCTGCGGTGTTTGTCACACCGCGGGCCCGGTTCCGATTCGGGCACCGGGCCGGCCCGGGCCGGAAATGTTGCCGCGACCACGCGTCGATCGCGCCGGGGCGCGCATCTTAGCAACCGGGTGCTTCTGTCGGCATCAGCTCAACGGGCGAGCCCCACCCACCTCTGGCAGCATGGGCTCGCATGTGCGGACTTGCGGGAGAGTTCCGTCGTGACGGCTCACGCGCCGATGTGGCGGCGGTGGAGCGCATGGCGGCCACGATGAGCGACCGGGGGCCCGACGACAGCGGCGTCTGGGCCCAGGGCCCGACAGCCCTCGGACACCGACGCCTGAAGATCATCGACCTCTCCGCCGCGAGCGGACAACCCCTGGTCGACCCCGGCGCGGGGCTGACCGGCGTCTTCAACGGGTGCGTCTACAACTACCGCGAACTGCGCGCGGAACTCCAGGCCAAGGGCCACCGCTTCTTTTCCTCGGGCGACAGCGAGGTGGTGCTCAAGGCGTACGCCGAGTGGGGGCTCGACTTCGTCGACCACCTGGTCGGCATGTTCGCCGTGGCGATCAGCGAGCGGGACACGGGCCGGCTGGTGCTGGCCCGGGACCGGCTCGGCATCAAGCCGCTCTACCTGGCCGAGACGCCCGGCACGGTGCGCTTCGCCAGCACCCTGCCCGCGCTGCTGGCCGGGGGCGGCGTCGACACCGGCATCGACCCGGTCGCGCTCGCGCACTACCTGAGCTTCCACAGCATCGTGCCGCCGCCGCGCACCATCCTGCGCGGGGTCACCAAGCTGCCCCCGGCGACCGTACGGGTCTACGAGGCGGACGGCCGCACCTCCGAGCGGGTCTACTGGGACCCGGCCTTCACCCGCTCCGCCGAGCGGGCCGACTGGTCCGGGAAGGACTGGCAGGACGCCCTGCTGGAGTCGCTGACCACCGCCGTACGCCGCCGCATGGTCGCCGACGTGCCGGTGGGCGTGCTGCTCTCCGGCGGCCTGGACTCCAGCCTGGTGGTGGCCCTGCTCTCCGGCGAGGGCCAACGCGGGCTCGCCACCTTCTCGATCGGCTTCGACGCCGTCGGCGGCCGGGAGGGCGACGAGTTCCGCTACTCCGACCTCGTCGCGAAGACGTTCGGCACCGACCACCACCAGATCCGGGTGGCCGCCGCCGACCTGGTGTCGCCCCTGGAGGCGGCCGTCGCCGCGATGTCCGAGCCGATGGTCAGCCACGACTGCGTGGCGTTCTACCTGCTCAGCGAGGTGGTGTCGCAGCACGTCAAGGTGGTCCAGTCCGGTCAGGGCGCGGACGAGATCCTCGGCGGCTACCACTGGTATCCGCCGCTCGCCCGCATCGGCCGGGACCAGGCGCTCGACACGTACGCCGGGGCCTTCTTCGACCGGGACGCGGCCGGGCTGGCCCGGGTGCTGAACCCGGCCTGGCTGACCGACGGCGACCCGGCGCGGGAGTACGTGGCCGCGCACCTGGGCCGGGCCGGCGCCGAGACCGCCGTCGACGCCGGACTGCGGATCGACACCCAGGTCATGCTGACCGACGACCCGGTCAAGCGGGTGGACAACATGACGATGGCGCACGGGCTGGAGGCCCGCGTGCCGTTCCTCGACCACGAGTTCGTCGAGCTCGCCGCGAGCTGCCCGCCGGAGCTCAAGCTGGCGCAGGGCGGCAAGGGGGTGCTCAAGGAGATCGGCCGCCGGATGCTGCCGCACGAGGTTATCGACCGGCCGAAGGGCTACTTCCCCGTGCCGGGCCTCACCCACCTGGAGGGCAAGCTCCTCGACCGGGTACGCGACGCCCTCTGCGCGCCCGAGGCCCGCCGCCGTGACCTGTTCCGCGCCGACTACGTCGACGCCCTGCTCGCGGACCCGAACGCCGAACTGACCCCGTTGAACGGAAACAAGCTGTGGCAACTCGGCCTCCTGGAAATGTGGCTCCAGAGCCACGGAATCGACTGACCGTGACCGACACCCTGGCGACCGGCGCGGCCCGGCCCGACCGGTTGCGTGGCGGGCGGCGACGGGAGCGGGTGGGCCCCGGCGGCGATCCGATGGCACCGGACCCGGCGGAGACCCCGACCCGCGAGGGCCACACCGACGTGGTGCTGGACTGCGGCTGGGGGCGGCTCGTCTTCGGGCAGACCTTCGCCGACCAGGCCGCCGTCGCCGCCGTGCTGCGGTCCGAGGCAGCCGGCTCCCGGGACATCTGCATCTACCTGCGCGACCCGCACGTGCTGGTGTCCCGGCTGCCCGACGAGCTGTTCATCGACCCGTCGCTGACCTACCGGCTGCCGCTCGGCGACCACCGGCCGACCGACGACGTCCCGGGACTGGCCATCCGCCCGCTGGCCGACGCCGCCGACGCGGACGCGGTGAACCGGATCTACGCCCGCAACGGCATGGTCACCGCCGGAGTCGACGTGCTCGTCGCCAACGCGCGCACCGACCGGTTCCTGCACCTGGTCGCCGAGGACGCGGCCGGCGAGATCGTCGGCACCATCACCGGCGTCGACCACGTCGCGGTCTTCGACGACCCGGACGACGGGGCCAGCCTGTGGTGCCTCACCGTCGACTTCAACACGGCGCCGCCGGGCACCGGCCAGGCGCTGATCACCGCGCTGGCCGCCCGGCTGGTCGAGCGGGGGCGGGCGTACGTGGACCTGTCCGTGCTCGCCGAGAACGCCGGGGCGATCCGGCTCTACGAGCGGCTCGGCTTCTACCGGACGTCGACGCTCTGCGTGAAGCGGAAGAACCCGATCAACGAGCGGCTCTTCCTGCCCGCCACACCCGAGGGATACGACCAGCTCAACCCGTACGCGAAGATCGTGGCCGACGAGGCGATGCGGCGCGGCATCCGGGTGGAGGTCACCGACCCGGCCTGGGGTGAGCTGCGGCTGAGCAGCGGCGGGCGGACCGTCCTGACCCGCGAGTCGCTGTCGGAGCTGACCTCGGCGGTGGCGATGAGCCGCTGCGACGACAAGCGGGTCACCCGCCGGATCCTCGCCGAGGCGGGGCTGTCCGTGCCACGAGGCCGGACCGCCACCGGCGACGACGGCGACACCGCCTTCCTCGCCGAGGCCGGTCAGGTGGTGGTCAAGCCGGCGCGGGGCGAGCAGGGCAACGGGATCACGGTGGGCGTACGCAGCCCCGAGGCGCTGGCCGCCGCCGTGGAGCTGGCCGCCCGGTTCTGCCCGGACGTGCTGATCGAGGAGATGCACCCCGGCGAGGACCTGCGGGTCGTCGTCATCGACCACGAGGTGGTGGCCGTCGCGGTCCGGCGTCCCGCCTCGATCATCGGCGACGGGGTGCACGAGATCGCCGAGCTGATCGAGCGGCAGAGCCGTCGCCGGGCCGCCGCCACCGGTGGCGAGTCGCGGATCCCGCTCGACGACATGACCCGGGACGTGCTCGCCGAGGCCGGCCACGAGCTGCACGACGTGCTGCCCGAGGGGCAGGTGCTGGCCGTACGCCGGACCGCCAACCTGCACACCGGCGGCACCATCCACGACGTGACCGGGGACCTGCACCCGGCGATCGCCGACGCGTGCGTGGCGGCCAGCCGTGCCCTGGACATCCCGGTCACCGGGCTGGACCTGCTGGTCGAGGCACCGGACCGGCCCGAGCACGTCTTCATCGAGGCCAACGAGCGGCCCGGCCTGGCCAACCACGAGCCGCAGCCGACCGCCGAGCGCTTCGTCAACCTGCTCTTCCCGGGCACCCGCGCGCCCCAGCGGCTCTGGACCCCGGCCGGCCCGGGAGGTGCCGCGTGACCCCACGCCCACTGGAGATCGACCTGGACTACCTGCGCCAGGTGCTGCTGGAGCTGCTGGAGATCCCGAGCCCGTCGGGGCGTACGGACCACGTGCAGCAGTACGTCGGCGAGCGGCTCTCCGCGCTCGGCATCGCCTCCACCCTGACCCGGCGCGGCGCGCTGAGCGCCCACCTGCCCGGCCCCCGCTCCACCGGCGCCGACCGGGCGATCGTGGTGCACACCGACACCATCGGCGGCATGGTCAAGCGGCTCAAGGAGAACGGCCGGCTGGAGCTGAAGCCGATCGGTACGCACAGCGCCCGGTTCGCCGAGGGTGCGCACGTGCGGATCTTCACCGACGACCTGGACCGGGTGGTCACCGGCCAGGTGCTTCCCCTCAAGGCCAGCGGGCACCGCTACAACGAGGGCGTCGACCTTCAGGGCGTGGGCTGGGAACAGGTCGAGGTCCGCGTCGACGAGCCGGTCGACGACATCGCCGGCCTGCGCGCGCTCGGCATCGACGCCGGGGACTTCGTCGCGTTCCTGCCGAACCCGACGGTCACCCCCTCCGGGTACGTCAAGTCCCGGCACCTGGACGACAAGGCGGGCGTGGCGGCGGTGCTGACCGCGTTCAAGGCGATGGTCGACGCGGGCGCCCGGCCGGCGGTCACCGCGCACCTGCTGGTCACCGTGACCGAGGAGATCGGGCACGGCGCCTCGCACGGCCTCGACCCCGACGTGGCGGAGATCGTGTCGGTGGACGCCGCGGTGGTCGCCCCCGGCCAGCAGTCCCGCGAGGACGCGGCCACCCTGGCGATGGGCGACGGCGTCGGCCCGTTCGACTACCACCTGACCCGCAACCTGGCCTCGATCGCCGCCGAGCACGGCGTACGGCTGGTCCGGGACGTCTTCGACTACTACCGCTCGGACGTGGCGGCAGCCGTGGAGGCCGGGGCGCACGCCCGGGTGGCACTGCTCGGCTTCGGGGTGGACGCCACCCACGGGCACGAACGCACCCACCTCGACGGCCTGCGCCAGCTCACCCAACTGCTCTGCCTCTACCTCCAGAGCGACCTGGTCTTCCCCGAGTGGGACGCCGAGCCGGAGGGCGACCTGGCCGACTTCCCGTCGCTGGCCGTGCAGCCGGCCAGCGAGGAGGGTCCCCGCGAGGGACCGATCGGCATCGCCGAGCACCCGTGACCGCCGGCGCGCCACTGCCGGGCGCCGTGTGATCGAAATCCGTTGCCCGGGGCGCGGGGGCTGGATAGCGTGGCGGTACACGGGAAAGGAGGTGGTCCAGACTTGTACAGCAATCGGACTCGTGAGGTGGCTGTCCGCTAGCCGCTGTCCTCGACAGTGAAACCGTCCGCCGCGAGGCGGGCACAGCACCATCGTCGAGACCGTGTGGCAGCGGTGCGGCGAAACCACGACAGCCACCCGACCCCCGGGGTGCCGGCCCAGTCCAGCCGGCCCGCGCGTGAGCGCGGAAGCCCCGGGGGTCGACCCTTTCCACCCCGTCCCGGGCGCACAGCCGGAGGTCACCGTGTCGATGCGCGAGCTGGTGGTGCTCGGGACGGCCAGCCAGGCCCCGACCCGGCAGCGCAACCACAACGGGTACGTGCTGCGCTGGGACGACGAGGTGATCCTCTTCGACCCGGGCGAGGGCAGCCAGCGGCAGCTCCTGCACACCACGGTCACCGCCACCGACCTGACCCGGATCTGCGTCACCCACTTCCACGGCGACCACTGCCTCGGCCTGCCCGGCACCATCCAGCGGCTCTCGCTGGACCGGGTGCCGCACCCGGTGGCGGTGCACTTTCCCGCCGGCGGCGCGGAATACTTCGCCCGGCTGCGGCACGCCAGCTCCTTCCACGAGACCGCCGAGCTGCGCGTCGAGCCCATCGAGGCCGACGGGCAGCTGATCACCCTGGGCGTCGGCACGCTGGAGGCCCGCCGGCTGCGGCACCCGATCGAGACGTACGGCTATCGGCTCGTCGAGCCGGACGGCTGCCGGATGCTGCCGGAGAGGCTGGCCGCGTACGGCATCGCCGGGCCGGCCGTCGGGGAACTGCTCCGCGTCGGCCACCTCGATCTCGACGGACGCCGCGTCACCCGCGACGAGGTGAGCGTGCGCCGGCCGGGGCAGCGGTTCGCCTTCGTCATGGACACCGGCCTCTGCGACGGGGTGTACGCCCTCGCCGAGCACGCCGACCTGCTCGTCATCGAGTCGACGTTCCTCGACTCGGAGGCCGCGCTCGCCGCCGAGGTCGGCCACCTCACGGCGGGCCAGGCCGCGCGGGTGGCGGCCGAGTCGGGCGTACGCCGGCTCGTGCTCACCCACTTCTCCCAGCGGTACGCCGACCCGAGCCGCTTCGCCGACGAGGCCCGCGCGCACTTCGACGGCGACCTGGTGATCGCCGAGGACCTGACGACCGTGCAGGTGCCGCCCCGGCGGGTAGCCTCGACCGGGTGACGGTCATCCTCCGCCCCGCCACCGAGGCCGACCTGATGCCGGTCGGCGCCCTGCACCAGCGGTCCCGGGCGGCGGCGTACGCGTCGTTCCTGCCGCCCGAGGCGCTGGCCGAGCCGGGGCCGGACGCGATGGGACAGTACTGGGTCGAGCGGTGGCGATGGGAACGCGACGAGCACCGGATGACCGTCGCCGAGCGCGACGGCCGGCTGGTCGGTTTCAGCTACCTCGGGCCCGACGACGAGGGCGACCCGGCGACGGGCCTGCTCAACGCCATCCACCTCGACCCGGCCGAACGCGGCCGGGGCACCGGTCGCGCCCTGATGGTCGACGCGCTCACCGCCATGCGGGCGCGCGACCGGTCCCGCGCGGTGCTCTGGGTCCTGCGGGACAACGTGCAGGCCCGCAGCTTCTACGAGCGCGGCGGCTGGACGCTCACCGGCGTCGCCCGCGACGACCGCATCGGCCCGGCGCTCACCACCCAGCTCCGCTACTCACGCGTGGTGTAAGGAAGGGCCCCTTCTCAACGCCCAGGCGTTGAGAAGGGGTCCTTCCTTACTCGTCAGTGGGCGCCGAGGTGGGCGAGCAGGTCCTGCCGGGTGAGGACGCCCTTCGGCTTGCCGTCGACCAGCACCAGGGCGGCGTCGGACTTCTCCAGCAGGCCGACCGCCTCGCTCACCGGCTGGCCGCCGCCGATCATCGGCAGCGGGTCGGCCATGTGCCGCTCGATGGTGTCGTGCAGGTGCGCCTGGCCGGTGAAGAGCGCGTCGAGCAGGTCCCTCTCGGCGATCGAGCCGGCCACCTCGCCGGTGACCACCGGGGGCTCGGCCTTGAGCACCGGCAACTGCGAGACGCCGTACTCGCGCATGTAGTCGATCGCGTCGCGGACCGTCTCGGTCGGGTGCACGTGCACCAGCTCGGGCAGGCCGCCCGGCTTGCCGGCGAGCGCGTCGGCGACCGTCGGCTCCGTGCCGGAGTTGTCCAGGAAGCCGTACCGGGCCATCCACGTGTCGTTGAAGATCTTGGAGAGGTAGCCCTTGCCGCTGTCCGGCAGCAGCACCACGACCACGTCGTCCGGGCCGGCCTTGCGGGCCACCTCCAGGGCGGCCACCACGGCCATCCCGCAGGAGCCGCCGACCAGCAGCCCCTCCTCGCGGGCCAGCCGCCGGGTCATCTCGAAGGACGCCTTGTCGGAGACCTCGACGATCTCGTCGGCGACGCCCCGGTCGTACGTCTCCGGCCAGAAGTCCTCGCCGACGCCCTCGACCAGGTACGGCCGGCCGGTGCCGCCGGAGTAGACGGAGCCCTCCGGGTCCGCGCCGACGACCTTGACCCGCCCCTCCGACGCCTCCTTCAGGTAGCGCCCGATGCCGGAGATGGTGCCACCGGTGCCGACGCCCGCCACGAAGTGGGTGATCTCGCCCCCGGTCTGCTCCCACAGCTCGGGGCCCGTGGTCTCGTAGTGCGAGCGCGGGTTGGCCGGGTTGCTGTACTGGTTGGGCTTCCAGGCGCCGGGGATCTCCCGGGCCAGCCGGTCGGAGACGTTGTAGTAGGAGCGCGGGTCCTCCGGGGCCACGGCGGTCGGGCAGACCACCACCTCCGCGCCGTACGCGCGCAGCACGTCCTGCTTGTCCTGGCTGACCTTGTCGGGGCAGACGAAGACGCACTTGTAGCCCCGCAGCTGCGCCACCAGGGCCAGGCCGACACCGGTGTTGCCGCTGGTCGGCTCGACGATCGTGCCACCCGGCTGGAGGATGCCGGCCTTCTCCGCGTCCTCCACCATCCGCAGCGCGATCCGGTCCTTCACCGAACCGCCCGGGTTGAGGTACTCCACCTTCGCCAGCACGGTGGCCTGGATGCCGGCCGTGACGTTGCGCAGGCGTACCAGCGGGGTGTTGCCGATCATCTCGACGACGTTGTCGTAGTACCGCACCTCGTTTGTGCCCTTCTCCTCCGGCGCCGGCGGAGGCCGGGCAGACGTCTTCCTCGACGCCCCAGGGTACGTGGGTTCAGGAGGCCACGTGCCCGGGGATCACCGAGCTGCGCCGGGCCTCCCACTCCAGGAACCGCTCGGTCTCGGCCAGCACGCTGCCGGCCAGCCAGGTCACCATGACCGCGTCGTCGGCCAGGCCGAAGACCGCCAGCGGAATTTCCGGAAGCAGGTCGATCGGCGAGACGATGTACGCCGTCGCCGCGGTCATCAGGGCCAGCCGCAGGCCGCCGTCGTACTCCCCCCGGGCGGTGGCCCGGATCATGCGAGGCAGCGCGCCCAGCCGTGCCCCGAGCGACGGCCCGCCCCGCGCCCCGGTCGCGAGCGCCCGGGCCAGCGCGCTGAACGCCGCGCTGCGCTTCAATGTCTTCCCCATGTTCGGCCCCTCTCCACGTGCCAGGATGACGCGCCCGCGCAACCTTCGGTCACCGGTACAGGTACCCAGGAGCGTCGGCTTCCAGGCACCCGGGAGCCGACACGACGACAGCGGCGTGTCGTTCCGGCGCGATAATGTCGCTGTATGGGGGTCGCTGGTTCCGTCGTCCCGGTTGGTCAGCGCTGGCAGCGCGCCTGGCAGATCGCCCGCCTCGCGGCGATCGGCACGGGCGCCACCGCCGCGGCCGTGGCAGCGACCGGCGGCGTGCTCCTCGGGCAGGCCCGGCAGGCCCGGCGCACGATCCCGATGGCCGAGGCACCACCACCGCGCTGCGACGGGGTCTACGGCGCGAAACTCCCCGGCCCGCCGGTCACCGTGGTCGTGCTCGGCGACTCGTCGGCCGCCGGCTACGGCGTGCACCGCCGCCGGGAGACGCCCGGCGCCCTGCTCGCCACCGGCCTGTCCCGCCGCCTGCAACGCCCCGTACGGCTGCACCGTTTCGCCGTGGTCGGCGCGATCTCGGCCGTGCTCCGGCACCAGGTGGAGGCGGCGCTGGAGTGCCGCCCCGACGTCGCGGTGATCCTGATCGGCGGCAACGACGTGACCAACCGCGCGCCCTTCAGCCTGGCGGTGCGCTACCTGGTCGACGCGGTCCGCACGCTGCGTGCCGCCGGCTGCGAGGTCGTCGTCGGCACCTGCCCCGACCTGGGCGCCATCCGGCCGATCCAGCCGCCGCTGCGCTGGCTGGCCCGCCGCTGGAGCCGGCAGCTCGCCGCCGCCCAGACGGTCGCGGTGGTCGAGGCCGGCGGCTGGACGGTATCCCTCGGCGACCTGCTCGGGCCCCGGTTCACGGCCGAGCCGACCCGGATGTTCGCCTGGGACCGGTTCCACCCCTCGGCGGAGGGCTACGCGATGGCCGCCGCCGCGCTGCTGCCGACCGTGCTGTCCGCGCTCGGCGCGGGGCAGGAACGCCGCCCGACCCTCATCCGGGGCGAGGGCGTACGGTCGCTGCCACAGGCCGCGCAGGAGGCGGCCCGCCACCCGGGCACCGAGGTCAGCGGCATCCAGGTCCGGGGGCGCGAGCGCGGCCCCGCCGGCCGGTGGGCACAGTTGCGCCGACGGGCCTTCTTCGGTGTCGGCGCGGTGCCGCAACCAGGCCCCGCCGTCGACTCACCCACACTGGAGGGACTGGCATGAGCGAGCGCTTCATCCCCTCGGGGCTCGCCAATCGACTGGGCCGGGCGGCGACGCTCAGCCTGCTCGCCGGCACGGTCGGCGGCGCCGCCGTCCTCGCCGGTCAGGCCTTCGCCGCCCGGCACCGCCGGTACGCCCAGCCGGAGCTGGCGCTCGCCCTGCGCGCCACGGTCGGGCGCACCGACGCGCCGACGCTGCGACTGGTGCTGCTCGGCGACTCGTCCGCCCTCGGTGTCGGGGTCGGCCGCCTCGACGAGACCATCGGCGGGCAGTTGGCCAACCTGCTCGCCGAAGGCCCGAACGGCCGCCGGGTGCACCTGTCCAGCGTCGGCGTCTCGGGCTCGCGGTCGACCGACCTGGCGACCCAGGTGGCCCGGGCGCTGCTCGGTGAGCGCCCCGACGTGGCGGTGATCCTGATCGGGGCCAACGACGCCACCAGCCTGCGCCGCCCGGTGGAGGCCGCCGCGTACCTCGGCGCAGCCGTGCACCGGCTCCGCGAGGCCCGGGTGGAGGTGGTCGTCGGCACGTGCCCCGACCTGGGCGCCGTACGCGCGATCGCCCCGCCGCTGCGGCAGGTGGTCGGCTGGTCGGGGCGGCGGGTGGCGCGCGCCCAGACGGCGGCGGTGCTCGACGCGGGCGGCACGGTGGTCGACCTGGCGACCGAGACCGGCCCGGTGTTCCGGGCCGACGCCGGGACGCTCTGCCACGACGGTTACCACCCCTCCGCCGACGGCTACCGGGTCTGGGCGCACGCCCTGCTCCCGGCCGTCGCCGCCGCCGCGGTGGTCGCCTCCCGGCACTGACCCGCCGGCCGTCCCGGCCCGGGGCGGGCGTGACATTTCCCGGCCGGCGGGCAGCTTCCGCCCGAAGTTACCGAAGGTTAACGTTGGTTCATGCCGTCTGAGTCGTCCCGCGACGCCGTCATCGTCGCCACCGCCCGCTCCCCCATCGGCCGGGCACACAAGGGGTCCCTGCGCGACGTCCGCCCGGACGACCTCGCCGCGACCATCGTGCGGGCCGCCCTGGACAAGGTCCCCCAGCTCGACCCGGCAGAGATCGACGATCTCTACCTGGGGTGCGGCCTGCCCGGCGGCGAGCAGGGCTTCAACATGGCCCGGGTGGTCGCCACCCTGATGGGCCTGGACACCCTGCCCGGCGCGACGCTCACCCGCTACTGCGCGTCCTCGTTGCAGACCACCCGGATGGCGATGCACGCGATCCGGGCCGGCGAGGGCGACGTGTTCGTCTCCGCCGGCGTGGAGACCGTCTCCCGGTACGCCCGTGGCAACTCCGACAGCCTGCCGAAGGAGGCACGGGCCCTGGTCGGCGGCGGCTGGGAGAACCCGCGCTTCGCCGCCGCGGCCGAGCGGTCGACGGCCCGCGCCCAGGGCGGCGCCCCGGTCTGGACCGACCCGCGCGAGGCCGGCGAGCTGCCGGACATCTACCTGAGCATGGGGCAGACCGCCGAGAACCTGGCCCAGGCGTACGACGTGACCCGCGCCGACATGGACGAGTTCGGCGTACGCAGCCAGAACCTCGCCGAGAAGGCGATCGCCGACGGCTTCTGGGCCCGCGAGATCACCCCGGTCACCACGCCGGACGGCACGGTGGTCGGCACCGACGACGGCCCGCGCGCCGGAGTCACGCTGGAGGCGGTCTCGGGGCTGAAGCCGGTGTTCCGTCCGGACGGGCGCATCACCGCCGGCAACTGCTGCCCGCTCAACGACGGCGCGGCCGCCGTGGTGATCATGAGCGCCCAGCGGGCCCGGGACCTCGGGATCACCCCGCTGGCCCGGATCGTCTCCACCGGCGTGACCGCCCTCTCGCCGGAGATCATGGGTCTCGGCCCGGTCGAGGCCACCCGGCAGGCGCTCCGGCGGGCCGGGATGACCATCGACGACGTCGACCTGGTGGAAATCAACGAGGCGTTCGCCGCGCAGGTGATCCCCTCGTACCGCCAGCTCGACATCCCGCTGGAGAAGCTGAACGTCATGGGCGGCGCGATCGCCGTCGGGCACCCGTTCGGCATGACCGGGGCCCGGATCACCGGCACCCTGCTCAACGCCCTGGAGTGGCACGACAAGACGATCGGCCTGGAGACCATGTGCGTCGGTGGCGGCCAGGGCATGGCCATGGTCGTCGAGCGCCTGAGCTGAACGCGCCGGCCTGAGCGGGCCTCGCCTGAGCGGGCCTCGCCTGAGCGGGCCTCGCCGCCGGGACCGGAGCCCCGGCCGGCGGCGCACGGGTCGCCGCTAGAGGATTTCGCGGGTCGCCGTCACCTCGGCGGCGGCCCGCGCCAGCACCTCCGGCGGCGGCGTGGCGGCGACCAGGTCGGCCGCCACGACCCGGAGCTGGTCGGGCAGCGCCAGGTCGTTGTCGAGCCGAGGCACCGCCCGCCGGGGCCCGCCCTCCGTGTCGGCACACAGGTTGGCGATCTCCTGCACCAGCCGGTGCACCAGATCGGCGCGCGACACGTTTCCACCCGCTGCCGTGGCCGCCCAGCGGGGCTGCTGCCAGTGCCCGACCTGACGGACCAGAAACCCCACCGCCCGTTCCAGCTCCCCCACCCCGCTCACCCCACCAATTCTACGGACCGCCCCCACCCCACCCTCGCCTCGCCTCGCCTCGTTGATCATGAGGTTAGCGGGCAAAATCGCGATCGACTTCGCCGCTAACTTCATGATCAACGCCCGGTGACACGGAGCGGGGAGGGGGCGGGGGCGGGGACGACGGTCAGTCGTCGCCCTGGAAGTAGCTCAGCAGGCGCAGGATCTCGATGTAGAGCCAGACCAGGCTCACCAGGATGCCGAAGGCGGCAACCCAGGAGTAGCGCTGGGGCAGACCCATCCGGACGCCGTCCTCGACCTCCTTGAAGCTGAGCACGAAGCTCAGCGCGGCGACCACGATGCAGACCAGGCTGAACCCGATCGCCAGCGGGCTGCCGTCGCGCAGGCCGGTGTTCACGCCGAAGAGCGCGAACACGAGGTTGATCAGCATGACGGCGAAGAGGCCGGCCATCACGGCGATCATGCCCTTGACGAACTTCGGGGTCGCCCGGATGACCTTCGCCTTGTAGAGCATGGCCATCACGAAGAAGACACCGAACGTGGCGGTCACCGCCTGGAGCACGATGCCGTCGTAGAGCGACTCGAAGAACTTGCTGACCATGCCGACGAAGACGCCCTCGACAACGGCGTACGCGACGACCAGCGCCGGGTTCGCCATCCGGGAGAACGAGATGATCAGCCCGAGGACCAGGCCGACCACCGCCGCGCCGATCCAGGCCGCGCCGAGCAGGGCGTCGGGCACCAGCACCCAGGCGGCCGCCGCGGAGACGCCGAGGATGCCGAGGAGCGTGACGGTCTTGACGACCACGTCGTCGATCGACATGGTGTTGACGGTCGGCGGGGCCGCCGGGTAGCCGGCCTCCGTCGGGTACTGCTGGGGATAGCCGGGCTGTCCGTACGGCCCGGTCGGGGCGTACCCGGCGGAGCGCTCCCGCTCGGCCGCCTGGCCGAGCCGGGCGAGCACCGGGTTCGAAGTCTTCACTGTCAGGCCTCCCTCAGGGGGTCGTTGCACGTGAACGCGCACCCCCAAGAGTAAACGCCCAGGGCAGCCCGGTGGAGATCGGCAAGCTGAGCGGAAGCTGAGAGTACGACGTGCCCGGGGCGGGGGTCGAACCCGCACGCCTTGCGGCAGCCGCTTTTAAGGCGGCCGTGTCTGCCGTTCCACCACCCGGGCGGGTGACACCGCGCGGGTCGACACGCGCGGTGCAGTGTCACGGTAGCGGGTCGGCGGCGACCCGGCGTACCCCGGCGTCCGGATCACACTAGGGTCGAGGCCGTGAGCAGCGCAGCCCCCACGGCCCCCGACGCCGCCCCTGACCAGGCTGTCCTCGCCGCCGACCGGCTGCCCCGCCGGCTCCGGCCGGCGCGCCTGCTGACCGCCGTCCACCGTCGCCGGGCGGACGTCACCATCGCGCTGCTCTTCGTGGCGCTGGCCGGCTGGCTCACCCACGGGCTCTGGCCCGACCCGGCGGCCCGGGTCCTGGCGCTCAACCCGGAGGACCAGGCCCTCTACGAGTGGTTCCTCGCCGTCGACTCGCGGGCTCTGCTCGGCGACTTCGGCCTGCTCACCGGGCGGCTCAACGCGCCGGACGGCGTCAACCTGATGACCAACACCACGGTCATCGCCCTCGGGGTGCTCCTCGCCCCGGTGACCCTGCTGTTCGGCGCGCCGGTCACCTTCGCCCTGCTGGCCATGGCGAACCTGGCCGGCACCGCGGTCGCCTGGTACGTGCTCTTCACCCGCCTCCTGCGCGCCCGCCGGCTCGCCGCCGCGCTCGGGGCGGCGCTCTGCGGCTTCGGCCCCGGAATGGTCTCGCAGACCAACAGCCATCTGCACATGACCGCACAGTGGCTGGTCCCGGTGATCGTCTGGCTGGTGGTCCGCCTGCTGCGGGCCGCCGACCCGGCGGGCACCGCCGACGGGCCGGACCGGCGGCGGCTGGTCAGCTCGGCCGTCGGCCTGGCGGCGGCGGTAACGGCGCAGGTCTTCATCGGCGAGGAGGTGCTCTTCCTCTGCGCGGTCACGCTGCTGGTGATGGCGGTCGGCTACGCGGTGGCGGACCGGAACCTGGCCCGCCGCGCCCTGCCCGGCTTCGCCGGCGGGATGATGCTCGCCGCCGGGCTGGCCCTGCTCGTGCTGGCCTGGCCGCTCTGGTTCCAGTTCGCGGGCCCGCAGGGCGTCGCGGACGGCATGTTCAGCCCGCACTACTTCTCGGCGGATCTCCGCAGTTGGTGGACGGTCTCGCCGCTGTCGGTGGGGGGCGACGACGGGGCCGCCCGGCTGACCACCGGGCCGGCCGAGTACAACACCTTCCTCGGGTTGCCCCTGCTGCTGGTCGCCGCGGCCAGCGCGCTCTGGCTGGGCCGTCGTCCGCTGGTCGTCGCGTGCGTGGTCGGCACGCTGGTGACGGGGGCGCTGTCGCTCGGCCCCCGGGTGGTCGTCGACGGCGAACGCACCGCCGTGCCGGGTCCGTACGCCCTGCTCTCGGGTCTGCCCGTGGTGGACGGTGCGCTGCCGATGCGGTTCGCGCTCGCGGTGCTCCCGCTGGTCGCCACGCTGCTGGTGCTGGCGGTCGACCGGGCGCTGCGCGGCACCGGCCGGGCCCGCCGCCTGGTGCCGGCGGCGGTCGGCGTGGCGCTGCTGCCCCTGCTGCCGACCCCGCTGCCCACCGCGGAGCGTCCGCCGCTGCCCGAGTTCATCACCGGTGGGCACTGGCGCCAGTGCGTCGAGCCGGGCGGGGTGCTGGTGCCGGTGCCGCTCGCCACGCCCAGGGAGCCGTGGCCGATGCGCTGGGCGACCGCCGCCGACGCCGCGTTCGGCATGCCGGAGGGCTTCTTCATCGGGCCGTACGGCCGCGGCGGCACGGCTGCGATGGGCACCTACCAGCAGCCCACCTCGGCGCTGCTGGCCGAGGTCGGCAGGCGCGGTGGGCAACCGGTCGTCGACGACCGGCAGCGCCGGCAGGCCGCCGAGGACGCGGACTTCTGGGGTGCCTCGTGCGTGGCGCTGGCCGTCGACACCACGCACGCCGACAGCCTGCGCGGCACGCTGGAACAGCTCTACGGGCCCGCCACCCGGATCGCCGACGCCTGGACCTGGCGGGTCTGACATGGTGCGGGCGTACCCATGATCGGTTGATGCTGGCCCGGGCGGGAAGTGGCCCCGGGCCAGGCGGAGCATCAACCGATCATGAATGACCCTGAAGGTGTGCGGAGGCGGGCCAGGTCGGCGGCGTCCCCTGGGGCGGTCAGGCCCGGCCGGCGCCGACCGGCTGGGACGCCTCGGCGAACTCCTCGCGCGGGTCGTGCAGCTGGCCCAGGGCGACCACCTCACGCTTGAGGAAGAACGCCAGCGACCAGTCGACCACGACTCGGACCTTGCGGTTGAACGACGGGATCCGGCTCATGTGGTACGTCCGGTGCATGAACCAGGCCGGCCAGCCGGTCATCTTGAACCCGTACACCTGGGCCACGCCCTTGTGCAGGCCGAGGCTGGCGACGCTGCCGGAGTGCTTGTGCTTGTACTCCACCGGCTCGCGGCCACGCACGGCGTTGACGATGTTGTCGGCCATCCGGGCCGCCTGCCGGACCGCGTGCTGGGCGCTCGGCGAGCAGTAGTTGCCGGGCTCCTTGGTCAGGTCCGGCACGGCCGCGCAGTCACCGGCGCTCCAGGCGCCCTCGACCACCCGGTCGCCGTCGACCACCTGGAGGGTCGGCAGGCAGGTGACCCGTCGCCGCTCGTCGCGGGGGAAGTCCGTCGCGTCCAGCATCGGCGACGGCTTCACGCCGGCCGTCCAGACGATGGTGTCGGAGCGGAAAGTGTCGCCGTCGGAGAGCTTCACCACCCCGTCGAGGCAGGACTCCAGGCGGGTGTCCAGCCGGATGTCCATGTTCCGCTTCAGCAACTGCTGCACGGTGTAGGCGCCCATGTCCCGGTCGACCTCGGGCAGCACCCGCTGGGTCGCCTCGACCAGCACCCAGCGCATGTCGTCCGCCTTGAGCTCCGGGTAGTACTTCAGCGCGTCCCGGGCCATGTCCTCCATCTCGGCGAGCGCCTCGATGCCGGCGTACCCGCCGCCGACGAAGGTGAAGGTCAGGGCGGAACGGCGAACGGCCGGATCCGGCGTGACGGCGGCCACGTCGAGCCGGTCCAGCACGTGGTTGCGCAGGTAGATGGCCTCGCCGATGGTCTTGAAGCCGATGCCCTGCTCGTGCAGGCCGGGAATCGGCAGCGTGCGGGAGACCGAACCGGGAGCGACGACGACGTGGTCGTAGGGGATCTCCCGGGTGGGGCCGCTGATGGGCTGGACCACCGCCGTCTTGCGGGCGTGGTCGATCCGGATCACCGCGCCCGCCACCACCTTGCACCGCCGCAACTCGCGCCGCAGCGGCACCACAGAGTGCCGGGGGGAGATGTTGCCGGCCGCCGCCTCGGGCAGGAACGGCTGGTAGGTCATGTGGGGCTGGGGGTCCACCACGACGACCTCAGCCTCATGGGAACTGAGCTTCTTCGACAGGCGCAGTGCCGCATAGAGACCGACGTGCCCGGCACCCACCACAAGGATCCGCTTCGGGTTCACGTCATCTATCTTTCCCCGCGCGGCCCGGCTAATCCCGCTCGCGCCCCTTCTCTGTGACCGAGCACAACCCCTGTGACCTGCACAACGTACCCCAAAAGGGGCTGTCACCTGCGGCGCAGCAGCCACCCCAGCAACGCCGTCACCGCCACCGCCACGAGCAGGCCGACCACCGTCGCCGCCTGGTGTCCGGCATCACCACCGAGCCCGGCGACCTCCACCAACAGGACACCGAGCACGAAGGTGGCCAGCAGCACCGCGCCGGCCCTGGCCAGCCACCGCACGATCAGGTCCGGGTCGACCACCGCGTCGTACGGCAGCACGGCCGCCAGCGCACAGAGGGTGTGGGTGAGGTAGAGCAGCGCCGCCACGGCGAGCAGCCGCCACAGGGCGATCGGCCGGCCGTACCCGTCGGTGGCGACCAGCCAGCCGCCGACCGTGACCAGCGCCGCGAAGGTCGGCCAGACCCGGCGCGGCCCGACGGCTGGCAGCACCGCCACCAGCACCAGGGCGAGCAGCGGTCGGCCGAGGAGCACTTCCGACGGGTACGCCAGCACGAGGCCGACCAGCACGGTGAGGAAGATCCCGGCACGCACCAACAGTGGCGTCAGGCTGATCCGGGCGGCGGCGTACCGCAGCGCCCGGACCCTCTCGGTGACGGCGTTCACGGGTGTCGCCTTTCGTTCGCGACTGCGGGACTCCGCTGCGCTGCGTTCCTCGCGCTCACCGAAGCCGCCTTTCGTTCGCGACTGCGGGACTCCGCTGCGCTGCGTTCCTCGCGCTCACCGGCCCACCCTGGGTGCGGTCGCCAGGCGGGCCACGTCCCGCAGCACCTCGTCGAGGCTGCCCGCGCCCGCCCAGCGCACCACCGGCACGCCGTGCTCCCGCAACTGCCCGATCATGGTGTCCCGATCCAGCCGCCACAGCCGGTACGCCACCTCGGCCCAGCCCCGGTCCTTCGGCGGAGTGAGATCGGCGGGCAGGGTGTCCACCGCGACCACGAACCGCCCGGAGCGGGCCAGCCGGGCCAGCATCTGCGCCGACCGCTCGTCGAGCAACGGGGTGAGGACCACCACCAGCGCGTCCGCCGACAGCAACTGCGGGCCGAACACCTGGTCGTACGGCTCGTGCGGGGAGGACTCCGCCCGCACCTCCAGCAGCCACTCCAGGACGGTCAGGTACTGCCGGCGGCCGGTGGCCGGGCGCAGCCGGCGGGCGGCGGGACCGTATTCCAGCATGGACACCCGGTCGCCGCGGTGCAGGTAGTGCTCGGCGATCGCGGCGGCGGCCCGGACGGTGGTGTCCAGCACGGAGGCGGCCCCGGACACGCCCCCCGAGCGGCCCGCCTCGGCGAGCACGTCGAGCAGCACCACCACCTCGGCGTCCCGGTCGGAAAGGGTCGCCGCCACGTGCAGCTGCCGGGCACGCAGCGAGACCCGCCAGTCGATGCGCCGCAGCCGGTCCCCCGGGGCGAAGACCCGTACGCCGGCCAGCTCGCCGCCCTCGCCGGGCCGGCGCGAGTGGTGCGCGCCCACCAGGCCGGCGGCCCGGGGCATGGCCTCGACCGCGTCGAACGGCTCGGTCCTCGGGTAAACCCGCAACCGGGACGGTTCGGCGACCACGGCGCGGGAGACCAGCAGGCCCTGCGCGGCGGCGACCCGGGCGCCCGCCGGGCCGATGGGGTGCCGGCCCCAGCGCAGCGCCGTGCCGGTCAGCTCCAGGTCCACGGCCTGGGCCGTCGGGACGGCGGTCACGAACGGCCGCTCGGCGACCGACGGGGCGGCGGCCGAACCCGCCCCGGACGCGGTGGTCGCCCCGGCGATCGTCACCCGTTCCACCCGCAGCCACGGCGAGACCCGGCTGCGAACCACCGCCACGTCGTAGTCGAGCAGGTCGGGGTTGCCGACGGTGACCGTGCCGGTCAGCTCGCCCCCCTCGACCAGGTGCCCCTCGTCGGCGGCGATCCAGACCTGCGGCAGGGCGGTCGGCCGGCGGCGCAGCGCGTACGCGGTGCCGAGCGCGAAGGGGGCGGCCAGCACGATCAGGTCGACCCGGCCGAGCAGCACTCCCGCGATCAGCAACAGTCCGGTGAGGAGCACCGCCCGGCCGAGCGCCCAGGTGGGCGTCCAGCCGGTCGCGGGCTCCGGCTCCGGCGGCGGCGACTCGACCCGGGGCGACACGGCGGGCGCGACCATCAGTGTCCGGGGCCGGCGGCGTAGCTGGGCAGCGCGCCGCTGGCGGGTGCCGGGGTCGCCTCCAGCACCTCGCCGACCACGAAGGACGGGTCGACGCGGCGCAGCCACATCTCCGGGCGCAGCGTGATCCGGTGGGCCAGGGCGGGTGCGGCGACCTCCTTGACGTCCTCCGGCACGACGTAGTCACGGCCGGCCATGACGGCCCGTACCCGGGACAGCAGCAGCAGCGCCAGCGAGCCGCGCGGCGAGGCGCCCACCAGCACCGACGGGTGTTCCCGGGTGGCCGCGGTGAGCGCGACGATGTAGCGGCCGACGGAGTCCTCCACGACCACGTCCTCCAGCGCGGCCTGCATGGCGCGCAGGGTCCCGGCGTCGACCACCGGTTTGATGTCGGCCTCCTCGCGGCGGCGGGCCATCCGCCGGCGCAGCACCTCCCACTCCTCCTCGTGGTCCGGGTAGCCGAAGGAGACCCGGAGCAGGAACCGGTCGAGCTGCGCCTCCGGCAGCGGGTAGGTGCCCTCGTACTCGATGGGGTTGGCGGTGGCCAGCACGTGGAACGGCTCGTCCAGCTTGTACGTGACACCCTCCACCGAGACCTGCTTCTCCTGCATCGCCTCCAGCAGGGCCGACTGGGTCTTCGGCGGGGTCCGGTTGATCTCGTCGGCGAGCAGCAGGTTGGTGAAGACCGGCCCGGCCCGGAACGTGAAGTCGCCGCTGCGCTGGTCGTACAGGAACGAGCCGGTCACGTCGGCCGGCAGCAGGTCCGGGGTGAACTGGAGCCGGCGGAAGTCCAGCCCGAGCGCCTGCGCGAAGGACCGCGCGGTCAGCGTCTTGCCGAGGCCCGGCAGGTCCTCCAGCAGCACGTGCCCGCCGGCCAGGATCCCGGCGAGGACCAGCTCCAGCGCGTCCCGCTTGCCGACCACGACCTGGCCGACCGCCTCCAGCACCGACCGGGCGAGGTGACCGACCTCGGCGGCGGGGATGCTGCGGTCCACGTCGTTCATGTCTTCTCCAGTTCGGCGACGATCGCCGCGAGGTCGCGCGGCGACGGGGGGCGGCGGGAAGGCGTGCTGAGGAACGTCCAGAGCCGGTCGCCGAGCAGGGCGCGGGCCCGCTCCGGGTCGGACTCCCGGGTCAGCCCGTGGCGCTGGCGCAACCGCTCGTCGGCCAGTTCGCCGATGCGCGGCAGGATCCGCTCGGCGAACCGCTCCCCGTTGCTCGCGGACCAGTCCAACGGCCGTTCCCAGCCGTTGATCGCGGCCCGCAGCGCGTCCCGGGCACCCCAGTTCCAGGTGCCGTCGCCGTCGCCGGCCGGAACCCGGCGGCCGGCTCGGGGCGGGGGCGGGGGCGCGAGGGCGGTGACGACCCGACGCACGAGGAACAGGGCGACCACCCCGGCGACGAGGACCGGCAGGGAGACCCGGAGGCCCACCACGCGCAGGCCGGCGACCAGCACGACCACGACCGCCGCGACGCTGGCCAGGGTGCGCAGCACCCGACCGGCTCGCCCGCCCCGGGACCGGTCGGCGGGTGCGGACCGCTCCTCCTCGAAGCTCAGCAGGTCGTCGATGCTGGTGCTGCTCACCGCCCCACCTCACCATGCCGGGCGGGGGCCGGCCACGCCCCGGTCACGCCGGCACCTCGCTGTCGGCGGCGACCACGGCGGCCAGCTCGCCGCGCAGCCGGCGCAGCGCCGCGCGGGCCTGGTCGCGGGTGTGTTCGCCGACCGGCCGGGTGGCGTACCGGGCCTCGCGGTAGACGTGCGCGAACTCGGCCAGCACGTCGACGCTGGCGATCGCCGGCACACCCGCCGACGGGTCGCCCCGCAGCAGCCGGGTGACCAGGTCGGTGGGGGTGTCGCCGGCCAGCCGGGGCACGCCGGCCCCGGCCGCGGCCTCCTCCAGGCGTACCCAGCAGGCGATGACCGCCGTCCGGGGGTCGGTGTCCTGGTCGTCCAGCTCCTCCAGGCCGGCGTCGAGGGCGGCGGCCACCTCGCGGGCCGTGCCCTCGGCCGTCCGGCGGGCCCGCCTGACCGGCAGCGCCCGGCTCGTCCGGCGCCTGGCGCCCTGGACCAGCGTCCAGGTGAGATAGCCGAACGCGGCGAGCAGGGCCAGCCCGAGCAGTACGACGACGGCCGTGCCGATCCACCTCGGAATCTGCGCCTGGGTGGCCTGACCGGCGTCCCGCGGCTCGACCGGGATCGAGGCGGCCGGCTCGGCGGTCGGATATTCCGGGACGTAGGGGATGTTGTCGGCGGCGGGTGGGACCCGGCTGGCACCGATCGACGAGTGGGCGGACGACAACGCGGCGACGGCCAGCAGGAGCACCACCGCCGCCACGGGCCACCACCTGCGCAGGGCGCTGAGTTCCATCGGGGGCTACCTCCGGGCCACCGGGGCGGGTCGTACGGGTCGACGCGTTCCGTCCGTCATCGCCACCGCCCCCACGCCTCAGTCCACCCCGGCCGACTGCTTCGCCCGGGCGAACACGTCGTCCAGCATCTCTGGTGTCAGCCGCCCGGTGAAGGTGTTCTGCTGGCTGACGTGGTAGCAGCCGAGCAGTTCCGGCGCGCCCGTGCCGGACCAGTGTGCCCCATGGCCGAACGCCGGTCGCGGGCTGGGCGGGCGCAGGCCGTACACCTGGCGAAGGGCCGGCCACCACGAGGCCCAGGCGAACGCGCCCAGCGCGACCACGACGCGCAGGGTGGGCCGGATCAGCGCCACCTCGCGGTGCAGCCACGGCGCGCACGTGTCCCGCTCCCCGGGGGTGGGCTTGTTCTCCGGCGGCGCGCACCGCACGGCGGAGAAGACGCGCAGGTCCCGCAGGGTCAGCCCGTCGTCGGCGGCGACGCTGGTCGGCTGGTTGGCCAGGCCGGCCCGGTGCAGCGCGGCGAACAGGACGTCGCCGGAGCGGTCGCCGGTGAAGATCCGCCCGGTGCGGTTGCCGCCGTGCGCGGCGGGTGCCAGGCCGAGGATGGCGATGCGCGCGTCGGGGGCGCCGAAGCCGGGCACCGGACGGCCCCAGTACTCCTGGTCCCGGAAGGCCGCCCGGCGGGTGCGGGCCACCTCCTCCCGCCACCGCACCAGCCGTGGGCAGGCGAAGCAGTCGGCGACGGCGGCGTCGAGGTCGGCCAGGTCGGTCGCCCGCGCGGCGCGGGCGACCACCTCGTCGGGCGTACGGGGCTCAGCCAAGCTTGGCCCGGAAGAGTTCGAGGGTGCGGGCCCAGGCGGTGGCGGCGGCGCGCTGGTCGAAGTTCTCCGGCCGGTCCTCGTTGAAGAAGGCGTGTGAGGTGCCGGGGTAGTCGTAGGTCTGGCAGGTGCCGCCGGAGGCCTCGATGGCGCGGCGGACGGTCCGCACACCGTCGGCGGCGGAGGTGCCGTCCTCTTCCGAGCAGTGGATGTGCGCGGCCTTGCCCGCGTAGTCGGCCCACTCGGGGCGCATCCCGTCCCACGGCAGTCGGGGGTAGAAGGCGGCGGTGGCGACGATCCGCTCGGATCGGGTCGCCGCCCAGAGGGCCAGGCTCGCGCCGGCGCAGAAGCCCGCGCAGCCCACCTTGCCGGTGACCTCGGGCCGGCCGGCGAGGTAGTCCGCCGCGCCTGCGATGTCCACCGCCGCCTCGTCCATCTGCGGGCTGTTCAGCATCTGCCGGGGCTCACTCGGCCTGCTGGCCGGGCCGCCGTGGCGGAAGTCCGGGGCGAGGGCGACGAAACCGGCCTCGGCGAACCGGTCCACGACCGCCCGGACGTGCGGCACCAGGCCCCACCAGTCCTGGATGACGATGACCGCAGGGCTGGTCGCACCGCCGGAGGGTATCGCGAGATACCCCTCACCCGTCCCCCCGTTGCTGCGGTAGCTCACCATTTCGCCCATCGGCCCTCCTCCTAGCGGTCAGTCATCGTTGGCTGGTCGCCCAGTGGTCCTACGTGTCGGTAGCCTGCCACGCAGTGAGCGCCCCGGGGAAGACGCCGGAACAGTGGCATTCACCTCCTGCCGACCGGCCCTGTTCGCAGACGCCGACGGCGGCGCGGACGTCGTCCGCGCCGCCGACGGCGGTGCTGTCACGCTGGAGGAATCAGGACTTCTTCGTCAGGCAGAGCAGGTAGCCGGTCTTGCCCGGCTCGATGCTGTAGTAGACGTAGCCCTCCTGGTCCTCCTTGATGTACTGCCCGCATGCCTCGCCGGAGCGGGCCTGCGCCGTGGTCTGCCCGTCGACCCGGCCGACCACGTTGTAGACGGCGTCGGTGGAGGTGCACTCGACGACCTTCGCGCCGTCGACCTTCTCTTCCTTCGTGCCGGTCACCTCGGGCAGCTCGGCGATGCAGTCGCCGGCCTTGGCCTCGGCGGTCTCGTCCTTGTTGAAGAAGTTGCCGATCACCGAGCCGATGCCGAACTTCAGCCCCGCGACGACGAGGAACACGACGACCGCGCCCACGATGCCGAGCAGCTTCTTGGAACCGGACTTCTTCATCTCGGGCTCCGCCGGGGGCGGCGCCTGGACGGCCGACGGGGGCTGTGCGGCGTCCGGCGCGGGGGGCGGTGCGACCTGCTCTGACACGGGTTTTCCTTCCGGGGGGTGAGTGAGCAGACGACACCGTAGCGACAGGGGCCGACAGCCGTTGCCCCGCTGGACTCATCCGTTCAGCTATTTCCCAGGTTCACGGCATGATCCGTTTCACGTCCCGCTCGGGGCGGGTGTTCCGGCCGGCGTACCTGACGGCGTGGGTGCCGTGGTCGGGGTGCCGCTCGGGGTGGGCGTGGGCTCGGCCGGGCCGTCCGACGTGGTGGGCGTCGGCAGCGCCGGCACGCCGGGCGCGGGCGGGGCGCCGACGGGCGCCCGCGGCGCGAAGGGCGCCTGCTCCGGGCAGTACGGGTACGTCCGCAGCAGCGGGTTGCCGAGCCCGTTCGGGTCCCGCACGGACGGGCAGTCCGGGTAGCCGAGGCGGATCGGATCGCCGTTCTGGTCGAAGAGCCGGGCGTTCTCCACCAACCGGCCCTCGCTGTCGTAGACGAAGACGTCCCGGACGTGGTCGTAGCGGTCGTCGACCGAGATCTGCTCGTAGCCGAAGCCCCCGGAACCGACGCGGCCGTTCACGTCGGCCAGGCCGATCAACCCGAAGACCACCAGCACCGCCGTGCCGGCGTGCAGCAGCCGCCGCTTGGGCCGGGTCAGGCCGGGCGTGTGGTGGCCGAGCCAGATCGAGGCGAGCACGCTGCCGGCGAGCAGCACCAGGCCGGCCAGGGTGCTGCCGTTGAGCTCGGGCAGCACGCCGAACGAGTCGCCGGTGGTGACGACCGTGACGAGCATGGCGGCCAGGTAGCCGCGCAGCACCCACCAGGCCGGCCGGAGCAGCCGGAGGAACTCGCTCGCGGTGGCGTACCCGAGGGGTGGTCCGAATTGGACGTCCCAGCGGTGCGCCCGCCCGCGCAGCCGGTCCACGGCGACTCCGAGGCGACGGTCCAGGCGGCGACCGCCGGCGACGGCGGCGCCGACCCCGGCGGCGGCGCGCAGCTCGGCCGCGTACGCCTCGGGCTCGCCGAGCCGCTCGACCAGCGTGCCGCCGGCCTCGGCGGCGACCTCGGCGAGGTGTTCCGGCAGGTCCTCGGTCAACTCGTCGCGGTGCGCCGGCGGCAGGTCGGCCAGCGCGGCCCGGACCCGTGCGGCGTAGTCCGCGATTTCCTGCTCCATGACGGTCATGCCGCCATCCCCCGATCGTCGAGCAGTGCGTCCATGGTGGTGGCGAACGAGCGCCAGAGCTTGCCGGAGCGGGTCAACTGGTCCCGGCCGGCGGCGTTGAGGGAGTAGTACTTGCGGTGCGGGCCGGACTCGCTCGGCACGACGTAGGTGGTCAGCAGGCCGGCGGCGTAGAGGCGGCGCAGCGTGCCGTAGACCGAGGCGTCGCCGACCTCCTCCAGCCCGGCGTCGCGCAGCCGGCGCAGGATGTCGTAGCCGTAGCCGTCCTCCTCCCGGAGCACGGCGAGGACCGCGAGATCCAGTACGCCCTTCAACAGTTGTGTCGTGTCCACGCATTGCACACTAGTGCGCAATGCGCAGTACCGTCAAAGAAGCGCGACACGCGTCGGGCTCATTCCGGCCCCGGTGACCGTCGGGCAGACGGCGGCCACGCGGGCGCTGGCGGTCAGCGGCCGGGCAGAGGACGGCCGTCACGACCGCCGGGTGGAGCGGTCACGACACTATTCGCCAGACCTGGCTCTCGCTGCCGTCGCACGCGCCGTAGCTGACCGGCTGGCCGGCACCCCGGGAGGTGAGGCACCCGCTCGCGTTCCGCTTGCGGAACTGGCGTTTCCCGGAGTCGTAGACCCACCCGTAGAGATTTCCGAAGCTGGTCGGTGACAGGATTCCGCGCTCGTCATAGTTGATGGTGAACTGCATGGACGGTAGCGACCTGACGACCATGACTTCGCCGTCCGACTCGAACTTCCACCTCTGGCCGGGATGGTTCCCCCAGACGGCGGTCACCACCTTCGAGCCGTGTTTCGTGTCGGTGGTGCTGAGCACCGTGCCGTCGGAGCTCACGATCACCATGTTGTCGGGGTTGAACGGCCCCGAGGGCAGTCCGGTGGCGCGAGGCACGGACCTGGTCGGTGCCGGGGCGGCCGGGACGTCCTTGGCCGGCGTCCGAACGACCGACGGGCTGGTTGGCGCGTCTGGGCCGCCACCGGTCGGACCGTTCGGATTCGTCGCACCGGTCGCGCCTGTCGCGCTGGGCGCACTGGCAGGGCCGGAGGCGCCGCTGGTGATCAGGGAGGGAGTGGTCGCGGCGGCAAGATCGGTCGGAGAGCTGCCGGCCGCGGGTGCACCGGTCTTCGCGCTGCCGTTGGCGAGATACGTCCCGCCCAGCACCACCACGAGCACACCGACCGCCGCAGCGACAGCCGGTCGAAGCCAACTCCGGCGCCGGGTGTCGATCGGCGGCATGGCATGGGTCGTCAGGTCCGGCAGCTTCGTCAGCTCCGCGGCGGCCGGTTCGGGAACGGTGTCCCGCCCAAGAGCGCCGCCGGTGAGCCCGTCCGGCTTGGTGACGGTCAGAGTCGGTGTGATGCCGGGCGGCCTGACAGGGACGGTCAGGGCGGCCCCGATCTGGGGCAGCGTCACCTCGAGACCTTCGGGCAGCCAGCCCTGCCCGGCGGCTGCCGCGCTGCGGTCGACGTAGGCGGTGATGACGTCCTGCGGCGTCGGGCGCAGCTGCGGCTCCTTCGCCAGGCATCGGCTGATCAGCTCCCGCAGTCCCGGATCCGTGATGCCGTCGAGATCCGGCTCGCCCTGCGTGACGCGGTAGACGAGCTCCACGGTGCTGCCGGCGCGGAACGGAGCCCTCCCGGTGGCGGCGAAGGCGACGACGGAGCCGAGCGCGAAGACGTCCGTGGCAGGGGTGGATCGCTCCCCGCGCACCTGCTCCGGCGACATATAGGACGGGGTGCCCATCCGTACGCCGGTCTGGGTGAGGTCGAGCTCGCCGTCGGCCCGGGAGATGCCGAAGTCGATGACGCGGGGGCCGTCGGCGGCGAGCAGCACGTTGCCGGGCTTCAGGTCGCGGTGGACGATGCCGGCGGCGTGGATGGCCTTGAGGGCTTCGGCCACCCCGGCGGCGAGTCGCCACACGCCGTGCAGCGGCAGCGTTCCGTGGCGCGTGACGGCGACGGCGAGATTGGGGCCCGGCACGAAGGCGGTCGCCAGCCACGGGCGGACGGCCTCGGCGTCGTGGCTGATCACGGGGGCGGTGAAGACGCCGCCGACCCGCCCGGCGATCGCGGCCTCCCGCGCGAAGCGGGCGCGGAAGGCGGGGTCGGTCGAGTAGGGGTCCTTGACGACCTTCACCGCCACAGCCCGGCCGGCCTGGGTCGCTCCGAGGTAGACGCGGCCCATGCCGCCTTCGCCTATCCGGCCGAGCAGTCGGATGTCGCCCACCACATCGGGGTCGCCCGGCTCGAGAGGGAGGAACTCCAGCCCCAGGTCGGGCAGGGTAGGGATGATGTCGTTCACTCGGCGCGGCCCCCTCGTCGTCGCAGCGATGCTACAGAGGCGGGAAGGCTGCCACGCATCGGCGTTGTCCGATCACGATGGTCAGGAAATCGACGCCTTCGAGTCGTTTCATCTGCCACCGTGAACGAACGGTGCCGGACCTACGCGAGGCTCCAGGCGATGCCGTCGAGGATGTCGTGCTCGGAGGCGACCACCGAGTCCATCCCCGCCCGCTCCATGATCACTCGGAGCACCAGGGCGCCCGCCCCGATCACGTCCGCCCGGCCCGGGTGCATCACCGGGATCGCCAGCCGCTGCTCCCTGGTCCTGCCGAGCAGGTCGGCCGTCACGCCGGCCACCGCGTCGTACGACACCCGGGCGTGGTGGATGCGGTCGGGGTCGTACTCCTGGAGGCCCTGGGCGATCGCGACCACGGTGGTGACCGACCCGGCGAGCCCGACCAGCGTGGCGGCCTGCCGACCCGGCACGGCCGCCAGCGCCCGGTCCACCGCGACCGCGATGTCGGCCTGTGCGGCGGCCACCTCGGCCATGCCCGGCGGATCGCCGTGCAGGTGCCGCTCCGTCATCCGGACGCAGCCGATGTCCATCGAGACGGCCGCCTCGACGCCGCCCGCACGGGTGCCGACGACGAACTCGGTCGAGCCGCCGCCGATGTCGACGACCAGGTACGGCTCGCGCGCGTCGGCGGGCAGCCCGCGCACCGCGCCGGTGAAGGAGAGCCGCGCCTCCTCGTCGCCGGTCACCACCTCGGGCGCGACCCCGAGGGTCCGCTCGACCATCTCGCGGAACTCGGCGGCGTTGGAGGCGTCCCGGGACGCCGACGTGGCGCACATCCGGACCCGCTCCGCGCCCAGCTTCTCGATCTCGGCGGCGTAGCTGGCCAGCGCGACCCGGGTGCGTTCGATCGCCTCCGGGGCCAGCCGCCCCGTCCTGTCGACGCCCTGGCCGAGGCGGACGATCTCCATCCGCCGGCTCAGGTCGACCAGCGGCGCCTCCGGCCCCGCCGAGGCGTCGGGCAGATCGGCGACCAGCAGTCGGATCGAGTTGGTCCCACAGTCGATGGCGGCCACACGCGTCGTCACGGCAGCAACCCTACGTCAGGCGCGACCGCCGGCGGGACGTCGTCGTGGCCCAGCAGGTCGGTGCCGAGCGACGTCAACCGGTGCAGCACCGCCCCGCCGTCGCGGACGCTGCTGACCAGGCCGGCCGCCCGCAACGCCCCGGCGTGCTCGGACGCCGAGGAGACGCTGATCCCGACGGCCCGGCCGAGCGTCGTGGTGGTGTGCCGGCCGGGGCGGGCGAGCCGGCGCAGCACCGCCGCCCGGGTGACCCCCAGCAGCCGGCCGAGCGGATCGACGGCGCTCGCCTCGACCCGGCGCGGCATCGGCGCGGGATACACCACCAGCACCGGCTGACCCGGCTCCACCAGCACCCGGGGATGCGGGCCGGCCAGCGGAGAGGGCAGCAGGAGGAGGCCGTGCCCGTTGCCGGACACCGTCGCGCTCCACCACGTCCGCACCGTCAGCGTCGGCGCCTCCCACCGGATCGCCGGGTGCAACGTGTTCAGCAGGCCGTCCAACCCGTGTGCCGCGAGGTGCCCGGTCGCCTCGGCCACCTGGTGCCGGTGCGCGTCCGTCAGATCGGCCCAGTGTGGCGCGAGCACCGCGTCGTGCCAGGTGTCCAGGGCCCGGCCGAACAGGCTCATCGTCTCCCCGTCGGCCTCGGCGAACCGCCTGCGCAACGGCGTCGCGGGCAGTTGGGCGTACGCGGCGGCGACCTCCGCCCGGACCCGCTGGACGGGGACGGCCCGGATCGCCTCCAGACCGGCGGCGACCGACTCCATACCGTCCAGCGGGGTGAGGAAGTCCGGCAGGCGCCCGCGTACGGGCAGCAGGTGCCGCAGCACCGAGGCGGCGGACCGGGCCCGACCCGTCGCCGCCGCCGCGCCCGCCGCGGGGCCCGGCGCCATCCGGACCGCCTCCGCGTCGTACAGCACCTGGCAGGCCAGCAGGGCCGTGCCCACCGGGTGCAGGCCATCGGTGAAGCGGACCCGGCACAGGTCCGCCGGCCCCAGGCGGAGACGAAGCATGCCAGCAGACTGCCTCCCTTCGGCCTGGACCGAAAGGGTTGCCCCGCACCGGCCGGCCGATCCAGTGTGGGCCGTGGGTCACGGAGGAGGCGGGGCGTGCGACGGACGGTGGCGGTGCTGACGGGGCTGGTTCTCACCGTCGTCGCGGCGGCGTGTGGTGGGGACAGGGGTCAGACCCGTGCCACGCCGGCCCCGTCGCCTTCGGGGGCCGTCGAACGCCCTGCCGCCGGCGACCACCAACTCACCCTGCCGCACGGCGGGGCCGACCGCCGCTACCTGCTGCACGCGCCGCCCGGCTACGACCCCACCCGGCCCACCGCGCTGGTGATCGCCCTGCACTTCTATCCCGGCAGCGGCGCCCGGCTGCGGGAGATGGTGGGGCTGGACGCCGTGGCCGACCGGGAGAACTTCCTGGTCGCCTACCCGGACGGGCAGAACGGCGGCTTCAACGCACTGATCTGCTGCGGGACGACCGACGACGTCGGCTTCCTCAAGGACCTCACCGCCCACCTCGTGCGGACCTGGCGGGCCGACCCGGACCGGGTCTACCTGACCGGGATCTCCAACGGCGGGGACATGAGCTTCCGGGCCGCCGTCGAGGCCGAGGGGCTCTTCGCGGCGATCGGCGTCGTCAGCGGCGGCTACATCGGCTCCCGGACGGACCCCGAGACCTACGTGCCTAGGCGACCGGTGTCGGTGATCACGTTCATCGGCGGGCAGGACCGCTACGCCAAGGTCTTCACCGAGGGCGTACGGACCTGGCAGCGGCGGCTCCGCTGCACACCGGCTCCCGGCGCCCCGCCCGCGAACGCGCCGGACGTCACCCGCACCGACGCACGGTGCGGCGACGGCAGCGACGTGACCGTCTACACCCTGCCGGACATGGGGCACTCGTGGCCCGGGGCGCCGACCGGCGATCTGGCCGCCCCCGACACGGGTCTCGTCGCCACCGAACTCATCTGGGACTTCTTCGCCGCCCACCCGCGCCGAAGCTGAGTCAGAGGCGCAGCAGCATCCGGGTGTTGCCGAGGGTGTTCGGCTTGACCCGTTCCAGGTCCAGGAACTCGGCGACGCCCTCGTCGTAGGAGCGCAGCAGCTGCTCGTAGACCTGCTGCGGCACGGGCGCGCCGTCGATCTCGGTGAACCCGAACGAGCCGAAGAACCGCGTCTCGAAGGTGAGCACGAAGATCCGGGCGATGCCCAGCTCGCGGGCGCCGTCGATCAGGTCCGCAACGATCCGGTGGCCCAGCTTGCGGCCCCGGCAGGACGGGTCGACCGCCACCGTCCGGATCTCGGCCAGGTCCTCCCACATCACGTGCAGCGCGCCGCAGCCGACCACCGCGCCGTCGCCGGCGCGTACGGCGACCCGGAACTCCTGCACGTGCTCGTAGAGGGTGACGGTGGCCTTGCTGAGCAGCCGCCGGTCGTCGGTGTAGGTGTCGACCAGCCGCCGGATGCCGCGTACGTCGGAGGTGCGGGCCGGCCGCACCACGATCTCGTCGGCCCCCACCACGCCCCCGTCCGCGCCCGCCATGGTCAGTCCGCCGCCGGCACGTCCACGCAGGGCCCGGCCGCCCACCACTTCTCCACCAGTTCCAGCGTCTCGTCGCCGAACGGGTTCACCCCCGGCCCGGCCCCCAGCGCGTGCCCGAGGTGCACGTGCAGGCACTTCACCCGGGCGGGCATCCCGCCGGCGGAGATGCCGGCGATCTCCGGCACCTCGCCGATCGCGTCCCGGCGGGCCAGGTAGTCCTCGTGCGCGGCGCGGTAACGCGCGGCCAGCTCCGGGTCGGCGGCCAGCCGGTCCGCCATCTCCTTCATCAGCCCCGCCGACTCCAACCGGCTGCACGCCGCCGTCGCCCGGGGGCAGGTCAGGTAGAACAGCGTCGGGAAGGGGGTGCCGTCGGCCAGGCGCGGGGTCGTCTCCACCACGTCGGGCAGGCCACAGGGGCAACGGTGCGCCACGGCCCGGGTGCCCCTTGGCGGGCGTCCGAGCTGCGCGGCCACCGCGGCCAGGTCTGCCTCGGTGGCCGGTTCCCGCCGTGGCGGGGGTACGGAATCCGCCGCCGGCTCCTGCGGTGGTACGACAGTCACGGTGCCCATCTCTCGTTCGCTGCTCGGGTGTCGCTCACTTGTCGGGCTGCTCGCCGTTGGCGGCCTGCACGCTCGACCAGAGGGTGTCATACCAGGAGGCGGGCTCGGCGGGCGTCGACGGGGCCGCCGACGAGCCGGCGTCCCGGGCGGCGCCCTCCGGGTCGGAGAGCACCACCAGCAGCGTCTCGCCCGGCGGGCCCATGAAGAACCGCTCCCTGGCCTGGATCTTGATGTATGCCGGGTCCTGCCACTTGGCCGCGTCGAGGGCCAGTTTCTCGATCTCCCGCTGCTGGGCGGCCTGGGCGGCTTCCATCCGCTCGATGTCGGTCTTCTGGTCCAGGTAGACCCGCACCGGGAAGGTGTAGGCCAGGGCGAGCGCGATCAGCACCGCGAACAGCACGGTGGCCCGCCCGGTGAGGCCCCGGGAGCGGGGTGCGGAGAGCCGCTTGACGGTGCCGGCGGCCCCACGACGGGCCGCGGCGGGCCGGTTCGCGGAGCGTACGCCCTCCGCTCCCCGCGTCGCCCCCGGCGCGCGACCGGCGGTGGCCCGCGCCTCGGCGCGGACGCCGCCCTCGCGGACCGACGCCCGGGCGCCCCGGGCCCCGCCCGGCCGGCCGGTGGGCCGGCGGGCGGGGCGCTGTCCGCCCGGTGTGCGGCGCTGTTGCATCGTCACACCCCTCCCCCGAGGCCTCGCGCGTCTCAGGCCGAACGGTAGCGCGGGAAGGCGCCCGCTCCGGCGTACCGCGCCGCGTCGGCCAGCTCCTCCTCGATCCGCAGGAGCTGGTTGTACTTCGCGACCCGGTCCGAGCGGGCCGGGGCGCCGGTCTTGATCTGGCCGCAGCCCGTGGCCACCGCCAGATCGGCGATGGTGGTGTCCTCGGTCTCGCCGGAGCGGTGGCTCATCATGCACTTGAAGCCGGCCCGGTGGGCCAGGTCCACCGCGTCCAGGGTCTCGGTCAGCGAACCGATCTGGTTGACCTTGACCAGGACCGCGTTGGCGGCGTTCTCGGCGATACCGCGGGCGATCCGCTGCGGGTTGGTGACGAACAGGTCGTCGCCGACGATCTGGATGCGGTCACCGACCGAGGCGGTGAGCGTCTGCCAGCCCGTCCAGTCGTCCTCGGCCAGCGGGTCCTCGATCGACACGATCGGGTAGTCGCCGGCGAGCTTGGTGTAGTAGTTGCTCATCTCCTCGGCGGTCTTCGCGGTGCCCTCGAAGGTGTAGGTGCCGTTGTCGAAGAACTCCGTGGCGGCCACGTCGAGCGCGAAGACGATGTCGGTGCCGAGCCGGTAGCCGGCCTTCTCCACCGCCTCGGCGATCAGGTCCAGGGCGGCGGCGTTGGTGGGCAGGTTCGGCGCGAAGCCGCCCTCGTCGCCGAGGCCGGTGGAGAGGTCCTTCTTCTTCAGCACCGACTTCAACGCGTGGTAGACCTCCGTGCCGGAGCGCAGCGCCTCCCGGAAGCTGGGCGCGCCGATCGGCGCGATCATGAACTCCTGGATGTCGACGTTCGAGTCCGCGTGCGCGCCGCCGTTGAGGATGTTCATCATCGGCACGGGCAGCAGGTGCGCGTTCGGGCCGCCCAGGTAGCGGAAGAGGCTCAGCTCGGCGCTGCCGGCCGCCGCCTTGGCCACCGCCAGGGAGACGCCGAGGATGGCGTTCGCGCCCAGCTCGGACTTGCTGTCGGTGCCGTCGACGTCGAGCATCTTCTGGTCGATCAGCCGCTGCTCGCTGGCCTCGTAGCCGATCAGCTCGTCGACGATCCTGTCCTCGATGTTCGAGACCGCCTTCTCGACACCCTTGCCCAGGTAGCGGTCGGCGTCACCGTCGCGCAGTTCGATCGCCTCGAAGGCGCCCGTGGAGGCGCCGGAGGGCACCGCCGCCCGGGCGATCGTGCCGTCGTCGAGCCCGACCTCGACCTCGACGGTCGGGTTGCCCCGCGAGTCCAGAATCTCCCGCGCGACGATTCCTTCGATGGTTGCCACTGAGTCGCTCCTCGTTTGTGTGTTCCGGTCCGATATGGGCCGCGACGGTGCGGCTGAGGCAGTTGTTGAACGCAGCGTATCGGGCGGCGCTCGGACGCGGGCGGTCCGGGCGCACGCCAGCCCGACCCGAAACCTGCCTCCGGGCAGTGCTTTACACGGACATTCCCGGATTCTCGTACCTCAACCGGCAACGGGTTTGCGCGCGGTTGACCCGATCGGCCAGGCTGGTCGCCATGCCCGCCGCCTCGACCACCCTCCGCATGCTCGCCGTGTCGGTCATCGCGTCGCTCACGGTGACCGGATGCCAGACCCTCGACGACGCCGGCCGGGCGATCGGGCGGTCCGATCTGGTGAACGACATGGCCGCCCGACTAGACCGGGCGCTGGAGTTGACCTACTCCGCCGACTACCAGCTCCCCGGCGGGCAGACCGCCACCATCGCTCAGGCCCAGGACCCGGCCCGCTCCGCGTACACCTGGCCCGGCGGCAAGCTCACCGTCACCCCTGAGGCGACGACCCGCTGCGAGACCGCCGCCGGCCGCGCCACCTGCACCCTGGAGGCCCCGCCCGCGCCCAACGCGAAGCCCACGGTGACCATGTTCGCCGAGGCCAAGCAGCAGGGTCTGGTCACGCCGCCGATCGTGGTGGGACTGCTCACCGCCGCCGCGCTCGACCCGAACGCGGTGATCAAGCAGAGCGACACCACCCTGGCCGGCCACCACGCCACCTGTGTCGACGTGGACCAGTCCGCCGGCGACTTCACCGCCTGCGTGACCACCGAGGGAGCGCTCGGCAGCTTCACCGGCAAGGTCGACGGCAGGCAGGTCGAGCTGGCGCTGAGCCGCTACCGCGAGACGGTCGACCCCACGGCGTTCGACCTCCCGCCCGACGCCGTCGTCGTGGACCGCCGCCCGGCCAGCTCGTGACCGACCCGACGCCCGCCGCTCCCCGGCCTGCCGGATTCGTGCCCGGGGCCGACCGGAGCGTGGCCCCCGCGCCCGCCGACCTCGCCCTCCCGGTGGCCGGAAAGAGGCTGTTGACGGCCGCCGACGGCACCGCGCTGCGGGTCGGCGACCTGCCCGCCGACACCGACTGGATACCGCTGGGCAGCCTCGACGGAGTTCCCGCCTGGGCCGCCGAGCCGGCCGGTGCGCAGGAGCTGCCCGGCCGCTGGCGCGGTTGGGCGTCGCTCGCCGCCGAGGTGCCCGAGCCGCTCGCCACCCTGGCCGGCCGCGCGCTGACGGTGGTCACCTGGCGGCGCACCCACCGCTGGTGCGGCGCCTGCCGCGCCGAACTGGTCGACGTGCCCGGGGAGTCGGCCCGGCGCTGCCCCGGCTGCGACCTGTACGTGCCGCTGCGGCTCTCCGCCGCCGTGCTGGTGGCGATCACCCGCCCGGGCCCGGCCGGCCGCCCCGACGAGCTGCTGCTGGTGCGGCACTCGTACGGGCCGACCGGGCTGTGGGCGCTGGTCGCCGGGTTTGTCGAGGGTGGCGAGACGCTGGAGGCGGCAGCCCACCGCGAGGTCGGCGAGGAGGTCGGGCTCGCCCTCGACCGGCTGACCTACTTCGGCAGCCAGCCGTGGGCGATGTCCGGCCCCGGCGTGCTGCTCACCGGCTTCACCGCCACCGCCGCCGACCCCGCTGCCGAGCCGGTGGTGGACGGGCGGGAGCTGGCCGAGGCGCGCTGGTTCCCGCTCGACGGGCTGCCGGCGGAGCTGCCGCCCGCGTACTCCATCTCGCGCTGGCTGATCGACGCGACCGCGACCGGCGCGCGGCGCTGAAGCCCGCGATGTCAGGAAGGGCCCCTTTCTACCGGAAACGTCAACAAGGTGCCCTTCCTTACACGCCGAGCAGGGTGCGCAGGTGGCGCGGGGGCGGGCAGTCGTGGGCGAGCATCGCGTCGTGCCAGTCGCGCACCGACACGCCGGCCGGGCGGGCGGCGGCGATCTCGGCGACCTCGCTGTAGCCGACGAAGTACGTCGAGAGCTGAGTCGAGGTGAGCAGCGCGCGCCGCCACTTGCCGGCGGCCTCGCCCTCCTCCTGGAAGCCCCGCCCGGTCATCAGCGCCATCGCCTCGGCCTCCGGCAGCTCCTCGCAGTGCACGAGCTGGTCCAGCAGCGCGTTGATCGTCATCCTGAGCTGCATCTTGAGCTGCTGCAACCGCACCGGCAGGCCGCCGAAGCCGAGGCCGGCCATCAGCTCCTCCGTGTAGACCGCCCAGCCCTCGATGAACGGCCCCGACTCCGTCAGCGCCCGGACCCGGGTGGGGCCGACGTGCCGGCGGGCGTGGGCGAGCTGGAGGAAGTGCCCCGGCATCGCCTCGTGCACGGTCAGGTTGCGGATCATGTGGTCGTTGTACTCCCGGTAGAACGACTCGACCCGGTGCGCGGGCCAGTCCGCCGGGGTGGGCGCGATGCAGTAGAACGTGGGCACGTCCGCCGTCTCCAGCGGGCCGGGCGAGTCGCAGTAGGCGACCGCCACACCCCGCGCGAACTGGGGCATCTCCTGAATCACGCACGGGTCGTCGACCAGGGTCACCAGGTCGTGGGCGCGCACGAAGTCGGTCGCCTCGTCCAGGGTGACCGAGGCCAGGCCCACGATGGTGTGGTCGTCGGGGTGCTCGGCGGCCAGCAGGTCCAGCGCCCGGCGTACCGTCTCGTCGTCGGCCGGGCCGCCGACCAGCTCGACGGCCGCCGCGCGGATCTCCTCGCCGACCCGGTCCAGGTTGGCCCAGGCCCGGCGCTGGATCTCGGCGGCGCCCAGCTCGGTGTCGAGGGTGTGCCACAGCCGCGCCTCCCAGCGGCGGCGCCCCAGCCGCGGGTCCCGCCCGGGGCCGGCGTCGGCGGCCAGGCCCTGACGCAGCCAGGCGACGAACTCCTCCAGCGCCGCGATCGCCGCGGTGGCGGCCGGCTCGACCCGGTCGAACAGGGCGGGGGCCTGCGCGAGCAGCGCCGGCACCTCGTCGCGGACCAGCGCCGCCGCGCCGGTGAACTGCCCGACCGCCGTCTCGGCGTGGATGCGCGGCATGTCGCGCAGCGTCGCGCGCGCGGTCGCCAGCGCGTCCGGTACGGCGGCGAGCCGGCCGGCCAGGCTGGTCAGCCGGACCTCGACCGGGGCGTACGGGCGGGCGAGCAGCGCGTGCAGCAGCGGCCCGGGATTGTGCCGCAGCGGATCCCACTCGTGCGCGCGGATGTCGTTCCCCTCGAACAGCGCCCGGTCCACGAACGAGGTGAGCAGCGCGTGGTCGACGCGCTCCTCGACGTCCAGGGCGTCCGGGTCGAGTTCGGCGAGCGCGTCCGCGGCCTCCTTGAGCATGGCCTGGTCGGCCGCGACCGCCTCGGCGGAGAGGTCCGGCAGTCGATCGTCGTACCGGTGGTCCCCGGTGGAGGTCGCGAGCCCCGGTCGGCTCTCCAGCAACGCGTCGACGATCCGCTCCGCGAGCGGCACAAACGATTCCACCCGCCGACCCTACCGGCGTTCGGCGGTCCTGACGGCGTCCGCGTAGGCGAGGGCGGCGCGGCGCAGGGCGGCCTCCGGGTCCAGGCCCGCCTCACGGGCCGCCGCGACCGTGGCGAGCAGGCTCGCGCCGAGCCTCGCCTCCGGGTCCACCTGGGACTCCGCGAGAGGCGGTGGTACGGCGAGGCCGGCCCGGCCGGCGCGTTGAAGGATCTTGGCGGCGAGGGCGAGGGCGGGCTGGCTCAACGCGATGCCGTCCAGCACCGAGTCACGCGCCTTCTCGGCCCGCTTGATCCGCTCCCAGCTGGCCTCGATCTCCTCCAGGGTGACCGCCTGACCGTCGGCGAAGACGTGCGGGTTGCGCCGGACCATCTTGTCGACCATCTCGCCGGCCACGTCGTCGACGGTCCACCGCTGCTCCTCGGGCAGCTCCTCGGCCAGCCGGGCGTGCAGCACCACCTGGAGCAGCACGTCGCCCAACTCCTCGCGCAGCGCGTCGGTGTCCTCGGCGCTGATCGCGTCGTACGCCTCGTAGCACTCCTCCAGTAGGAAGCCGGCGAGGCTACGGTGGGTCTGCGCCCGCTTCCACGGGTCACCGCCCGGGGAGGCCAGCCGGTCCATCACCGCCACCGCGTCGAGCAGCCGGGCACCCGGCGGGTCCCAGGAGCCGTACATCAGCTCCAGCTCGGCCAGGCCGGGCTCGCGCGCCAGCCGCAGGCCCAGCTCCCGGGCCAGCGACTCGTCGCCGGCCGGGCCGGCGAGCCACACCGCGACGCCGTGCGCCGCCGCCGCGTCGAGCAGCGCCTGCGTCGCCCGGCCGTCGACCACCGTGACCTCGGCGCCCGCCGTCCGGACCGCCGTCGTCAGCTCGCTCTCCGCCCCCGCCAGCACCGGATGCCGGCGTACGACGTCCCAGGCGGCGGCGGTCAGCAGCCCGGCCGGCAGCCGGGGCGAGGTGACGAGCAGGACGATCCGTGCGGGCATGCTCAGCTGTCAGTCCCGCCGGCCGCCTGCGGCCCGGCGGTGGGCAGCGGATCCGGGGTGGAGACGTCGGTGACCGCGTCGGAGCCGGCCTCGCCCAGCGGCACGCTCACCGCCGGCGCGTTGCCGGAGAAGCTCAGCACGGGGAACTCCAGTGGGCGGTAGCGGGGGTTGACCGTCACGTCGTACGCGGCGACCGCCTCGGCCAGCGACTTGCGGGTGGCCAACGCGGCACGCAACTGCTCGCCGTCGAGCTGGCCGGCGGCGGCCTCGTCGGTCACGTCGGCCGGGATGGCGCCCGCCTTGCGGCCCGCCGCCACCACGTCCGCCAACTCCTGCGCGGTCGGCGCGGCCGGCGCCCCGGTCGGCACCCCCGACAGGCAGCTGTAGAGCCCGGCCGTCTCGCGCACGTAGCTGGTGTCGGGCGACAGGCCGAGCTGCTGGGCGAGCTGCTCCGGCGCCACCTGCCCGCGCGGCTGGTAGTTCTTCTCCGCCGAGATCCGCTCACAGACCTCGGACAGCACCAGCACGCTGACGACCTGGGCGCGCCCGGGCACCTGCGGCGCCTGCGCCGGGGGCTGCCCCTCGGGCGCCGCGGTGGGCGTCGGGTTCTTCGCCCGCAGGTCGTCGATGACCCCGGTGACGGCATCCTCGGTAATCCGCAGGTCGCCGACGTAGGCGGCGACACCGGGCTCGGCACGGCAACCGGAGAGGGCGACGAGGCCGAGCGCCACGCTGGCGACGGCGACAAGACGGCGAGCACGCATGGCAGTCACTCTCTCATGCCGCCCGGGGCACGCTCGACGCCGCCCACCGGTCTCCCCGCCTGCCGGTCCTGCCCAGCCGGCCGGCCGGTGACCGGCCCCCACCCACACGCTTGCCCGCCCACCGGCCGCACGTTCACCGGGCGCACGTTCACCGGGCGGAGGTGCCCGCCATGGCCGGCTCGCCCAGCACGTCCTTCAACAGTTGGGCGCACCACTCCAGCAGGGCCTGGTCCCGCAGCGGCTCGCCGCCCAGCCGCCGGGTGCTCGGCCGGGGCACGCTGACCTGGTCGAGCGCCTGCTTGTAGACCGAGTCCGGGTGGTAGCGCTTGAGCCGCAGCTGCTTCGAGTCGGGCAGCGGCAACGGGCCGAACCGGATGTGCTTGCCCTGCATGGAGACGTCGGTCAGGCCGTAGCGGCGGGCCAGCAGCCGGAACCGGGCCACGGCGACCAGGTTCTGCACCGGGGCGGGCGGCTCGCCGTACCGGTCGGTCATCTCGGCGACCACCTCGCTCAGCCGCTCGGCGTCGCGGGACTCGGCGAGCTTGCGGTACATCTCCAGGCGCAGCCGCTCCACGCCGACGTAGTCGTGCGGCAGGTGCGCGTCGACCGGCAGGTCGACCTTGACCTCGGTCTCCTCCTCCGGACGCTCGCCCTTGAACGCGGAGACCGCCTCGCCGACCATCCGCACGTACAGGTCGAAGCCGACGCCCTCGATGTGCCCGGACTGCTCGCCGCCGAGCAGGTTGCCGGCGCCCCGGATCTCCAGGTCCTTCATCGCCACGTACATGCCGGCGCCCAGTTCGGTGTGCTGGGCGATGGTGGCCAGCCGCTCGTGGGCGTGCTCGGTGAGCGGCTTCTCCGGCGGGTAGAGGAAGTACGCGTACGCCCGCTCCCGGCCCCGGCCGACCCGGCCGCGGATCTGGTGCAGCTGGGCCAGGCCGAGCAGGTCGGCGCGTTCCACGATCAGGGTGTTGGCGTTCGGGATGTCGATGCCGGACTCCACGATCGTGGTGCAGACCAGGACGTCGAACTCCTTCTCCCAGAAGCCGACCATGACCTTCTCCAGGGCCTCCTCGCCCATCTGGCCGTGCGCCACCGCGACCCGCGCCTCGGGCACCAGCTCGCGGATCTTCCGGGCCGCCCGGTCGATCGACTCGACCCGGTTGTGCAGGTAGAAGACCTGCCCGTCGCGGAGCAGCTCGCGGTGGATGGAGGCGGCCACCTGCCGGTCGTCGTGCGCCCCGACGAAGGTGAGCACCGGGTGCCGCTCCTCCGGCGGGGTGGCGATGGTGGACATCTCCCGGATGCCGGTGATCGCCATCTCCAGGGTGCGCGGGATCGGGGTGGCCGACATGCTCAGCACGTCGACCGAGGCGCGCATCGTCTTCAGGTGCTCCTTGTGCTCGACGCCGAAGCGCTGCTCCTCGTCGACGATGACCAGGCCGAGCGACTTGAACCGGGTGGCCGCCTGGAGCAGGCGGTGGGTGCCGATGACGATGTCGGCGGTGCCCGCGGCGGCCATCTCCAGGGCCTGCTCGGCCTCCTTCGGCGTCTGGAAGCGGGAGAGCTGCCGGATGGTCACCGGGAACTGGCTCATCCGCTCGGCGAAGGTGTTGTAGTGCTGCTGCACCAGCAGCGTGGTCGGCACCAGCACCGCCACCTGCTTGCCGTCCTGCACCGCCTTGAACGCCGCCCGGACCGCGATCTCCGTCTTGCCGTAGCCGACGTCGCCGCAGATCAGCCGGTCCATCGGGACGGTCTGCTCCATGTCCCGCTTGACCTCCTCGATGGCGGCGAGCTGGTCCGGCGTCTCCTGCCAGGGGAAGGCGTCCTCCAGCTCCCGCTGCCACGGCGTGTCGGGGCCGAAGTTGTGCCCCTTGGACGCCTTGCGGGCGGCGTAGAGCTGGATGAGCTGGGCGGCGATCTCCTTGACCGCCTTGCGGGCGCGGGCCTTGGACTTCTGCCAGTCCGAGCCGCCCATCTTGTGCAGGGTGGGCTGCTCGCCGCCGACGTAGCGGGAGAGCTGGTCGAGCTGGTCGGTGGGGACGAAGAGCCGATCGCCGGGCTGGCCACGCTTGCTGGCGGCGTACTCGATGACCAGGTATTCCCGGGAGGCACCGTTGACGGTGCGCTGCACCAGCTCGACGTAGCGGCCGATGCCGTGCTGCTCGTGCACCACGTGGTCGCCGGCCTTCAGCTCCAGCGGGTCGATGGTGTTGCGCCGCCGGCTCGGCATCCTGCGCATGTCGCGGGTCGAGGTGCCCCGCCCGCCGGTGACGTCGTTGCCGGTGAGCAGCACGAACCGGGACGCTTCGTCGACGAAGCCGCCGGTCAGGCTGCCGCAGGAGACGAGCACCTCGCCGGGGGCGGGCGCGGTCGGGATCTCCTCGGTCAGCCGCGCGCCGAGGCCCGCGTCGCGGAGCACCTCCACCGCCCGCTGGGCGGGGCCGTGCCCCTCGAAGACCAGCGCGACCGACCAACCCTCGCCCGTCCAGCGCGTCAGGTCTTCGACCACCCGGTTGGTCTCGCCGTGGTAGAGCGGGGACGGCTGCGCGGCCAGGGTCACCGCGATCGCGTCGTCGGGGGTGACGTCGTACGCCTCCGGCGCGTCCTCCCAGGGCTGCCGCGCCGGGGCGGCCTCCGCCTCCACGAGGCCGAACGGCGACAGCGTCCACCAGGGCTGACGCAGCTTCGCCGCGACGGCGCGTACGTCGGCCAGGGTCCGGAAGGCGGCGGCGCCGAGGTCGACCGGGGCCTGGCCACCGACGGCCGCCGCGGCCCAGCTCGCCTGGAGGAACTCGTCGGAGGTACGCACCAGGTCGTGCGCCCGGGTGCGGATCCGCTCCGGGTCGCACAGCAGCACGTGGGTGCCGGCCGGCATGGCGTCCAGCAGCAGCTCCATCGAGTCGGCGCCGATCAGCACCGGGGCGAGGGACTCCATCCCCTCCACCGGGATGCCCTCGGCCAGCTTGTCGAGGATCTCGGCCAGCTCCGGGTGTGCCTCGGCGAGGGCGGCGGCCCGCTTCCGCACCGACGGGGTGAGCAGCAGCTCCCGGCACGGCGGCGCCCACAGCTGCGGCACCTGCTCGATGGTGCGCTGGTCGGCGACGGCGAAGGTGCGGATCTCCTCCACCTCGTCGCCCCAGAACTCGACCCGGGACGGGTGCTCGTCGGTGGGCGGGAAGATGTCGAGGATGCCGCCGCGCACGGCGAACTCGCCCCGCTTGGTGACCAGGTCGACCCGCGCGTACGCCATGCCGGTCAGGCGGCGGGCGACCTCCTCCAGGTCGGCCTCCTGCCCGGCGGCGAGCTGCACCGGCTCCAGGTCGCCGAGGCCCTTGAGCTGCGGTTGCAGCAGCGAACGGACGGGCGCCACGACCACCCGCAGCGGGCCGGTGCGGCCGTGCGCGTCGGCCGAGGCCGGGTGCGCCAGCCGGCGCAGCACGGCCAGTCGCCGGCCGACCGTGTCGGAACGGGGCGACAGCCGCTCGTGCGGCAGCGTCTCCCAGGACGGGAAGACAGTCACCTGCTCGGGCGGGAGCAGGCTGCCCAGCGCGGCCGCCAGGTCGTCGGCCTCCCGGGTGGTGGCGGTCACGGCGAGCACCGGGCGCCCCGCACCGCCACCGGCCCTGTCGTCGCCGGCCTGGTCGGCCGCGACCGCGGCGACCGCGAACGGGCGCAGCGCGGCCGGCGCGGTGATGTCGAGGCCGTCGACCTGGGCGGCCCCGGAGCGCGCCAGGTCACGCGCCCGGGTCAGCGCCGGGTCGGCCAGGGCGGCGGAGAACAGACCGGTGAGCATGGGATCACTTCCAGCGGGACGACACGACGATCACCCCTCGCCCGGCTGGACGGGGGGTCCACCGGTCGACACTATCTCTCCGGTCGGACGAAGCACCTGCGCGTAGGTTGGTTCGTCGACAATCCGCGGACGGCCGCCCGGGGGAGAACGGATGCCTGAGGGAATCGGTAGCGACCCATGCCGGAAGGCCAGGCCCGGCCGGTGGCGGGTGTTGGGGCACCCGGAAGGAATCCTGGTCTACCAGGTGCGTTGCATCGTCGAGAGCCACGGCTGGACCGAGCCCGCCGTCCAGCAGACCTACAAGATCATCCTTGGGAGGTCGGGAGCCTACCGACGGCGGCTCAACGGTCGTACGACCTTCTCGGACGCCACCTCGGTGCTGCTCATCCGGCCCGGCGACGAGATGTCCGTGTCCCATCCGCTGGGCTGCGGCGACTCGTACACCTGCCTGGAAATCGACCCGACGGTGCTGGCCGAGCGGCCGGACGGTGCGCGATGGTTGGAGACCTCCGGCTGGGAGGGCACCTCGGACGCGCCGCTCGACCTGGCACACGGGATGCTCGTCGCCCAGTTCCGGCGCGGGCTCGACCGCTTCGAGATGGCGGAACGGCTGCACGGCTTCCTCGGCGGGGTGCTCGGCCTCGCCGACGGCCGGCCCGAGCCGGCGGGGGCGGACCTGCAACGCGCGGTGGGCCGGCGCCCCGCCACCCAGGCCGCCCACCGTCGCCTGGCCGACCGGGCCCGCGAGGTGCTCACCGCCGGCGACTTCTCGCTGGGCCTCGACGACGTGGCGCGGGAGGTGGGCGCCTCCCCGCACCACCTGAGCCGGGTGTTCCACCGGGTCACCGGCAGCAGCCTCACCGCCTACCGCAACCGGCTGCGGGTCCGGGCGGTACTGGACACCCTCGCCGAGGCGGACGGACGGCCGCTGCGCGCCGTGGCGGCGGAGCACGGCTTCGCCGACCAGGCACACCTCACCCGCGTGGTCCGGGACCACGTCGGCCACCCCCCGGCCCACCTGCGCCGTCTCCTCGCCCACCCCTGACCGACCCGCCCCGCCCGCCCTCGTCGGGCCCGGCGGCCGGCGGCTGGTGGTGGCTGATGGTGGCTGGCGGCTGGTGGTGGCAGATGGTGGCCGGCGGCTGGTGGCGGCTGACGGCTGGCGGCTGGTGGCTGGTGGCTGGTGGCGCCGAACACTAGCGGGCCGTCCTCGCCGCGCTGATCTGGCGTCAGGACACGAAGCCATAGCCCGCGCCCTCGAAGGTCTGCTGGGGTCGTCGTTGAAGGTGCTGTCGGGTCGACGGTTCGTGCTGCGGGCGAAGGCAACGGTGTCGGGCCCGGGCGGGGAGCCGAGGCCGAGTCGGCGACCAACCGAGCATCGATGTTCAAGACCCGGGGCCGCCCGACGATCGAGGATGGGTTCCGTCAGCCGGGATCGAGCCGCTGGGGGCGGCGGCCGGGGTGCGCGGACCTGTTCGGGGAGGCCCGCAACTCCACCCGGCTGCGACCTCGGCGACGACGAACTGTCGTCGCCGCCCGCCGGAGTGCCGCACACCTCCTGTACGGCGCTCCGGCGGGCGCGGTGCTGCGGCACACCGGCCACGTGCCCAGCGCTCGACGGGGTGACGGCGTGACGGCGTGACGGCGTGACGGCGTGACGGGGCGCCGGGGCGCCGGGGCGCCGGGGCGCCGGGGTGACCCAACCCGTACTCGGCTCAGGCACGCGACGACCACGGCACGAGGCGGCCGCCCAGGAACGATCTTGACGGGGTCGGTCGAGCGTGATCGGCTGCCCTGATGGACAACCAGTGGCGGGCCCAGTTCGACGCGGAGGTCACCTTCGCCAACGGCGGCGGCCTGCGGACGGACGGGTTCCGGCTGGACATCCCCGGCCCCGACGTCGCCGACGACGAGCTGGCGGCGCTGTTCGTCCGGCACCTCGGGTTGCTGATGGTGGCCGGGGTGCGGATCACCAGCCGGACGATCATCGAGGAGCCACACAAGGGCGGCCGGGGCGTCGCGGCCCGGTCCGACCCGGGCGGCACCCCCCGGCGACGGCTCGTCGAGCTGAGCCACGTGGTCACCGACGGCATGACCACCCTGCCCGGCTGGCCGACGCCACGAATCACCGAGTGGCTGACCCGGGAGGCATCCCGGGCCAACTACGCCCCCGGGACCGAGTTCCAGGTGGGACGGATCGACATGATCGCCAACACCGGCACGTACGTCGACACCCCCGCCCACCGTTATGCCGACGGCGCCGACCTCGCCGCCACCGGGCTGGACCGCCTCGCCGACCTGCCCGGCGTCGTGGTCCGGGTGCCAGCCGGCACTCGCGCGGTGGACCGGCTGCTGCTGGCGCCGTACGACGTCGCCGGGCACGCGGTGCTGCTGCACACCGGCTGGTCGGCGCACTTCGGCACCGACCGGTACGGCGCGCCGGAGGCGCCGTACCTCACCGGGGACGGCGCCCGGGCCCTGGTCGACGCGGGCGCCGCCCTGGTCGGCATCGACTCGATCAACGTCGACGACATGAGCCCGGCAGCGGCCGGCGAGCGCCCGGCGCACAGCGCCCTGCTGGCTGCCGGCGTGCCGGTCGTGGAGCACCTGACCGGGCTCGACGCGCTGCCCCCGACGGGCTTCCGGTTCACGGCCGCCCCGCCGATGGTGGCCGGCATGGGCACCTTCCCGGTACGGGCGTTCGCCGTCCTCGACCCCACCTGAACCGCCGCGCCTGCCCCGCCTCGACCACACCGACGTCGGTCGGCATCCCCCAGCGAGACCACGGCCGCCTCCAGCCGCAACTGCGGCAACCTCCCGTCGGCACCCTTCAACGGGACCACGGCCGCGACCCCGACAACTTCCGGTCGCAACTCCGGCAACCTCCAGCGGGACCACAGCCGCCCCGGCCACAACTCCGACAACCTCCAGCCGCACCCGTGGCAACTTCCCGCCGCGACTCCGGCATCTTCCAGTGGGACCACGGCAGCCTGCGGCCGGCGCTGCGGCAGTCTGCGGCCGGGGCTCCGGGCGGCGCAGAGGCGGTGGGGCTGCGGCCAGACCCCGGAATGAACCTTCGGGTCAGCGCGCGACCGGGCCGTGACGGCACGCTGCCGGAATGCCTCGGGCACCGCGTATTCCCAAGGAGTTGGCGTTCCTCCCGTTTTCCGGCAGTCGGGCGGTCGCCGCCGGCCTGGTCACCTGGCGGATGCTTCGTGGGCCGTCCTGGCGCAGGCTGCTGCCCGACATCTACGTCCACGTCGGCGGCCATCGTGAGGAAGACCATCGGATGTGGTGCGACGCCGTCGCCCTGACCCTGCCGACGGGTGCCGCCATCAGCGGTCTCAGCGCGGCGTTCCTGTGGGGCGTGGACCTTCTCCCCCGCGCGAGCCCGGTCTTCGTCACGCTTCCGGGGGCGGCCCGCCGACGCACCACTCCACGCGTGTCGGTCGACCAGCGGTCGCTCTCCGCCCGGGAGATGACCAGGTTCGCCGGATTGCCGGTCACCACCGGCGTCCGCACGGCCTTCGACCTCGGGCGGCAGTTGCCCCGGACGGACGCGCTGGTTGCGGTGGACGCACTGCTGCATCGGCGAGTGGCGAGGCTCCCCGCGTTGAGCAGCTACCTGGACACGCACCACGGCTGGCCCGGCACCGCCCGGCTGCGTGAGGTGCTCACGCTTGCCGAGCCGCTGAGCGAGTCCCCGATGGAGACCCGGCTCCGCCTCGTCCTGCACGACGCCGGTCTGCCACCCCTGACCGCGCAACACGACGTGTATGGCGCCCACGCGCAGCGGGGCCGCGTCTTCCTCGGCCGCGTCGACCTCGCCTATCCCCGGTGGCAGATCGCCATCGAGTACGAGGGTGACCACCACCGGGAACGCGTCCACTTCCAGCGCGACGTGGCACGGCTCAACGCACTACGCGCGGCGGGCTGGTTGGTGTTGCGCTTCACGGCGGACGACGTACTGCGACACCCTGCCCGAATCGTCCGCCTCGTCACTGACGCAATCCACGAGCGCCAGTCCAGCCAACAGTGATCAGGACGCCATGGACGCTAAAACACCCCCGTAACGTCCATGACGCCCTGATCACCGGGGCGGGCCCGCGTGCGGCAGGGCGGGCGGGCACGCACGGCGGGGCGGGCGGGAGGCGGGGAGCGGGAGGCGGGGAGCGGGAGGCGGGGAGCGGGAGGCGGGGAGGGGGAGGGTGGCGGCTGTCAGTAGCGGACCGTGATGCGGTGTTCGACGGCGTCTACCCGGATCTCGCCGCCGTACGGGACGATCAGCTGTGGGTCGGTGTGGCCGAGGTCGACGTCGAAGACCACCACGGCGTCCGGGCGGTAGGTGGCGAGCGCCCGGGTGACCGCCTCCCGCTGTGCGTCCGCCCAGTCCCGCCGCTCGTCGGGGGTGTGCGGCCGTTCGAAGTCCCACGCCTTGGCCCGGCCGACGAGGACCGCCGGGAAGCCGGCGAGCAGGCCCCGCTCCCCCATGTTGCGCAGGATGCGGAACACCTCGGTGGCCGAGGGCATCTCCTCCGAGGTCTCGATCATCAGCACCGCCCCGGCCAGTTCCCCGGTCGGGGGTACCCGGTCGGCGGCCAGCAGCCAGTGCAGGATCTCAAGGTTGCCGCCCCAGGTGCGTCCCTCGACCACCGTCGACGGCCCCTGCCAGCGCCAGCCCTCGCCCGGGAACATCTCCGGCTCGTCGGCCAGCGTCGCCGGGTCGCGCCAGTCGTTCGGCCGGTCGCCCCACTCGGGCGCGGGCGTCAGGTCGTACCAGCCGGGGGTGAAGAGGGCGGCGCGCAGCGAGTCGAAGGTCAGCGGGTGTGGCCGACCCGGCCGGCCGAGGTGCACCAGCACCGACCCGCCGTGGTACGCGACGACGCCCAGCCGGTACAGATGGTTGAGGACGTTCGTGTTGTCGGAGCAGCCGAAGTACGGCTTCGGGTTGGCCCGCAGCACGGCGTCGTCCAGGTGCGGGGTGACCGTGATCAGGTCGTCCCCGCCCACCGTGGCGAGCACGGCGGTGATCGTCGGGTCGGCGAAGGCGGCGGTCAGGTCCCGGGCCCTGTCGCGGGGGTCGGCGCCGAGCACGCGGGTGGTCGGGTACTCCACCGGCTCCAGGCCGAACTCCTCGCGCAGCCGGCGCAGCCCCAGCTCGTACACGTGGGGGAAGAGAGCGGGCAGGCCGGCGGAGGGCGACACGACCGCGACCCGGTCTCCCGGTCGGGGCTTGGGTGGATACGTCGTTGAGGTCATGGTCGGACGCTACCGACCCGGCCAACCGGTTTCCCGGCCCACGGAAGGCCTGGTGGGAGCCACCTATGCTGGGCTCCCCGAAGTTGATCGAGAAACTGGAGCCCTCGTGACCAGCCCGGCCGGCCCTCCGTCGCAGCCCTTCCACGGCGGCCCGCCGCCCGGCCACCCATGGGCACGGCACCCCTCGCCGCCGGCGCCGGTGGCCAGGCGCATCCCGGAGGACCAGCCGTTCGTGGTACGCCCCGGTCTCGCGAAACGCGGACTGGTGTCCATGGGGATCATGCTGGTCCTCATCCTCCCGATCGCCTTCTGCGCCGGCCTCGGCATGGTGAACTCGGCGGACCCGGAGATGCGCGCCCAGGCGGCCGTCGGCATCCTCGGCGTGGTGGCCTGTCTGCTGGTCCTGGTCGGCCTGCCGCTGGGGATCCAGCTCTGGCTGATCGGCTCCGGCGGCCCGGTGCTGGCGCTCGGCCCGGCCGGGCTCTGGATCCGCACCCGGCCGACCCGGGGCCAGGCGATCTGGCTGCCCTGGGAGGGCGTCGCGCAGGTCTCCCGCCGGCGGTGGAGCATGGAGAAGATGCTGGTGGTCAAGCCGCGCGACTCGCGGATGCTCCAGCACCTCGGGGTGTTCACGGCGGTGGACAGCGCGACTCTCAACGCCTTCTACGGCTCCGGGCTGGCCGCCACGCTCAACTTCGCGGACAGGCCCGAGGCGGAGATCATGGCGGCGGTCGCCCACTACAGCGCGGGCCGCTGCCAGCTCAGCTGACCGGCGGGGTTGCCGACGCCGGGTCAGTCGACGGGTGGGGCGCGGGCGTCGACGAGCCCGCCCGCCTTGATAAAAGCCACATTCCGGGCACCAGGCACCCTAGGCTGGCGGCGTGGACCAGGAGATGCGCGACAGGCCGCCGCGTACCGCCGCGCTCCTGCTCGGCACCCTGGTGCTCGCCACCGCGTTCATCGCCGCGTACGTCGGCGCGCTGCACCGCCCCACGCCCCGCGACGTGCCGGTCGGGGTGGTACGCGGGGACCAGAAGGCGGAGGCCGTCCTCGCCGCCGTACGGAACCAGACCGACCTCCTCGAAGCAGTCGGCTACGACGACCAGGACGCCGCCGACGACGGCCTGCGCACCCGCCGGGTGTACGGGGTGCTCGCCAGCACCGCCGAGGGCGGACTGGTCCTGACCACCGCCAGTGCCGCCGCGCCCGCCGCGACCGACGTCGTCGCCCAGGTGCTCGACACCGCCGCCCGACAGGCGGAGATGCCGTTGCGGATCACCGACGAGGTGCCGGTGGCGCCGACCGACCCGCGCGGGCTCGTGCCGTTCTACCTGGCCGTCGGGTACGTGCTGGGCGGATACCTCGCCGCCACCGTCCTCGGCCTGGGCAACGGCACGGCCCCACGCACCTTCCGCCGCGCCGGGCTGCGGATCGCCGCGCTCGCCGTCTACAGTCTGGTGCTCGGGACCGCCGGCGCGGTCGTGGTCGGTCCGGTCCTGGACGTCTGGGACCACGACCTGGTGGGCGTCGGCGCGACCGGGGCGCTGGCGGTGTTCGCGGCGGCGATGATCGCCTCGGCGGTGCAGGCCTGGCTGGGGCTGTTCGGCACCGGGCTGGTGATCCTGCTGCTGGTGGTGCTCGGCAACCCCGGTTCCGGCGGCATCTACGCCCCCGAGTTCCTCCCCACCTGGCTACGCGGAATGCACCTGTGGAACGTGCCGGGGCTCGCCACCGACCTGCTCGAGTCCGTCGTCTACTTCGACCGCCGGTCGACCGGCTGGCCGGTCACCGGGCTCACCATCTGGACGGCGCTGGGCATCGCGGGTGTGCTCAGCGCCACGCTGTTCCATGCCCGCCGCCGTGCCGCCCGCCGCCCCGTACCCGCCTCGACCAGCGCAGACACGCCCGCCGCCGGCTGAGATGTGAGGAAGGGTTCCTTCCTCTACCGTAGGCGTTTGCAAGGGTCCCCTCCTTACCGACGGGGGACGCGGATACGATCCAGGGAGTCGGACAGCGCTGTCCTTCGTACTCGCGTAAGGAGCGCATCGTGACCGACCAGCACGACCACGACGGCCCCGACGCCGCCCTGCGGGCCGACATCCGCCGCCTCGGCACCCTGCTCGGGCAGACCCTCGCCCGCCAGGAGGGCCGGCCTCTGCTCGACCTGGTCGAGGAGATCCGCGCACAGGTCCGTTCCGACGCCCCCACCGCCGCGCGGCGCCTCGCCGGCCTGGACGTCACCACCGGCACCAAGCTGGCCCGCGCCTTCTCCACCTACTTCCACCTGGCCAACATCACCGAGCAGGTGCACCGGGGCCGGGAGCTGCGCCGCCGCCGCGCGGTCCAGGGCGGCTGGCTGGACCAGGCGGCCAAGATGATCGCCGAGCGCGGGGTGCCGGCCGAGGAGATCGCCGCGGCGGCCCGCCGGCTGGCGGTACGGCCCGTCTTCACCGCCCACCCGACCGAGGCGGCCCGCCGGTCGATCCTGTCCAAGCTGCGCGCCATCGCCGACGAACTGGACGCCGAGACCGCCAACGCGATCCTCTACGGCGCCAGCGACGAGGGCCCGGCCAACCGCCGCCTCGCCGAGTTGCTCGACCTGATGTGGCAGACCGACGAGCTGCGGCTGGACCGGCCGGACCCGACCGACGAGGCCCGTAACGCCATCTACTACCTGCGCGACCTGTACGCCGAGGCCGCCCCGCAGGTCCTCGACGACCTCGCCGACACGCTGCGTACCCTCGGCGTGGAGACCTCCCCGACCGCCCGGCCGTTGTCCTTCGGCACCTGGATCGGCGGCGACCGCGACGGCAACCCGTTCGTCACCCCGGCCGTGACCCGCGAGGTGCTGACCATCCAGCACGAGCACGGCATCGCGGCCACCGAAAAGGCGATGGACCACCTGATCAACGAGGTGTCGGTCTCCCGGCGGCTGCGCGGGGTGTCGCTCGACCTCTCCGCCAGCCTCGCCGCCGACCTGGACGCGCTGCCCGAGGTGGCGGCCCGGTTCCGCCGGGTCAACGCCGAGGAGCCCTACCGGCTCAAGGCCCGCTGCGTGAAGGCGAAGCTGGCCAACACCCGGCAGCGGCTGCGCCAGGGCACCGCGCACGTGCCCGGCCGGGACTACCGCGGATCGGCCGAGCTGATCGCCGACCTGGAGCTGCTGCGCGCCTCGCTGGCCCGCAACTCGGGCCAGCTCACCGCCGTGGGCCGGCTCGCCTCGACCATCCGTACGGTCTCCGCGTTCGGGCTGCACCTGGCGACCATGGACGTCCGGGAGCACGCCGAGGCGCACCACGCGGTGCTCGCCCAGCTCTACGCGGCCGTCGGCGAGGTCCCCGACTACCCGTCGCTGACCCGGCTGGAGCGGACGAAGCTGCTCGCCGACGAGCTGACCGGCCGCCGGCCGCTCTCCACGCTGGACACCCCGCTGACCGAGGCGACACGCAAGACGTTCGACGTGTTCGGCACCATCCGCGAGGCGCAGGACCGGTTCGGCACCGAGGTCATCGAGTCGTACATCGTCTCGATGACGCTCGGCGTGGACGACGTGCTCGCCGCGGTGGTGCTGGCCCGCGAGGCCGGCCTGGTCGACGTGCACAGCGGCCGGTCCCGGATCGGCTTCGTACCGCTGCTGGAGACCCCGGCCGAGCTGAACGCGGGCGGCGAACTCCTCGACGAGCTGCTCTCGCTGCCGGCGTACCGGGCGCTGGTGGCGGCGCGGGGCGACGTGCAGGAGGTGATGCTGGGCTACTCCGACTCCAACAAGGAGGCCGGCATCACCACCAGCCAGTGGTCGATCCACCGGGCGCAGCGCGCGCTGCGCGACGTGGCCGCCCGGCACGGCGTACACCTGCGGCTCTTCCACGGCCGCGGCGGCACGGTGGGTCGCGGCGGCGGACCGACGCACGAGGCGATCCTGGCACAGCCGTACGGCACCCTGGACGGCGCGATCAAGGTGACCGAGCAGGGCGAGGTCATCTCCGACAAATACTCGTTGCCGTCGCTGGCCCGGGAGAACCTGGAGCTGACCCTGGCCGCGGTGCTCCAGGCCACCCTGCTGCACACCGCGCCTCGGCAGCCGGCCGAGATGCTGGAACGCTGGGACGCCACGATGGAGCTGGTCTCCGACTCGGCCTTCCGGTCGTACCGGTCGCTGGTCGAGGATCCGGACCTGCCCGCGTACTTCTGGGCGTCGACGCCGACGGAGCTGCTCGGCGCGCTCAACATCGGCTCCCGGCCGGCGAAGCGGCCGAACACGGGGGCCGGCCTCGCCGGGCTGCGCGCCATCCCGTGGGTGTTCGGCTGGACCCAGACCCGGCAGATCGTGCCCGGCTGGTTCGGAGTGGGCTCCGGCCTGGCCGCGGCCCGGGAGGCGGGGCTGGCGGACGTGCTGGCCGAGATGCACCGCAACTGGCACTTCTTCCGCACGTTCCTGTCCAACGTGGAGATGATGCTCACCAAGACCGACCTGAGCATCGCCCGCCGGTACGTCGAGACGCTGGTGCCGAAGAAACTGCACCCGATCTTCCACCAGATCGAGCAGGAGTACGAGCTGACCAAGCGGGAGGTGCTGGCGGTGACCTCCTCGCCGGCCCTGCTGGAGAGTTCCCCGGTGCTCCAGCGCACTTTGGCCGTCCGCGACACCTACCTGGAGCCGCTGCACCACCTCCAGGTGGCCCTGCTGCGCCAGTACCGGGAGTCCGGGGCGGCAGGCCGCGCGGTGGCCACCGCGCCGGGCGGCCGACGGACGCCGAGCGATGGTACGGCGCTGGAGCGCGCGCTGCTGACCACGGTCAACGGCATCGCCGCCGGCATGCGCAACACGGGCTGAGGTGTAAGGAAGGGCACCTTCCTAACGCATTCTGCATAGGAAGGTGCCCTTCCTTACACAGCGACCGGCGAGTCCTCTCACCGGTCGTCGCCCCTACCAGTCGCCGCCACCGAAGTCACCGCCCCCGAAATCGCCGCCGAAGTCGCCGCCGCCGAAGTCACCGCCGAAGTCACCGCTCTGGTCGCCGAAGCCGGAGGCGTCGCCGAAGCCCTCCTGGCCGGCGGCCTCGAAGCCGTAGCCGGGGTCGGCGAAGGCAGGCGAGAAGAGCGCGTCGGCGATCAGCATGCCGCCGAGAACGCCCGCGCCGGCGCCCAGCGCCGTCTTCCACCACGGGGTGGAGTACCAGCCCGCCGGCACCGGTCGGCCCTGGTAGCGCCCGCCCGGGTAGTAGTAGGGGGTGTCCCGGCCGGGCTGCGGGCCGGCCCGGAAGGTCTGCCCCTGCACGTCGACCTGGCGCTCCCGGGTGAGCTGCCCCGCACCCTGCGCGGCGGCCAGCGGGGGCAGCTCGGGGCCGGGGTCGATGCCGAGCGCGACCCGGGCCGCCCGCGCGTAGGTCAGCCCCTCCAGCGCGGTCTCCCGGGCCAGGCGGTACTGCTCGACGGTCCGGGCCTGCTCCAGCTGGCTGCCGGCCGCGTTGTAGCGCTCCCCGGCGTCGACCAGCGCCTGACGCACGGCCGGGTGGTCGCCGTGCAGGTTCATCACCTGGCCGCCGAGGCGCTCGTACCAGCGCTGGGCGTCGGCGCGCACGTCGGCGAGCCGCCGGGCCTCGCGGGCGGCGCTCTCCCGCCGCCACCAGACGAACGCGCCGGCCAGCAGCACGACGAGGACCGCCACGAGCAGAAGTTCCATGCTTCGACGGTACCCGCGCCGGACAATCGCAAGCTTCCGTCCGATCGTCGACGGGCGGGCCGCCACCACCCCTTCCACGCCGACCCGTTCTGCACATCGCCCCTGGTCAACGCGTCGAACGGGCTGCTGCCCGGGTGCGGGCGGCCCGCCTGAACGGCCCGACACAGGACCAGATTTGCAAACGGCCGTTTGTGCAAGTGGTCGTTTGCATTAAGGTGGAGCAATGCCTGCTTCCCTCGTGGCACCCGGCCCGGACCTCGACCTGGCCTTCGCCGCTCTCGGTGACCCCGTCCGGCGCGCCCTGGTGACTCGTCTCGCGCGAGGTGAAGCCACCGTGGGAGAGCTCGCTGAACCGTTCGACCTGACCCCACAGGCGATCTCCCACCACGTCGGTGTCCTCCGGCGGTGCGGCCTGGTCGAGCAGCGGCGCGAGGGCACCCGGCGTCCCTGCCGCCTGAGGGTCGATCAGCTGTCGCAGCTCGGCACGTGGATCGACGAGCAGCGCCGCGCCTGGGACGACCGGCTCGACGCCCTGGAGCGCATCATCGACCAGCTGCCACCCGGCACCGCCACCGACGAGGGAGTGGTCCGTTGAGCGCCAGCGCGGAGCTCCGCGACGACGAACTGATCGCCAGGCGCCACCTTTCGGCGGCACCCGAACGCGTCTGGGCCGCCTTCACCTCACCGGCGAGCATCGCGGCGTTCTGGGGCGGTTCGCACGCCACCGTGCCGCCCGGGTCCGTGACCGTCGACCTGCGTCCCGGTGGCGGGTTCGCGCTCGACACCCGTGCGCCGGACGGCGCGACCCGCCGGCTCCGCTTCACCTACGTGAGCATCACCGCACCGCGCGAACTCGTGTTCGACGAGCCCGTCACCGGCCTCCGTACGACCGTCACCGTCCACCCCGCCGGCGACGGCACGCACCTCACGGTCCACCAGCGCCGCCTGCCGCCTGAGCTCCGGACGGCCCAGGCAGCCGGCGGGCTCGCCTCGATCCTCGACGCCCTCGCCGCGCATCTGCGGCACTGAACAGACCACCAGGACGGAGAGTGCCATGACCCACACGTCCCAGCGCGACCTCGTCGCGGAATACTTCGACGGTTTCCGGGCGAGCGACCACGGGCGGATCCTCGCGACCCTCACCGACGACGTCGAGTGGGTCATCCACGGCCACCGGACGACCCGTGGCAAGGCGGAGTTCGACCGCGAGATCGAGAACCCCGGCTTCACCGGCAGCCCCGAGCTCGACGTCCAGCGTGTCCACGAGGACGGCCCGGTCGTCGTCACCACGGGCGAGGGGCGCGGCGTCAGCGTCGACCACGGCCCGTTCCGGTTCGCCTTCAACGACCTGTTCACGTTCCGCGACGGGCTCATCGCCCGGGTCGACTCCTACGTCGTCCCGCTGCCTGAGGCCGTGGGCGACCCACCCGGCGAACGCTGAGGGCGCTGAGTGGACGCATGCTCGCCCGAGCGAGTACCACGACGGCGTGGGCCCGCTCACGGCGGCCCGCCACGCGGCGCGACAGCGGGCGTCGTACGCGTCTGGCAAGCTCAGGAGGGTGGACTTCTCGACGCTGGCCGTGGTGATCGTCTGCCTCACCGCCGGAGGTGCGGCGGGCTGGTACGCCGCCCGCGCCCGCTCGGCCGCCGAGGTCGCGCGGCTGGAGGCGACGCTGGCCGCCACCCGGGAGGGCGAGGGGCGGCTGGAGCAGTCCATGCGGGCGCTGAGCTACGAGGCCACCGCGCAGTCCCAGGAGGCGGTGGCCCGCGCCGTCGCCCCGCTGCACGACACGCTGCGCCGCTACGAGCAGCGGGTCGCCGAGCTGGAGCACGACCGCGTCGACGCGTACGCCGAACTGCGCGAGCAGGTCCGCGCGATGAGCACGGTCTCGGGCGAGCTACGTACGGAGACGAAACAACTGGTGGCGGCCCTGCGGGCGCCGCAGGTGCGGGGCCGCTGGGGTGAGCACCAGCTGCGCCGCGTCGTCGAGGCCGCCGGCATGCTGGAGCACTGCGACTTCTCCGAGCAGGTCACCGCCGCCACCGACCACCAGGGGGTCCGCCCCGACCTGGTGGTCCGGCTGCACGGCGGCCGGTCGGTGGTGGTCGACGCCAAGGCGCCGTTCGACGCCTACCTGACGGCGATGGAGGCCCGCGACGAGCGGGGCCGCGACACGCACCTCGACGCGCACGCGAAGCACCTGCGCGCGCACGTGGACGCGCTGGCCGCCAAGACCTACTGGGCCGCGTTCGACAGCACCCCGGAGTTCGTGGTGCTCTTCGTGCCGGCCGACCCGTTCCTCGACGTCGCGTTGCAGCGCGACCCGACGCTGCTGGAGCACGCGTTCGCCCGCAACGTGGTGCTGGCGACCCCGGCCACCCTGGTCGCGCTGCTGCGCACGATCGCCTACTCGTGGCGGCAGGAGGCGCTGGCGCGCAACGCGGTGGCGGTGCACTCGCTGGCCCGGGAGCTCTACGGGCGGTTGTCGACCCTGGGTGAGCACGTCGGCAAGCTCGGTGCGTCGCTCGGTGGCGCGGTGACCGCGTACAACCGGGCCGTCGGGTCGTTGGAGGCGCGCGTGCTGGTCAGCGCCCGTAAGCTCGCTGACCTGGGAGTCTCCGACCAGGAGCTGGCCGTGCCGGCCCAGGTCGAGCTGGCGCCCCGCCAGCCGCAGGCCCCTGAGCTGGTCGGAACCGCCGACACCGCGCCGCCGACCAGCCGGTCGACACTGGACTGACGGCCGATACCTATCACCGCCGATGTGACAATGGATGGTCACCCATATCACGAAGTGGTCACAACGAACTCGCCGCTAGTGACAGTGACCAGCGAAAGCGCGAAGGATTCGGTCACGCGTGCCCTGCATCTGAGGGCCCTGTTCTCTGGAGGAAAGAGAACGTGAGCAAACCCCGAAACCTGAGCCGGCGGACCTCCGCCGCGCTCTTCGCGTCGGTCGTGGCGGCCAGCGCCGTGACCGTGGCGGGCGGTGCCGCCACCGCGAGCGCCGCCCCCGGCGCCGCACCCGATGCCTCCCAGGCCACCCCCGTGGAGGCGCTGGGCTCGCACGACGCCAAGCTGCTCGCCGCGGCGGAGGCGAAGAAGGCCCCGACCGTCACGCTGATCGTGGCCACCAAGAAGGGGGAGGCGAAGGACGTCGCCGCCGACCTCAAGAACCTGGGCGCGGCCGTCACCGAGCGGTACGACAGCATCGGCTACGTCCTGGCCAAGGTCCCCACCTCGAAGGTGGTGAAGGCGGCCACCCTGCCCGGTGTCTCCGCCGTGGACCTCGACGAGACCATCCAGCTGCCCGACCCGACCCCCGAGGTCGCTCCCTCCGGCAAGAAGGCGGCGAAGCAGGCCGCGACCCTGCCCGGCCCCGGGGCCGACACCCGGGCCGACAACCCCTACATGCCGTCGAACGAGACCGGCGCCGTCGACTTCGTGGCGGACAACCCCCAGTGGGACGGTCGCGGCGTCACGATCGGCATCATGGACTCCGGTGTGGACCTCGGTCACCCGGCGCTCCAGAAGACCACCACGGGCGAGCGGAAGATCGTCGACTGGGTCACCGCGACGGACCCGTTCGAGGACGCCACCTGGCGCCCGATGCTCACCGAGGTGACCGGTCCGACGTTCACCTCCGGCGGCGCGACCTGGACGGCCCCGGCGGGCACCTACCGGTTCAACCGGTTCAGCGAGTCGATCACCAGCGCCAGCGACCCGGCCGGTGACGTCAACCGCGACGGCGACCGGACCGACACGTTCGGCATCCTGTACGACCCGGTGACCCACAACATCTGGGTGGACACCAACCAGAACAACAACTTCACCGACGACGCCATGATGCGGCCGTACAAGGAGAAGTTCGACGTCGGCTACTTCGGCACCGACAACCCGGCCACCCCGGTGGCCGAGCGGATCCCGTTCGTGGTCGAGTACCGCGAGGACGTGGACACCGCGCCCATCGGCGGTCCCGGCCTGCTGGACTACGTCAACATCGGCATCGTCGAGAGCACCCACGGCACCCACGTCGCCGGCATCACCGCCGCCAACGACATGCTCGGCAACGGCGCCTTCGACGGTGCCGCGCCCGGTGCCAAGCTGGTCTCCGCCCGGGCCTGCTCGTGGGGTGGTGGCTGCACCTACGCCGCCCTCACCACCGGCATGGCCGACCTGGTGATCAACCGCAAGGTCGACGTGATCAACATGTCGATCGGCGGCCTGCCGGCGCTGAACGACGGCAACAACGCCCGCACCCAGCTCTACAACAACCTGATCACCACCTACGGCGTGCAGATGTTCATCTCGGCCGGCAACTCCGGCCCGGGCCTGAACACCATCGGCGACCCGTCGGTGGCCGGCAACGTGGTCAGCGTCGCGGCGAGCATCAGCAAGGACACCTGGCTGGCCAACTACGGTTCCGCGGTGAAGAAGAAGAACGCGCTGTTCAACTTCTCCTCCCGCGGCCCGCGTGAGGACGGCGGCGTCAAGCCGAACGTCACCGCGCCGGGCTCGGCCATCTCCACCGCCCCGACCTGGCAGCCCGGCAACGCGGTCCCCGAGGCCGGCTACCCGCTGCCCCCGGGCTACGCGATGCTGAACGGCACCTCGATGGCCTCCCCGCAGGCCGCCGGCGCCGCCGCGCTGCTGCTGTCGGCCGCCAAGGCGACCGACAAGGGTGTCACCCCGGCCGCGCTGCGCCGGGCGATCTACAGCTCGGCCAAGCCGATCAACGACGTCCCGACGTACGGCCAGGGCTACGGCATGTTCAACGTGCCGGGCGCGTGGAAGCTGCTGCGCAAGGGCGTGGAGACCCGCTCCTACACCTCCGAGGCCCCGGTCTGCACCGTCCTGTCCGGTCAGTTGTCCACCCCGCACCAGGGCACCGGCCTCTACAACCGGTGCGCCTCCACCGACGGCGGGCAGCGGATCGGCCAGTCGAAGACCTACCAGGTCAAGGTCACCCGCACCAGCGGGCCGGCCGGCACCGTGAAGCACAACGTGGGCCTGCGCGGCAACGACGGCACCTTCAAGGCGCCGAAGAGCGTTTCGCTCCCGCTGAACAAGACCGTCACCATCCCGGTCACCGCCAAGCCCGCCGCTGCCGGCGCGCACGGCGCGATCATGACGATCGACGACCCGGCCACCTCGGTCATCGACTTCGAGGTCTCCACCGTCGTGGTGGCCTCGAACGACGTGAAGAAGCCGGACTTCTCCTTCTCGGCCGAGGGCTCGGTCGACCGGAACGGCTTCACCTCGTACTTCGTGACGGTTCCGCCGGGTGCGGGCGCCCTCCAGGTGAACCTCTCCGGCATCGCCACCGGTTCGCAGACCCGGTTCATCGCCTTCAACCCGTACGGCGTCCCGGTGGAGAGCACCTCCAGCCTGGCCTGCTACACCAACTTCTCCGACGCCAACGCCTGCAAGCCGCAGGAGCGCGACTACCAGAACCCGATCGCCGGGGTCTGGGAGATCGAGGTGGAGTCCCGTCGGACCTCGCCGTCGCTGAACAACCCGTTCCAGCTCACGGCGCGGGTGCAGGGTGTCGCGGTCGAGCCGGCCGTGGTCGAGCTGCCGTCGGTCACCGCCGGTGCGGCGACCCCGGTGACCTGGTCGCTGACCAACACCTTCGGCCCGGTCGCGGTTGCCGGCCAGGGCGGCCCGCTCTCCAGCGTCCACGCTGAGCGGCCCACCATCGTCGAGGGCGCGTCGCACGAGTACATCGTGGAGGTGCCGGCGGGCGCGACCCGCTTCACCGCCCGGATCGGCAACCCGGCCAGCGCCGCGGCCGACCTCGACCTCTACGTCTTCCGCGGCGCCGCGGAGGTCGGTCGGGCCGCCGACGGCGACTCCGAGGAGGCCGTGACCATCAACAACCCGCCGGCGGGCACCTACCGGGTGGTCGTCGAGGGCTACGCCGTGGACGGGGCCGGTGGCAGCACCGCCTACGACTACCGGGACTCGTTCTCCGCGGCGGCGCTGGGCAGCCTGTCGGCGTCCACCACCCCGCTCAACCTGGCCCACGGCGCCACCGCCACCCTCACCGGTACGGTGACCGCCCAGTCCACCCCGGTCGCCGGTCGGGCGCTCTTCGGTGAGCTGTCCGTGGTGACCACCGAGGGCGCGGTCGTCGGCCGCGGCGCCGTCTCCATCGGCACCGTGAACTGACCCGTTCCACACGGAAACACTGGAGCCCGTCCCCACTCCGGGGGCGGGCTCCGGTGTCTCGCTCCCGCCTGCCCGGCACCCGCTGTTTCCTGCCGCCGAAGTCCTGCCCGTCCTGAGGTGCGCGCGGCTGCCCTGACGGGGTGCGCGGCTGCCCTGACGGGACTGCCGCCGGTGGGCTGGTCCCATAGTGCGGCTGTCGGGCGCGGCTGGGTACCGCGCAACGCCGACGCCACCGGCATCCCCGGAACCGCCAACGCTGTCGGGGCGCGGTAGGGCGCCCCGGCGTTGTCGAGGCCCTCGACGACGGTGATCGCACCGCAGGCGCTGTCGAGCTGCCCCGTCCATAGGACCGCCGGAGGGATGGGCGGTGCGAGATCCACCCCGATGGTCAATCGGATACGGGGCTTTCCGGAGGGCCAGCAACTCCTCGAGTTTCTGCTGCTCGGGACGCCTTGGTGCTCCAGCCGCTCCCCCGGGGTCCCCTCCTCGGAATGCCTTGATCTCCAGCGACTCCCCGGGTCCACCGGTGGGCGGTCGCATTGCCCCATCTGTGAGGGCAGCTCGACAGTGGGCTACGGACAACACGTCCACGTCGACCATGCGCGCCGCGGTCGTCGTCGTGGCTACTGCCGGCGTACAACTCCCGCCTGGGGCGGGTCTCGGTGACGTTGCGTACTCTTCGGGGCGGAGGCGGCGTTCTCGGGTGGAGGGTGATCGGTGGCGCGTACCTGGTTGTCCGTACGGGTCGAGCTGGTCTCTGGTCGTGGCATCGACCTGTGGCCTCGACCTGGCAGGGTCTTCGCCGCGAGCCGGTCACATACCTTCGCTCAATTCGCTGATGCGATCGACGGGGCGTTCGCCCGCTGGGACCTGGCGCACATGCACATGTTCACGCTGGCCGACCAGACCCAGGTCACGCCGCTTGAGCTGTGGGATGGCGAGGCGCCCGAGGGCAGCATCGACAGCGACCGGACCAGGCTGAGCCGGCTGGGTGGCGGCGAGCAGTTCGCGTACGTGTTCGACTTCGGTGACGACTGGGCGCATCTGTGCACGATCGCCGAGTCCCGCATCGACCCGTTGGAGACGCTCGGCGTTCTGCCTGCCGAGCCGGTGCCGTACTTCGGCTGGGGTGACTTGCCCGATCAGTATGGCCGGCGCTGGGACGGCGACGACGGCGAGTCGCAGCCGCCGAAACCGCCGCGCCGACCGCTTGCCGAGCTTCCGCCGCTGCTGCCATGGTGGGGACCGCGCCAACGCGGACAGTAACGGCCCGCTGCCGCACCGCCACGGGCGGCGGGCGGGCAGCGGGCACGACGGACGTCCCGGTCGAGGTCCTTGCCGATCCGGTCTCAGCCGCGGCGGGCGGTTTCGACCAGGAAGGGCGTGCCCTGCTGGCAGGTCGTGAGCAGGTCGCGCTGGACCCGGCCGGTGACCGTGACCTTCACGCCCGGCGTCAGCACGTCACGCGGGCCGCCGACCAGCAGGTAGTTGTCGAGCAGCAGGCAGTTGGGCTCCACCCCGGAGGTGACCGTCCCGGTCAGCGTGGTGCCACCGGCCGGCGGCGACGTCGGCCCGCCGGTGCCCTTCGAGGGCGGGGGCAGCGCCGGAGCGGTCGGGTCGACCGGGTCGCCTGGGGTCGGTGGGACACTCGGATCCGGGCTGGGCGGGCTGGTCACCGGCTGCGCTCCCGTCGGAGTGGGGGTGGTGTCGCCGGTACCGTCCTGGCCGCCACAGGCGCTCAGCGCCACGCAGACGGCCAGCGCGGAGACGGCGAGCCGAAAGGTCCTCATACCCTTGTCCGACGCAGCGGGGCCGCGTGTCGTTCCCGCCCGTCAGCCACGGACCGCGGCGGCGGCCTTCATGTCCCGCTTGAGCTCCTGCGGCAGCGAGAAGGTCAGCCGCTCGTTGGCGGTCACCACCTCGTCGACGTCGGTGAAGCCGCGCGCGGCGAGGTGGGCGAGCACCTCCTGGACCAGCTCGTCGGGGACGCTGGCGCCCGAGGTCAGGCCGACCGTACGCGCCCCCTCCAGCCACGCGTCGTCGATCTCGTGCGCGAAGTCGACGAGATGTCCGGCGCGCGCGCCGGCGTCCAGGGCGACCTCGACGAGGCGTACCGAGTTCGAGGAGTTGGTCGACCCCACGACGATCAGCACGTCGCACTCGGGCGCGATCTCCTTGACCACGTGCTGCCGGTTGGAGGTGGCGTAGCAGATGTCGTCGCTGGGCGGCGACTGGAGCATCGGCAGCCGCTTCTTGAGCCGGGCCACCGTCTCCAGCGTCTCGTCGACCGAGAGGGTGGTCTGGGAGAGCCAGACCACCTTGTTCGGGTCGCGGACGGTGATCCTGTCGGCGTCCTCGGGGCCGTCCACGAGCTGGATGTGCTCGGGGGCCTCGCCGGAGGTGCCGATGACCTCCTCGTGCCCCTCGTGGCCGATCAGCAGGATGTCGTAGTCCTCGGCGGCGAACCGCTTCGCCTCCTGGTGCACCTTGGTGACCAGCGGGCAGGTCGCGTCGATCGCCCGCAGGGAGCGGGCCCTGGCCTGCTCGTAGACCTCCGGGGCGACCCCGTGCGCGGAGAAGATGACGGTGGCGCCCTCCGGCACCTCCTCGTTCTCCTCCACGAAGATCGCCCCCTGGGCCTCCAGGGTCTGCACGACGTGCTTGTTGTGCACGATCTGCTTGCGTACGTAGATCGGGGCGCCGTAGAGCTTGAGGGCCTCCTCCACGGTCTGCACCGCGCGGTCCACGCCCGCGCAGTAGCCGCGGGGCTTGGCCAGGATCACGCGCTTGCCGGTCCGGGACGTCGCTTCAGCCTGAGTCACCCGACCATCGTACGTGCCGCCTCCCGAGCCCCTCGTTGATCATGCCGCCCGCGACACGCCGTCGGCGGCACGCCGCCTTCATGATCGACGGCGCTGGGGACTGTGGGTCGTAGGGTGGGCGGATGAGCACGGGAGAGGTGGGGCGGAGCACCCCCGAGGAGCCGTGGCCGGTCCGGGTGGTCAGCCAGAAGGTCGGCGCGTGGATCGCCCGGCTGGGCTGGGTGTGGGTGGACGGGCAGGTGGCGCAGATCAGCCGCCGGCCGGGCGCCAGCACCGTCTTCCTCACCCTGCGGGACCCGTCGGCCGACCTGAGCCTGACCGTCACCACCAACCGGGACGTCCTCGACGCCGGCGCGCCGGAGCTGCGCGAGGGCGCCCGGGTGGTGCTGCACGCCAAGCCGGAGTTCTACGCCGCCCGGGGCACCCTGAGCCTGCGCGCCGACGAGATCCGGCAGGTCGGCCTCGGCGAGTTGCTGGCCCGGCTGGAGAAGCTCAAGAAGCTGCTCGCGGCCGAGGGGATGTTCGACCGGGCGCGTAAGCGCCGGCCGCCGTTCCTGCCCAACCGGATCGGGCTGATCACGGGCCGCGCGTCGGCCGCCGAGCGGGACGTGCTGGACAACGCCCGCCGGCGCTGGCCGGCGGTGGAGTTCCGCACGGTCAACGTGGCGGTGCAGGGGCCGGGCGCGGTCCCGCAGATCGTCGACGCGCTCAAGGTGCTGGACGCCGACCCGACCGTCGACGTGATCATCATCGCCCGGGGCGGGGGCGGCATCGAGGACCTGCTGCCCTTCTCCGACGAGGCGCTCTGCCGGGCGGTCTTCGCCTGCCGTACACCGGTGGTCAGCGCGATCGGCCACGAGACCGACGCTCCGCTGATCGACTACGTTGCCGACCTGCGGGCCTCGACGCCGACCGACGCGGCCAAGCGGGTGGTTCCCGATCTCACCGAGGAGGTACGCCTCATCCGGCAGGCCCGGCACCGGCTCGAACGCGCGGTGCGCAACCTGGTGGACCGCGAGTCGCACCGGCTCGACGGGCTGCGCTCCCGCCCGGTGCTGGCCCGCCCACAGGTGATGGTCGACCAGCGGGCCGCCGACCTGACCGGGCTGCGGCAGCGGGCCGGGCGATGCCTGGACCACCGGCTCGCCGCCGCCGACGACGACCTGCGGCACACCCTGGCCCGGTTGCGCGCCCTCTCCCCCGCGGCCACCCTCGACCGGGGCTACGCGATCGTCCAGCGCGCCGACGGTCACGTCGTGCGAGCCGCCACCGAGGTCGGCAAGGGCGACCCACTCCGGGTACGCCTCGCCGAGGGCGAACTGGCCGCGACGGTCGACGGCTGAACGAAGTGGGGATCACGATGTGGTGGGATGGCAGCGATGACTGACGAGAAGAAGGACGAGCGGCTCAGCTACGAGCAGGCCCGCGCCGAGCTGGCGTCGGTGGTCGAGCGGCTGGAGGCCGGCGGCACCACGCTGGAGGAGTCGCTGGCGCTCTGGGAACGCGGCGAGAAGCTCGCCGACACCTGCCAGCGCTGGCTCGACGGCGCCCGCGCCCGCATCGACGCCGCCCGCCAGGAATCCCCCTCCTGACCCGTCCGTGCCGATCAGGCAGTCGTGGTGGGCGGAAACGGCGTTCGACGCCTTCCGTCACCCACCACGACTGCCTGATCGACGCGCGCTGAGTCAGCGTCAGTTGAACAGGTTGTAGAGCTCGGCCGGCGCCTCGACCACCTGGTCCGCCGGCGGCTTCTGCGCGGCGGTGGCGTTGCCGTAGTCCGAGTAGGTGATCCGGATGTCCTGCGCCTTCGTCTGGCCGGCGGCCGGGATCTGGACGACCATCTCGCTGAGCCGGCCCTGCGGGTCGAGCTTCGCGGTGAACGGCACCGACTTCGCCTGCGCCCCGAGGGCGGTGATCACCGTCGGGTCCACCGAGCCCGCCTCGGCCGCCTTCGACACGTCGATGGTGCCGGCGTACGCGCCCTCACCCGTCCGGCGTACCTCCGTGATGCCCTGCGTCAGCACCTCGCTGCCGGCGGGGTCCACCTTGTCGAAGTCGAAGCCGAGGTTCCGGTTGCCCTTGATCCGGGTCTGGTCCAGGTGCTGGTACTTGCCGAGGTTGAGCTTCTGCACGCCCGGCACGCTGTTGGCGGTCGCGCCACCGAGCTCGACCTTCACCCAACTGTCCGGCTTGTAGTGGACCAGGTCCAGCTTCATGAACAGGTCGTCGGTGGGCTTACCGACCGTCACGCGCATCTCGGCGCTCTGGGTGGGTTCGTGCACCCGCCCCTCGGCGGTCGAGCCGACCCCGGACATGGTGAACCGGAAGTTGCCGTTGCTGATCTCGCGCGTGGAGGCCAGCAGCGCCTGCTTGGCGTCACCGGACGCCGGGGCCGCGCTGCCGGAGGCCGCGGGCGTGCCGGACGCCGAGACGGTCGGGGAGGCGGACGAGCCCGCCGTCGGGGCCCCGGTGGCGTTGCAGGCGGCCAGCCCGGGAGTGAACAGGGCGGCGGCCACCAGGCCGGCGCTCAAACGTCGAACAGTCATGCGTGTCTCCCACGTGGGTCACCCGACGCACCTGTCGGCGGCCGGAACCGGGCGACGCACCACGTCGGCTGCGCCGCGCGAACCCCGTGGGGCCGGCTGCCGCGGCGACCGACCCGGGTTCGCTCCACTTCTGTTCCCTGTCGCCGCGTCGCACAATCACCGGGATGTCCGGTTGCCCCGGTCGGGTGACCCCGGAACACGGAAACGGGGCGGCCGGAGCCGCCCCGTTCCGTGTGCCGGTGTCAGTTCTTGAACATCTCGTAGATGTCGTCGGTCGCCTCGACCACCTTGTCCGCGGCCGGCTTCTGCGCGGCGGTGGCGTTGCCGTAGTCCGCGTACGTGACCTTGATGTCGTGCGCCTTGGTCTCACCGGCGGCCGGCACCGAGACCACCAGCTCGGTGAGCCGGCCCTGCGCGTCCAGCTTGGCGGTGAAGGGCAGCGCCTTGGCCTGCGCGCCGAGGGCCTTGACCAGGTCGGCGTCCAGGGTGGCGGCGTCGCCCGCGGCGGACACGTCGAGCTTGCCGGTGTAGCTGCCCTCGGCGGTCTTCTGCACCTCGGTGATGCCCTTGGTCAGCTTCGCGCTGCCGGCCGGGTCGACTTCCTCCATGTAGCGGCTGAGCTCGCCGGCGCCCTTGACCTTGGACTGGTCGAGGTGCTGGTACTTGCCCTTCCACTTCTCCGCGCCCGGGATCATGGCGCCCAACTCGCCGAGGTCGAGCATCACCCAGCTGTCCGGCTCGATGTAGATCAGCTCCATGGCCATCGACGTGCTGCCGGAGTCGTCGTCGAACTTCATGCTGAACTGGGCGCTGTTGCTGGGCTTGTGCACCAGGCCCTTGCCGTTCAGCCCGGCACCGGCCAGCGTGAAGGTGAAGTTGCCCTTCTCGATCTCCTTGGTGGAGGCGAGCAGCGCCTCCTTCGGGTCGGACGGGACGGACACCTCGGCCGAGGTGGCACCGGCGGGCTCGGAGGCGTCCGACTTGCAGGCGGTCAGGCCGGGAACGAGCAGCGTGGCGGCGAGCACGCCGACGCTCCACCGTCGAATGTTCACAGTTGTCTCTCTTCGTGAAACGGAAAGCACCCGACCAACCAGGGTCGCCGGGTAGTGGGCCGGGGCAGCGTAGCCGATCCGACCGACACCTGGGGGGTGGCGACGGAGCCGGCTAGCGGATGGACCCGGCCAGCTGTCGCAGCTCGTTGTCCCGGGCGTCGCCGATCACGATCACCGTCCGGTCCGGTTCGAGCAGGACCAGCGCCTGCTCGTTGCCCCGGGCGGTGTACCGCTGCCAGGTGCGCCCGCCCAGGTCGGCCTGGCCCTGCGGCTGCCCCGCGGCGGTCAGTTCGGCCGGCAGCAGCCGCTCCGGCGGCACGCTGCTCTGCACCAGTTGGGCGCCCCGCCCCTCCGGGGTCACATAGCCGAGGCGGAGGCTCGACCCGCCCTCGACCGTCTGGAACTTGGCGGTGACCGTACGCCACCCGTCGTCCAGCCCCGTCGGTTCGCTGACCGGGAAGACGGCGGCGGCCCGCGCCGACTCCAGGGCGGGCGCCGGGTCGACGGTCGTCGGCTGGTCGCCGCCGAGGAACCCCCGGTAGAAGGCGAACAGCAGGGCGATCGGGATCAGCAGCACGAGCAGCGAGATCGCCATGTCCTTCGGCGAGCGTTCCGACTTGCGGGTGTCGACCGCGGGCGGCGGCGCGGGCTGCTCGCCGGTCTCCGCCGCGCCGTCGGGCGGGGCCGTTCCAGGGGCGCCGGCGGGCTCGACCAGCGCCGGCTCCCCCTCTGGTACGGCGGCGGCCCGGCTCGGGGCGACCGGCGGCTGACCGTCCGGCGGGGTCGAGTCGGCGGGTACGCGATCGGCAGGCTGTGCGGGTTCCACCCTGCCATCTTCGCAGCCGCCCGACCGGCCGTATCCAGGCCATCACCGCCCCGACCCCGCGCCGGGTGAGCCATCGTGTGAGGATCAGCGACAAACCCGGCAGCGGCGACGCCGCACCCTGCCGCCCCGCAACGTCGCGAGGAGGAGCCGTCATGACGAACACCAGGACCCGGATCCCACAGGATCTCGACCGCAACCTCGCCCTCGACCTGGTCCGGGTCACCGAGGCCGCGGCGATGGCCGCAGGTCGCTGGGTCGGCCGGGGCGACAAGGAGGGCGGCGACGGAGCGGCCGTCGACGCGATGCGCAAGCTGATCAACTCGATCCCCATGCGCGGCGTCGTGGTGATCGGCGAGGGCGAGAAGGACAACGCCCCGATGCTCTTCAACGGCGAACACGTCGGCGACGGCACCGGCCCGGAGGTGGACGTCGCCGTCGACCCGGTCGACGGCACCACGCTGATGAGCAAGGGCATGCCGAACGCCCTGGCGGTGCTCGCCGTCTCCGAGCGGGGTGCGATGTTCGATCCGAGCGCGGTCTTCTACATGGAGAAGCTCGCCGTCGGGCCGGCGCACGCCGACGTGGTGGACATCAACGCCGGGGTGGCCGAGAACCTGCGCCGGATCGCCAAGGTCAAGGGCACCGACGTCTCCGAGGTGACGGTCTGTGTGCTGGACCGCAGCCGCCACGACGACCTGGTCAGGCAGATCCGCCGGGCCGGGGCGGGCATCCGGTTCATCTCCGACGGGGACATCGCCGGCTCCATCGCGGCGGCCCGGGGCGAGTCGGACGTCGACGTGCTGATGGGCATCGGCGGCACCCCCGAGGGCATCATCTCCGCCTGCGCGCTGAAGTGCATGGGCGGGGCGATGCAGGCCAAGCTCTGGCCGCGCGACGCCGAGGAGCGGGAGAAGGCGCTCGCCGCCGGGCACGACCTGGACCGGGTGCTGAGCACCGACGACCTCGTCACCGGGGACAACTGCTTCTTCGTGGCCACCGGCGTCACCTCCGGCGACCTGCTGCGCGGCGTCCGCTACCGGGCCGGCGGGGCGTACACGCAGTCGATCGTCATGCGTTCGAAGAGCGGCACCATCCGCGTGATCGACTCGTACCACCGGCTGGAGAAGCTGGCCCTCTACTCGGCGATCGACTTCGACGGCCGCCCCCTGGCCGAGCAGGAGTGAGCCTGACCGGGACGCTGGCCCCGCCGGCCCCGTCGGCGACCCGCCGCATCACGGGGGTGGGCCTCGCCACCGCCTCCGGGGTCGCGGTGGCCGTGCAGTCCCGGATCAACGGCGAGTTGGGCGTACGCCTGGCCGACGGGATCGCCGCCGCGGTGGTCTCGTTCGGCCTGGGCCTGCTGGTGCTGCTGGTGCTGGTCCCCGCCACCCCCGGTGGGCGGCGGGGGCTGACCGCCCTGCGCGGCGCGCTCACGGACGGCACGCTGCGGCCGTGGCAGTGCCTCGGCGGGATGTGCGGCGCGTTCCTGGTCGCCGCACAGGGGCTGACCATCGGCACCCTCGGGGTGGCGGTCTTCACGGTGGCGGTGGTCGCCGGCCAGTCCGGCAGCAGCCTGGCCGTCGACCGGGCCGGGATCGGCCCGAGCGGTCGCCAGGCGGTCACCCCGCAACGGCTGGCCGGCGCGGGGCTGACCGTGGTCGCGGTCCTGCTGGCCGTCGGCGACCGGCTCGGCGACCCGGGCACCCTCGGGCTGGCCCTGCTGCCGCTGCTCGCCGGGGTGGGCATCGCCTGGCAGCAGGCGGTCAACGGCCGGGTACGGATGGCCTCCGGCAGCGCGTTGACCGCCACCCTGGTCAACTTCACCGTCGGTACGGTGGCCCTGCTGGTCGCCCTCGCCGTCGACGTCGCGGTCCGGGGTTGGCCGGCGGGCAGCCCGCCGACCGAGCCGTGGCTCTATCTCGGTGGGCCCATCGGGATCGTGTTCATCGCGATCGCCGCCGCGATCGTCCGGTTCACCGGCGTGCTGTTGCTCGGCCTGTCCACCATCGCCGGGCAGATCGTCGGCGCCGTGCTGCTGGACCTGCTGCTGCCCACGGCGGCCTCCCGCCCAGGGCCGGTCACCCTGCTCGGCGCGGCGCTGACCATGGTCGCGGTCCTCGTCGCCGCCCTCGCACCGGTCACACCCGGCCGCCCGGCCCGCTGACCAACCGGGCCGCCCGCCAGCCCAACAGCAGCCCCGGCACGGTGGCCGCCACGGCGAGCAGCAGAGCCGTGCCGGCGTGCACAGGCCGGCCGTAGAGCCAGCCGACCAGCGGCAGCGCGGCCAGCACCAGGGTCAGGGCGACGGCCAGCAGCACCTCCAGGACCCATCGCCCCGGCGACCCGGCCGGTGCCCGGACGGACAGCAACAGCACGCCGAGCAGGACCGCGAGCAGGGCACCGAGACCCAACGCCGGGATCAGCCCACCCGACCAGGCCACGGCCAGCAGCACCCAGGCGGTGGCTCCGAGCGCGGCCAGGCAGATCAGCCGCCAGCGGGCGGTGCCGGCCCGCAGTCCCGCCCGCGTACCCGACACGGCGAGCACCGATCCGGCCAGCGTGAGCCCCAGCAGCAGGGACAGGAGCGGATCGTCGCCGCGGTCCGCCGGGGTGCTCCGGCCGAGTGCCGGTGGCCGCCCGTCGAACGGGTACGGGCCCACCCCCGGCTCGCCGACCAGGCCGATCCGCTCCCAGCTGCCGTCCGTCCGACGGATGGCGAAGCCGTCCCGGCCGTTGGCCACCAGCACCACGTGCTGGCCGTCGCCGGTGTCCCGCACGGTCAGCTCCTGCGAGGCGATCCGCTCCCCGCGCGGCCCCGGTTCCGGGTACTGCCGGCGGAGCACGGCCCGCTGCTCCTCCGTCGCGCCCCAGGCCGGATGCCAGCTCCGGCCCGCGTCGTCGCTCTGCTCCACGGCGAGCCGGCCGGGGACCACCCGGTAACAGCACGTCGGCGTGGCGGTCGAACAGCTCCGGCTGACAGGGCCCGCGACCGGCCCCCTCTCCCCGGTCAACGCCTCGACCTCGCCCGGCGTCGGATCGCGCCACGTCGCCCCGGCGTCGTCGCTCATCCGCCAGGAGGCGACGGTGTCGAAGACGTGCCTGTCGTAGCCGTGGCCGATGCCGGCCGCCAACCGTTCGTCGAGGACCACCGCCCGGACGGCGTCGGGGTAGTGGACCGGGCTGGTGGCCGCCACGGCCAGCGTCGCCGCCGGCAGCAGCACCAACAGGCGGACCAGCCGCGCGGGCCGACCCCGTACCGGTTCGCGCCGCGCCCGGGACCAGCTCCACCACGCGAGGGCGAGCGCCGGCAGGGCGAGCAGGTCGGTGCGGTCCGCCCGGACCAGCGACGGCCCGCTGACGGCGCTCCACGCCGCCGAGGCGACGGCTGCGGCGTATCCGCTGGACTTGACGGCGGTGAAGCCGGCGGCCACGAGACCGAGCCCGAGCCCGACGGCGACGCGGGCCGGCAGCCGTGGGACCAGCAGCGTGAGCAGCACCGCGACCAGCGGCGGCGCGAGGAGCAGACCGGCGGCGTCGCTGAGCTTGCCGGTCAGCACGCCGGGGAAGGCCGCCTTGAGCAGGTGGTCGTTGACCGCGAGCAGGACGAGGGCGGCAACCGTCGCGGGGTGACCCAGCCAGGCCAGGGTCGCCGGGGCGCCGTCGCGGTGCCGGGGTGGGTCGTTCATCGGCCCACGATCACAGCCACCGATCTCGATCCGGCCACGGTCGGGGCAGCATCCGGTACCGGTGCCCGGCTGCCCTCCGGCCGGTGGGCGGGTTCAGGTGCCGTCGGAGGAGTGCCCGGGGAACAGGTGCGCGCTCGGGTCGATGGCCACCGCCGCGTTGTTGACCGCCGTGGCGGCCTCGCCGAAGCCGGTCGCGATCAGCCGCACCTTGCCCGGGTATTCGGTGATGTCGCCGGCCGCGAAGACCCGGGGCAGGTTCGTCGCCATCGCGCTGTCGACCACGATGTGCCGGCGGTCCAGCCGCAGCCCCCACTCGGCCAGCGGCCCGAGGTCGGCGGTGAAACCGAGGGCGGCCACCACCGTGTCCACCGGCAGCAGCTCCGCCGCGCCGCCGCGTACGGTGACCTCGGCGCCGGTGACCGCGCCGTCGCCGTACAGCCTGGTCACCTCGGCGTTGACGATCACGCGTACCGGCAGCTCCAGCACCCGGGCGACGGTGGCCGCGTGCGCCCGGAACTTCTCCCGCCGGTGCACCATCGTCACCGAGCGCGCCAGCGGCTGGAGCGTCGACGCCCAGTCGAAGGCGGAGTCGCCGCCGCCGACGATCAGCACGTCCCGGTCGGCCAGTTCCGTCGGCTGCGGTACGAAATAGACGATCCCGGTGCCGACGAAGTGCTCCGCCACCGGCAGCGGACGGGGCGTGAAGCTGCCCAGCCCACCGGTGACGATCACCGCCCCGCACCGGAGCTGCTCGCCCCCGGCGAGACCCAGCACCGGCCGCCCCTCGGCGTAGGAGAGCTTCTCGGCGGGGGCTCCGAGCAGGTAGCACGGGTCGAAGGGGGCCGCCTGGGCGACGAGGTTGGCCACCAGGTCCCGCCCCTTGACCGCCGGGAAGCCGGCCACGTCGTGGATCAGTTTCTCCGGATACATGGCGGTGATCTGGCCGCCGGGCTCGGGCAGCGCGTCGACGACCGCGACGGAGAGCCCGCGGAATCCGGCGTAGTACGCCGCGAACAGCCCGGCCGGACCGGCCCCGATCACCGCGACATCGACCTCGCGCATGGGCGTACCGTCGCTTTCCGCTCACGGATCAACGCGTGCTGATTCCGACGGTAGGGCCGACGGCGTGCCCGGGCAAGCATGTCCCACCGCACCGCGCGGCACCGGCGCGTCGGCGCTCAGGGCATGGTGAGCGTGGACTCCGAGCGGTACGGCCCGCCGAGGTCCCCGCGGCGGCGCCGGAAGATGATCGCGGCGACCACCCCGCCGAGCAGCCCGAACAGGTGCCCCTGCCAGGAGATCCGCTCGTCGGTGGGGAGGATGCCGACCAGCTGCCAGCCGTAGAGCAGGCCGACCAGCAGGAAGACGGCGAAGTTCCACCAGCTCCGTTCGACGATGCCCCGGGTGAGCAGGATGCCCAGGTAGCCGAAGATGACGCCGCTCGCACCGACGACCACTGAGGTCGACGAGCCGGTGAACCACACCCCCAGCCCGCTGACCAGGATGATGACGAGCGTCGACCAGAGGAACCGGCGGGCACCGGCGGCGAGCACGAAGGTGCCGAGCAGGATCAGCGGGATGCTGTTGCTGTAGAGGTGGTCGAAGCCGTGGTGCAGGAACGGCGAGAAGAAGACCCCGTCGAGCCCGTCGATGCGCTTCGGGATGATCCCGGCGGTGGCGTCGAGGCCGAACGCGAGGCCCTGGTCGAGGGCCTCGATGAGGAACAGGAACGGCACCACCGCGCACATGGCGACGAAGGCCCGGCCGAGCGCGGCGTAGAACGCCTCGGTGCCGAACCGGTGCGGGTCGCCACTTCCCGGGTGCAGGTTCACCCGTCAAGAGCTATCAGGTGACGGGCCTCGCCGCCACTTCTGCGGCGATCCCGTACCCGGAACGACGAGGGCGGGGTGTGTGGACGCCCACACACCCCGCCCTTCAACGTCGATCAGTACCAGCCCACGTCCTGGGAGTGCGCCCAGGCCTTGCAGGGCGTGCCGTAGCGGCCCTCGATGTAGCCGAGGCCCCATTTGATCTGGGTCGCCGGGTTGGTCTGCCAGTCGTCGGCGACGGAGCCCATCTTGCTGCCCGGCAGCGCCTGCGGGATGCCGTACGCGCCGGACGAGGAGTTGCGGGCCTTGTGGTTCCAGCCGCTCTCCTTGTTCCAGAGCTTGTTCAGGCAGGGGAACTGGTCCATCCCGAAGCCCGCCTTCACCATGAGCGCGCAGCCGACCTCGCGGTTGCCGCTGAACTCGGCGCAGGACGCCGGGATCGGCCCGTCGTACGGCTTGCTCTCGGCGGCCTTCTCGGCAGCGGCCTTCTCGGCGGCCTCACGGGCCTTCTTCCGCGAGGCGGCGGCGGCCTCGGCCTCGCGGGCCCGCTTGGCGGCCTCCTTGGCAGCCGCGGCGGCGCGCAGCTTCGCCTGGTACTCGGCGGTCCGCTGCTTCGCGGACTGCACCTGATGGGTGGCCTGCCGTTCGCGCTGGTACTCGAATTCGGCCTGCTCGACAGCGACGCCGACCTGCGCGGTCAGGCCCTGCTGCTGGGTCTGTCGGTCTTCGCCCAGGTAGACACCGCCGGCAACGCCCACCGAGAGCAGCGCGACAGCGGCCGTACGGGCGCCGAACCGGCTCCACAGCCGACTCACGAAGTGGTCCCTTCGTCGGGTGCAAGGACACGGCGCGGGGCGGCACCCGGGTCGGATGCGTCCTCGCCGCAAGCGCCCCGACCCGGTGCCGGTCGCAGCCGACGTACTCCGGTGGAGATGCCGGCGTGTCCTGTGACGAACGATCACCAACGATCTTCTCGGTACGCGGGCGCTCGTGGGACACGATTGCGCACAGTGGGACTGATGGGAAACCAACAGCCCCTATTGTGACTTGCGCCACAAAGAGAATGGGTACAAAGCCCTACATAACGGCCCTCATTGCGGGATGTCCTCCAGCAGATCCGTCACCATCGCGGCGATCGGCGACCGCTCCGAACGGCTGAGGGTGACGTGGGCGAAGAGCGGATGGCCCTTGAGCGCCTCGATCACCGCGGTCACCCCGTCGTGCCGCCCGACGCGGAGATTGTCCCGCTGCGCCACGTCGTGCGTGAGCACCACCCGGGAGCCCTGGCCGATCCGGGAGAGCACCGTCAGCAGCACCCCGCGCTCCAGCGACTGCGCCTCGTCCACGATCACGAAGGCGTCGTGCAGACTGCGGCCCCGGATGTGGGTCAGCGGCAGCACCTCCAACAGCCCCCGCGACGTGACCTCCTCCAGCACGTTCTCGTGCACCACCGCGCCGAGCGTGTCGAAGACCGCCTGCGCCCAGGGCGACATCTTCTCCGACTCCGAACCCGGGAGATAGCCCAGCTCCTGGCCGCCGACGGCGTACAGCGGGCGGAAGACGACGACCTTCTTGTGCCGGCGGCGCTCCATCACCGCCTCCAACCCGGCGCAGAGCGCCAGCGCCGACTTGCCGGTGCCCGCGCGCCCGCCCAGCGAGACGATGCCCACCGACTCGTCCAGCAGCAGGTCGAGCGCGATCCGCTGCTCGGCCGAGCGGCCGTGCAGCCCGAACGCCTCCCGGTCGCCGCGGACCAGTCGTACGGTCTTGTCGGGCAGCACCCGGCCGAGCGCCGAGCCCCGGGTCGAGTGCAGCACCAGGCCGGTGTGGCAGGGCAGCCCGGCGGCGGCGTCCAGGTCGAGCGACTCACCGGCGTAGAGCTGGCCGATCTGCTCCTCGGCGAGCTCCAGCTCGGCCATCCCGGTCCAGGTGGGGTCGCTGGCCTGGCCGTGCCGGTACTCGTCCGCCCGCAGGCCCACCGAGGCGGCCTTGACCCGCAGCGGCATGTCCTTGCTGACCAGGGTCACCTCCCGCCCCTCGGCGGCGAGGTTCAGCGCGACGGAGAGGATCCGGGCGTCGTTCGAGTCGGTGCGGAACCCCGGCGGCAGCACGCCGTCGTCGGAGTGGTTGAGCTCCACCCGCAGCGTGCCGCCGGAGTCGTTGGCGGGCACCGGGCGGTCCAGCCGCCCGTGCAGGACCCGCAGCTCGTCCAGCATGCGCAGGGACTGCCGGGCGAACCAGCCCAGCTCCGGGTGGTGTCGCTTGCCCTCCAGTTCGGAGATGACCACGAGGGGCAGGACCACCTCGTGCTCGGCGAAGCGGTGGAAGGCCGCCGGGTCGGACAGGAGCACCGAGGTGTCCAGGACGAACGCCTGGCCTGCTGGTCGGGGCTCCTCGGTGCCGACCGGAGCGGCGGACGCGCTGCGGCGGCTCCGGGTGGCGCGGCGGGTCGTGGCAGTCGCGGCCGGGGTCTGGTCGGTCCCGGCGGGCGTACGGCGAGTCGTCACAGGCCTGCTCCGACGGATGGGCACCCGCCACCCGCGTTCCGCCTCCTCCGGTGCCCGGGGACACGGGGTCGGATGCGGAACCCCGTGCGCGAGGTCGCAGATCCGGGCGGACCGGCTGGCCCGGGAGAACCCCGTGCCATGCCTAGACGCTAGCCGCGTCGGACCCCTTGGGCTAGAGGGCGAACGTGGATCTCCGGGGACCGTCTGGTGAACGGGACCGGCGGCGGAACCGGCCGGGATGCATGCCCCCTGCGCGCATCCCGGCCGGCGGGACCACCGTCACCGGTCTGACGTGGTCCCGACGGTGCGTGTCCGCCGCGGACGCCGCACCGCGCCTGGGTTCCGGCCGACGGGGCCTCGGGCTCCCCGCCGACCGGGGCTCAACCGGTCCGCCGGACCAGGGTGCCGGCCGGGTGCCGTCCCGCGACCGGCGCGACCGGCGCCGAGAACGACGATCCGGTGTACGTGGTGCCGGGCCGGACCACAGTGCCGGTGACCCGGGTGGTGGTGGCGGGCGACGGGCCGGCCAGGGCGGAGGCGATGGCCGCCTGGGCGTCGCGGCGACGCCGGTTCCAGGCACCCCGGTCGCCGTCGAAGTAGCCCTGCCGGTAGCCGAACCGGTAACCGATCCGGTAGCTGAGTTGCCCGTGCAGTCGCCCGGCGGCGTAGCTCGTGGCGCCGAGGACGAGGACGAGGAAGGCGGCGAGGAAGGGGCTCATCCGGCGGCTCCGGTCCGCCCCGCGGGCCGGGTCATCGCTCGTCCGGCTCGGTCGAGGTGGGCTCGGTGACCAGGAGCCGGTCCAGGTCGTCCGTGCCGACCTCCTCGACCAGCTCGACGCTGATCCGGCAGCCCTCCAGGACGACCTCGGCCACGGAGGAACGGCGGATCTCGCCACCGGCGTCGTACACCCGGACGCTGAGTTCGGGGCAGCCGAGGTGGGTCCGCCAGGCATCCCACTCCATGCGGTCGCCGACGCTGAGCGACAGGTAACGGCAGCCCCGGGCGAGGTAGAGCCGCCACGGCGCACTCAGGCCCGTGGCCACCCCCTCCGCGATCAGGCCGAAGGCCTGGGCACGGGTGGCCAGCTCGGTCACCACACCCCCCTCGCGCCGGAGGCGTGACGCATGTGAGCACTGATCGTCTCATGCACGTGACACACCGTAGATTGTCCCATGAGCGTGACAGTATCAGCTTTTCGTCCGTTTACCACGACCTCTACGGGCATCTATTCTGCCCAGGTGACACCCCTCAGGAACGGTGCCGGATCGTTTACCGGCACGCCGACGACTACGTCACGTCCGCGTGACAACAGTGCGCCAGGACGCGCGCCGGTGGCCGGGTGGTCGTACCGTCACCAGGTGACCGAGACGGCCAACGCACGGAAGATCGCCTTCGCCAGCTTCGTCCGGAGGGCGCTCGACGAGGCCCGGGCCACCCGGGCATGGAGCGGCACCGAGGTGTCCCGTCGCACCGGCGTCTCCCGGCAGACCATCAACCGCTGGGTCCGGGGCGACTGGGCGAGCGACCCGGAGGCGGAGCGCGTGGTCGCGTTCTGCGAGGGCCTCGGCCTCAGTCCCGCCACCGCCTTCGCCGCCCTGGGCTGGGAACGGACGACCACCCCGCGCAGCTCCCCGACCCCACCGCCGATGGACCCGGACGTGGAGGCGCTGCTGCGCCGGCTCGTGGACCCCGACGTCTCCGACGCGGAGAAGTTCCACATCCGGGAAACCATCAGGTATCTCGCGTATCGCCCCACGCTCCCGGTCGATGTCCGAAAACGAGGTCGACAGGCCGGCTAGTTCCTCAGATGGCGAAAGAACAGCAGGTCAGACTCATTCGTTTCGCTCCAGGGCCGGAACGGGCGCGCTAGCGTCCGTATTCGTACTGCTTGGGCTCGTCGTCGGCGGGGGGACGGGACAAGGCCGAACCCAGCCCTGCGGGACAGAAGGAGGGGTCTGTCCATGACCCTGAAGTGGATGGCAGTCGTGATCGCCACCGTGTCGCTGACACTGGGCGTGACCGGAAACGTGGTGACCCTGGCGGTCAACGGCGGGCAGCTTCCCCTGCTCGTCAATCTCCTCGCGCTCACCTCCGCCGGCACCGCGGTCGTCCTGGCCGTGGTCGCCGAGCTGCACGACCGGCTCGACAACCGGGTCAGCGCCCTGACCGACTTTCTCGTCGGCCGGTTGAGGGAGATCGAGGAGCGCACCGGCGACCGCAACAGCGGCTTCGTCGAGGGTTACCTGCTCAGCCACGGCCAGGAGGCCGCCGTCGTGCCGTTCGGCCGGCGGGGACGGGGAGCCGCCGAACGCTGACCGCCAGGCCCGCCGCACATCGGCCGCGCGCCCCGAAGCGCGGCCGGAGGCCACCTCCCGGCCCGGGATTGAGCCGCCCCGACCGGGGTACGCTGACGCGCGTGCCACCGTTGAATCTGGGCAACCAGCAGCCGAGGATCCCGTTGGACGCCGACCAGGCCTGGCGGACGACCGCCGGGCGGTCGTCCGGGACCGTGCTCTTCTTCGACTTCGACGGCACCCTGGCGCCGGTCGACGACGACCCCACCGCCGTACGCCCCGCGCCGAAGGTGCTGACGGCGATCGAGGCGCTCGCCCCGGTCGTCCGACGGATCGCGATCGTCTCCGCGCGCCCGGTCGACTTCCTCCGCGACCACCTCGGCGGCCTCGCCGGCGTCGACCTGTACGGCCTCTACGGCCTGGAGCACAGCCACTCCGGCGGCGAGACCGTGACGGAGCCGGCGGCCCTGCCCTGGGTGCCCACCATGGCGGAGCTGGCCGACCTGGCCCGGGCCGAGCTGCCCGAGGGCACGCTGGTGGAATACAAGCGACTCTCCGTGGCGCTGCACTGGCGCACCGCACCGCAGCTCGGCGCCGCCGTCGAGCGGTGGGGCCTGGCCCAGGCCGAGCGACTCGGGCTCAAGGTCCAGGCCGGGCGGATGGTGCTGGAGCTCAAGCCCCCGGTCGACCGCGACAAGGGCATGGTGATCGACGAGATCGTCCAGGACGCCGAGGGCGCCTGGTACTTCGGCGACGACGTCTCCGACATCAAGGCGTTCGCCGCGTTGCGGGCCCGGGCCGCCGCCGATCCGCACTTCTTCGGCGTCTGCGTCGCCGTCGCCAACCCGGAGACGGGCCACGAGGTGGCGGAGGCCGCCGACCTGACCCTGGACTCCCCCGCCGCCCTCGGCGACTTCCTCACCGCCGCCACCCGACACCTGACCTGACCCGCCCCACCCCACCCGCCCGGCTCGGCTCGGCGATCTTGCACTTTGTGCCCGGTCAAACAGTGACGAAGCGGTCACCAGTGGGGCCGAAGGTGCAAGATCGCGGAGAAGAGGGCGCGGCGCAACGGCGCGGCGCGGCGCGAAAGCACGGGCGGTGGGAGTGGGTGGGTCAGGCGCCGTAGCGGCGTTGGCGGTTGGCGTAGGAGCGCAGGGCGCGTAGGAAGTCGATGTGCCGGAAGTCCGGCCAGTTGAGTTCGCAGAAGTAGAACTCCGAGTGCGCCGACTGCCACAGCATGAAGCCGGAGAGGCGCTGCTCGCCGCTGGTCCGGATGACCAGGTCGGGGTCGGGTTGGCCCCGGGTGTAGAGGTGCTCGGCGATGTGCTCGACGTCCAGCACCTCGGCCAGTTCCTCGATGGTGCCACCGGTGGCGGCGTACTCCAGCAGCAGCGACCGCACCGCGTCGGTGATCTCCCGCCGCCCGCCGTAGCCGACCGCGATGTTGACCACGGCCCCACCGCTGCGGTCCCGGGTGCGTTCCTCGGCGGCCTTGAGCGCGGCGGCGGTCGAGGCCGGGAGCAGGTCGAGCGCGCCGACCATCCGCAGCCGCCAGGGATTGCCCTCCTCGGCCAGCTCGACCACGAGATCCTCGATGATCTGGAGCAGCGGGTCGAGTTCCTTGGCGGGTCTGCGCAGGTTGTCGGTGGCCAGGAGGTAGAGCGTGACGTGCCCGATGCCGGCCTGGTTGCACCAGCCCAGCATGTGTTTGATCTTGACGGCGCCCATCCGGTGCCCGTCGTTCGGGTCGACGTAGCCCATTTCCCTGGCCCACCTGCGGTTGCCGTCGCACATCACGCCGACGTGCCGGGGCACCGGCTTGCCCGCGAGCTTCGCGGTGAGGCGACGCTCGTACACCGAGTAGATCAGGTCCCGCAGAGTCATCACCTTGCAGCGTAGCGACCGGCGCGGCGGATCACTGCCTCGGAGGGCGCTCCCGCGCCGACAGACCGATGCCGATCATGGCCAGTGCGCGGGCGTCGAGCCGCCCGTCGCCCAACCCCAGCTCGACCACCGTCCGGTAGACCTGGCCGTCCCGGCGGGCCGCGCGGACCGCCGCGTCGACCACCCGCCGCCGCCGGGCCAGCCACGCCGCGAACGAGCTGTGCCGCAGGTGGGTGCCGAGCCGGCTGCGCAGCGCCGCCGCGTACCGCTGGGCGGCCCGATCGGGTGAGCCGGCCGCCGCCGCGCCGGCGAGCGCACCGGAGCGCAGCGCATAGAAGATGCCCTCGCCGGTGAACGGGTTGATCAGGGAGAGCGCGTCCCCGGCGAGCACCAGCCGGCCGCGCCCGGGGGACGGGCGGTGCGTCGACAGCGGCAGGTGGTGGGCCCGCAGGTCGGTGACGGTGGCCGGGTCCGTGCCGGGCAGCAGCGCACCGAGCCGGTCGACCAGGTGCGCGCGGGTCAGCGGCTCGCCCCGCAACACCTCCCCGTACCCGACGTTCGCCAGACCGTTCCCGATCGGAAACGACCAGGCGTACGCCGGCCAGCGCGGTGCCGACGTGACGATGAGCTGTTCGGGCGGGCCGGGCAGGGCCGGGGCGTACCCCCGGATGGCGAGCGCCAGGTGGCGGTCGGGATTCGGCCGGTGCCCGAGCATCCGGCGGACGACGGATCCGGCGCCGTCCGCGCCCACCACCGCCCGCGCCACCAGTCCGCCGTCGAGCATTACCCGGTCGGCCCGGACCTGGACGTGGCGCACCGTGTGCCGGCGCAACTGCGCCCCGGCCGCGACCGCCGCCGCCACCAGCCGGGCGTCGAAGACCCGCCGGGGCACGGTGTACGCGGGCCGGGGCAGCGCCCGGGCCACGGCGCCCCCGCCCGGCCCGACCAGTCGCAGCGCCGGCAGCGGCGGGTACCCGGCCACCGCGTCGGACACCCCCAGCTCGGCCAGTACGTCCAGCGCGTGCGCGGCGATGCCGTCCCCGCACGCCTTGTCCCGCGGGAAGTCGGACCGGTCCAGCAGCAGCACGCTCGCCCCCGCCCGGCGGGCGGCCAGCGCGGCGGCCGAACCGGCCGGACCGGCCCCGACCACCACCACGTCGAACTCGTCGCCCACCGCGTCGACCACCGCGTCGCCTCCCGCCGTCGGTCCGGCTCCTCCGGCCATCCTGCCGCCCGACACACCCACCGTGCCGAAACCCGCCCGGCACGTCGGTCAGGTCGCCCGGCACGTCGGTCAGGTCGCCCGGCATCCGAGGCGCCCGGCGGGCCGACCCGGCGAGGGGACACCGTTCCCGTGCGCCGAGGCTGCCCTGGCTCGACCGGGCCCGGAGCGGACGGAGTCGCCGGAAAAGGCCGGTCGTGGCGGGGTCGGCCGGCTCGCGAAGGTGGCGCGGAGCGCTGAGCCCGTCGCTGGCGCGCGGGCACGGACACCGCAGGGCCGAGAGCCCGTCGCTGGCCCGCAGGCGCGGACCCCGCGGGCACGAAGGACTTCGCCACCTGCGCCAGCATCACCGCTGGAACCCTGTCGAGCTGCCCGCACAGACGGGGCAGGTAACTCCTGACCTATGGGTCACCGCGGGGGGCCGGGCCGAGTTCGACCGGGGGCCCACGGTCCCATGGACGGGGCAGCTCGACAGCGCGCACAGGGACCGCCCCAGGCCGGTCGCCTCGTCCTCTGCCGGCCGGGCGTCCATGCCGCACGGACACCACGACCGGGACGACTGCCACCGACCGCGCGGCGCGGCGCCCGCCCCGGCCCTACGTCCTCCGGGCCGGCCCTACGCCGTCCGGGCCGGCCCTACGCCGCCCGGGCGGCCCGTTCGGCGCGGGACGCGCGCCACAGGCCGTGGAGCGTCAACGCGGCGGCGGCGAGCAGAGGGCCGCCGTCACGGACCAGACCGTCCGGGCCGAGCAGCCACCAGCACAGGGGCAGGTCGACGGCGAGCACGACAGCGGTGACCGCCACCAGCAGCGTGCGCGCCCAGCCCTTGCCCCGCATGAGGAAGGCGGTGCAGAAGAGCACCGCGTAGCTGGTCGCGATCCCGGCGCCGAACCAGAACAGCACGGCGGGCACGGCGGCCAGCCGGTCGTCCAGCACCGCGCCGCAGGCGACCAGTGCCGGGACCAGCATCAGCGGGCTGTAGGTGAACGCCGCGACCCGGCTGGTGAGCAGCCAACCACTGACCTCCGGCCGCCGGGGCGGGGTCTCCCGCCAGGAGATGCCCTCGCGGTCGATGACCAGCCGGGGGCGATGGCGGACCAGGTGCCCGGACACCGCGGGCGAGCGGTGGAGCAGCCATACGACGGCGGCGCAGAGCGCGGTGAGCAGGGCGAACCCGAGCAGCCCCGGCAGCGGCGGTACGCCCTGGCGGGGCACGATCAGCCGGCCGACCGCGAAGACCGTGGTCACCGCCAGGATCAGCCCGAACGGCCGGGCCACCGTCCGGCCCCGGCGGACGTGCCCGATCAGCAGCAGGAAGCCGAGCGACCGGAGCATCGCCCAGCCCGTCCGCACCGCCAGCCCGAAGCCCTGCTCCGGGGCGTACCACCAGTTGAGCAGCTCGACCACGACGGTGGCCGCCGCGGTCAGCGCGAGCAGCGTGGTCAGCGCCCGGACGGCGGACGGCCGCCGGACCTCGGTCGCGGCGGCCGTCCTCATGGGATCCGATGATGCCCCGTCGGGGCGTCGGTCACACCTTCTCAGCGTTGCGGCGCCGCGTCGAGCCGGGCGCGCAGCGCGTCCAACTCGGCCCAGAGCACGCCCGGCAGCTTGTCGCCGAACTTCTCGAACCACTCGGTGACCAGCGGAAGCTCCTTGCGCCACTCCTCCGGGTCGACCTTCAACGCGATCCGGACGTCCTCCGGGGTCATGTCGAGGCCCTCGACGTCGAGCGCGTCCTGGGCCGGGACCATGCCGACCGGGGTCTCGACCGCCTCGGCGCGCCCCTCGATCCGCTCGACGACCCACTTGAGCACGCGGGAGTTCTCGCCGAAGCCCGGCCAGAGGAAGCTGCCCTCCGGGTCCTTGCGGAACCAGTTGACGTAGTAGATCTTCGGCAGCTTGGACTCGTCGCCGTCGGCGCCCTTGCCCATCTCGATCCAGTGCCGGAAGTAGTCGCCGGCGTGGTAGCCGATGAACGGCAGCATCGCCATCGGGTCGCGGCGGACGACCCCGACCGCGCCGGAGGCGGCGGCGGTGGTCTCCGAGGAGAGCGTCGCGCCCATGTAGACGCCGTGCACCCAGTCGCGGGCCTCGGTCACCAGCGGGATCGTGTCCCGGCGGCGACCACCGAAGAGGATCGCGTCGATCGGCACGCCGTTCGGGTCGTAGTAGTCCTCGGCGAGGATCGGGCACTGGGTGATCGGGGTGCAGAACCGGCTGTTCGCGTGCGAGGAGAGGGTGTCGCTCTCCGGCGTCCAGTCGTTGCCCTTCCAGTCGATCAGGTGCGCCGGCGGCTCGCCCATGCCCTCCCACCAGATGTCCCCGTCGTCGGTCAGGGCGACGTTGGTGAAGACGGAGTTGCCGCGGTCCAACGTCCGCATCGCGTTGGCGTTGGTCTTCCAGTCGGTGCCGGGTGCGACGCCGAAGAGCCCGTACTCCGGGTTGACCGCGTAGAGGCGGCCGTCGGGGCCGAAGCGCATCCAGGCGATGTCGTCGCCGATGGTCTCGACCTTCCAGCCGGGGATGGTCGGCTCCAGCATGGCCAGGTTGGTCTTGCCGCAGGCCGACGGGAAGGCGCCGGCGATGTGGTAGACCTTCCCCTCCGGCGAGGTGATCTTGAGGATCAGCATGTGCTCGGCGAGCCAGCCCTCGTCGCGGCCCATCACGCTGGCGATCCGCAGCGAGTAGCACTTCTTGCCGAGCAGCGAGTTGCCGCCGTAGCCCGAGCCGAAGGACCAGATCTCCCGGGTCTCCGGGAAGTGCGAGATGTACTTGGTCTCGTTGCACGGCCACGCCACGTCCTGCTGGCCCTGGGCGAGCGGGGCGCCGATGGAGTGCAGCGCGTGGACGAAGTCCACGTCGTCGCCCATGGCCTCCAGGACCTTCGCACCCATCCGGGTCATGATGCGCATGGAGGCGACCACGTACGGGCTGTCGGTGATCTCGACGCCGAACATGGGGCTCTCGGCCTCGACCGGGCCCATGCAGAACGGGATGACGTACATGGTGCGCCCACGCATCGAGCCGCGGTACAGCTCCGTCATCGTCCGCTTCATCTCGGCCGGCGCCATCCAGTTGTTGGTGGGGCCGGCGTCCGCCTCGTCGACGGAGCAGATGAAGGTGCGCTCCTCGACCCTGGCGACGTCCGTCGGGTCGGTCCGCGCGTAGAACGAGTTGGGCTTCTTCTCCGGGTTGAGCCGGATCAGGGTGCCGGCCTCGACCAGTTCGTCGGTGAGGCGACGCCACTCCTCGTCGGACCCGTCCACCCAGACGACACGGTCGGGGGTGGTCAGTTCAGCGACCTCACGAACCCAGGCGAGCAGTTTGGGGTGGGACGTCGGGGCCTGATCGATACCCCGAACGGTAGCCGGAGCAACCATGACACATCTCCTTGGTGGTCGACGCTGACCGATCTATGGGATGCACGAGTCTTGACGGCGCTATGCGTCGTCTTCGTGGAAACCTGGGATTGGCCCCAGCGTAAACCGGGTGCGGTCGCCAGTCAGTGGGACTGGTTGTGAAGAACTGCACAAGGTGCGGTCACGCTGCGGCATCACGAGCTAATACCCGCTTTCACGAGCAGTTTCACGCAAATCCTGTGGGGAACCCTCACCGGCCGAGCTGGCCGCGTCCCGTCGCCGGAACCCGCGAACCGACCCGGAACGCAGCCCGGTCTCGTTACGCTCTGTCCACAGGCACACACCCTGACGGGGCGGTCCGTCGTTGCTACCCGTGCGGAATGCCCACAGCCGGTAGGCTCGCGTCGTGGCCGCGACGATGACCGGGGAGCCAGGCTCCCGGCAGACCCGCCTGGGTCTGGCCCGCTCGCTGGTGGACCGTTTCGGTCACCTCGTCCGCGAGCTGAGCAAGTTCGCCACCGTGGGCGGGATCGCCTTCCTGATCGACTTCGCGCTCTTCAACTACCTGACGAGCGTGCGGGGCGTCGAGCAGGTCACCGCGAAGACCATCTCGACGGTGATCGCGGCGACCGTCGCGTTCGTCGGCAACCGGTTCTGGACGTGGCGACACCGCAGGGGCTCCAACCCGGCCCGCGAGTACGCGCTGTTCTTCTTCTTCAACGGCGTCGGCCTGGGGATCGCCGTGGCCTGCCTGGCGATCAGCCGCTACGGCCTGGGCAGCATCTGGCCCGGGGTGTTCCAGACCCCGGTGGCCGACAACATCGCCAGCTTCATCGTCGGGACCGGCCTCGGGACGCTGTTCCGGTTCTGGTCCTACCGACGGTTCGTCTTCGTGGAAGCGGGAACTCCGATCGTTCCGGAAGAGAAGCACGACCGAGACCACCGGGCGTGACCTGCCGCCCACCCCGTCCCGGCCGGAGCCTGCCGGCCCCGCCCACTGCCCTAAGGTGTTCCGCATGCGTCTTGTCCGTCTGCTGCCTGAGCGCTGGCAGAAGTTCATCCACGAGGCGCTCAAGTTCGGAATCGTCGGCGGTGTCAACACCGTAATCAATTACGCCGTGTTCAATGCACTCGCACTGACCGTTTTCGTCGACGGTCAGTTGAAGGCCACGGTCATCGCGACCGTGGTGGCGACGATCACGTCGTATCTGATGAATCGTCACTGGACGTACCGGGACCGCCCGAAATCGGCCATGCGGCGCGAGTACGTCCTCTTTTTCCTCTTCAACGGGGCCGGCCTGCTCATCGAGCTGGGCGTCCTGGCCGCCGCAAAGTACGGACTGGGCCTGACCAGCCTGCTGGCCCTCAACGTGGCCAAGACCGGTGGCGTACTGCTCGCGACGCTCTTCCGCTTCTGGTCCTACCGGACGTTCGTCTTCCAACCGGCGCCCGCGCACGCGGCACAGACGTGGCACAGCATCCCGCGTGACGAGTGGGACACGATGGCCGAGATGGACCCGGTGGCCGAGCTGGCCGAGTCGATCTCCGAGCTGGAGGAGTCCGAGCCACCGCCGGGCAGCGGGCGGCGCGTTCCCCGCGCCGCGTCCGGCCCCGCCACCGCACGACCGGCGACGGGCCCGGGAGCCCCGGCCCAGGGGCGCCCCGCGCCAGTCGACGCGGGCCTCGGCGGCTCCCTCGACCGGGCACTGGAAGCGGAACTGGCAGCCGAGCTCCAGGCCACCAGTCGCCGCCCGCCACGCCGCTGACCCAACCGCGCCGCCGGCCCTGGGATCGCCCGGCTCAGGCGGTGGGGTCGCGGAGGGGTTTGCCCTCGTGCAGGTCCGCCAGGATGTCGCGCATCTCGTTGTCACCGAGAGAGTGCTTGTCGTGGTGGGCCTCCACCAGCTCGTAGAGCTTGGTCTGGACCTGACCGACCTTCGGCACGTCGTGCAGGACGGACTGGCCGCGTTCGCCGGCGGACTCGATGGTCAGGGTTCCGCAGCCGAGCAGGCGCTCCACGAACTTCTGGTTCATCGCGTGGTCGTTGATCCGGGTCAGCGGGATGTCGCGCCGGTCGCGGGAGAGCACCCCCTGTTGGAGCAGCACCCGCTCGTTGGTGAAGAGGTAGTGGGTGGTCCGCCAGACCAGGAACGGCCAGAGCGCCAACCACAGCACCGCCAGCAGCGCCAGGCCGCCGATGACGGCGAGCGCGATCGAGCCGCCCCCACCGGACGGCAGCAGCACGACGCCGGCCACCACCGCCGCGACGGCGAGCACGAGCACCGCGACCGGCCGGATCAGCGCCCTCCAGTGCGGGTGCAGGTGCAGTACGACGTGCTCGTCCTCGGTGAGCACGTCATCGGGGAACGCCACAGGAACCTCCTCGCAGAAACGGACGCGCTGACCGTAACCGCTCCCCTCTCCCCGGGATATCAGCCGCGCGGCGCGCCCACCCCCGCGATCCTGCACTTTCAGCCCCCGTCTGGGGTCAGCGGAGGTGGAGGACTTCGCCGGCGGCCAGGGGGCGGGTGGCGGTGGGGGTGGTTACCAGGAGTTGGCCGTCGGCGTCTATGCCGGTGGCGGTGCCGGTGAGTTCCTCGCCGCCGGGTAGCTGCACTCGTACCCGCCGGCCGATCGTCACGCAGGCCGCCAGGTAGGCGTCGCGCAGGCCGCTGGCGACCGCGTCCCCGCCGGCCGCACGCCACTCGCCGTACCAGTCGGCGATCCCGCGCAGCAGCGCCCGCAGCAGCGGGTCCCGGTCGGTGGCCGTCGCGCCGGCCAGTTGCAGGGAGGTCGCCGGCAACCCCGTCGGGTTCTCCGGCAGTTCGTCGGCGCGGAGCGTCACGTTGAGGCCGATGCCGAGCACGATCGCGGGCGGCCGGCCCGGATCGGGCCCCGGCACCGCCTCGGCGAGGATGCCGGCGCACTTCGCGTCGCCGACGAGCAGGTCGTTCGGCCACTTCAGTCCCGCGTCCAACTCGGCCAGCCGGGACACCGTCTCGACCAGGGCGACCCCGGCGAGCAGCGGCAGCCAGCCGTACCCCGTCTGGGGTGCCGACGGCCAGCCGCGCTCGGCGACGGCCTCCCCTGGGCGGAGCAGCACGCTGGTGGCGATTCCGGCCCGGGCCGGCGACTGCCAGGCCCGGCCGCGCCGACCACGCCCGGCGGTCTGCCGCTCCGCGACCACCACCAGGCCCTCCGGCTCGCCGGCCCGAGCCGCCTCGGCGACGTCCGCGTTGGTCGAGCCGGTCTCGGCGCGGAGTTCCAGGCGGGCCCAGGGCCCGTGCGGGGCGACCAGCGCCCGCCGCAGCCGCGCCGCCGACAGCGGCGGGCGGTCCAGATCGGTGTACGGCGAGCCAGGCATCCCGTCAGCCTACGGCCAGCCCGACGGGCCACCCGGGGGCGTGGACCGCGTCGCCCGGGTGGCCGGACACCCTGCCCGGCTGTTACGCCCGCGAGGGCTGAGGCGAACTGCACAGCGGCGGCGGCCTGAACCCTCGTTATATTCCCAGGGTGACTACCGAGACCGGGATCAACATCCACAGCACCGCGGGCAAGCTGGCCGACCTGGAGCGACGGGTCGACGAGGCGGTGCACGCCGGGTCGGCGCGCGCGGTCGAGAAGCAGCACGCGAGGGGCAAGAGGACCGCCCGCGAGCGGATCGAGATGCTGCTCGACGAGGGGTCCTTCGTCGAGCTCGACGAGCTGGCCCGGCACCGGTCCACCAACTTCGGCCTGGCGAAGACCCGCCCGTACGGCGACGGCGTCATCACCGGCTACGGCACCATCGACGGCCGGCAGGTCTGCGTCTTCGCCCAGGACTTCACCGTCTTCGGCGGCTCCCTCGGCGAGGTCTTCGGCGAGAAGATCGTCAAGGTGATGGACCTGGCCATGAAGATCGGCTGCCCGGTCATCGGCATCAACGACTCCGGTGGCGCGCGCATCCAGGAGGGCGTCGCCTCGCTCGGCCTCTACGGCGAGATCTTCTTCCGCAACGTACGCGCCAGCGGCGTCATCCCGCAGATCTCCCTGATCATGGGCCCGTGTGCCGGCGGCGCGGTCTACTCCCCGGCGGTCACCGACTTCACCGTGATGGTCGACCAGACCTCGCACATGTTCATCACCGGCCCGGACGTCATCAAGACGGTCACCGGCGAGGACGTGGAGATGGAGGAGCTGGGCGGTGCCCGTACGCACAACTCGCGCAGCGGCAACGCGCACTACCTCGCCAGCGACGAGCAGGACGCGATCGACTACGTCAAGGCGCTGCTGTCGTACCTGCCGTCGAACAACATGGACGAGCCGGTGGTCTTCGACGCCCCGACCGACCTCGACGTCTCGGACTCCGACCGGGAGCTGGACACGCTGATCCCCGACTCGGCGAACCAGCCGTACGACATGCACCGGGTGATCGAGCACGTCCTCGACGACGGCGAGTTCCTGGAGGTCCAGCCGCTCTACGCGCAGAACCTCGTCGTCGGCTACGGCCGGGTCGAGGGCCGGCCGGTCGGCGTGGTGGCCAACCAGCCGATGCACTTCGCCGGCACCCTGGACATCGCCGCCTCGGAGAAGGCCGCCCGGTTCGTGCGCACCTGCGACGCGTTCAACATCCCGGTGCTCACCTTCGTGGACGTCCCCGGTTTCCTGCCCGGCACCGGTCAGGAGTGGGACGGCATCATCCGCCGGGGCGCGAAGCTCATCTACGCGTACGCCGAGGCCACCGTGCCGAAGGTCACCGTCATCACCCGCAAGGCGTACGGCGGGGCGTACGACGTGATGGGCTCCAAGCACCTCGGGGCGGACCTGAACTTCGCCTGGCCGACGGCGCAGATCGCGGTGATGGGCGCGCAGGGCGCGGTGAACATCCTCTACCGCTCGGACCTGGCCGGCGCCGAGGATCCGGCCGCCGTACGGGCCGAGAAGATCGCCGAGTACGAGGACACCTTCGCCAACCCGTACATCGCGGCGGAGCGTGGCTACGTGGACAGCGTCATCCCGCCACACGAGACGCGGACCCAGATCGTCCGCGCGCTGCGGGTGCTGCGTACCAAGCGCGAGACCCTGCCCCCGAAGAAGCACGGCAACATCCCGCTGTGAACGCCCGGTCCGCGCCGCGCTCCCGCAGGACTCACGCGACGTGACGGAAGGCCTCCGTCACGTCGCGCGGCCCATGGGCGAGCGCGGCGGGTCACGGGCGGGGCCGGAGGCAGCAGCTCAGCAGGACGGGTTGGCGGCGGCGCACATCCGCCGGGCGGCCACCCCGGCGAGACGGACCAGCTCGCCCTCGCTGGCCGGTTCCAGCAGCAGCACGCTCACCAGGTCGCCGACCCGCAGCACGACGGTCGCGTCCGGCGGGGACGGACGGTCGGGCACCTGTCCGGCGGTCGGGCCGAGGGTCGCGGACACGTAGTGGCGCACCAGGAGCGAATCGTCACCGGCGAAGTTCCGCCGGGGCACGTCCCAGCGGTGCACGTCCTCGACGGTGACGGGCTCGCCTCCCCACTCGATCGACCGAGTCTCCCGCCACTCCCGGCAGACGGCGAGTTGCCGGCGCAGTCCGTCGAAGAACCGCACGGCCCCGTCGCCCCGCATCCGGTGCAGGTCCTGGACGACCAGGACGCCGCCGCCCGCCGGCCGCAGCACGGTCTGGGACCGACTCACCCAGCTCTCCTGCGCCGGTGCGCCGCTCTCGCGACCGGAGGCACACCGGCCCAGTCCCACGCCCACGTCGACCGTCCCGCCGAGGCCGGCCTCGCTGAGTTGGAGACCCGTCCGTGTCGTCAGGTCGCCCTGTTGCAGCAGGGCCGCCGAGGGGATCTCGACCCGGGCCACCGATGGCGGGGACGCCGGCGGGAACAGCCCCCGCCGACCGGACCAGTCCCCGACCATCACGGCGGAGCCGGAAACGACGACGAGCACCGCCACGGCCGCCGTCAACGCCGTACGCCTGCTGCGTCGGCGGGCCCGGGCGCGGATCTCCGCCGGCTCCGGCCAGCGGACGTCGCGCATTTCCCGGCGCACCTGTTCGACGAACGTCATCTCGTCACGCATCGGCGGCCTCCTCGAGGTCAGAGACGGCGAGCAGCCCGGCGAGCGCGGCGCGTCCCCGGGAGAGTCGGGCCTTGACGGTGCCCACCGGGGCGGCCGTCTGGCGGGCCACCTCGGCGACCGGCATGCCGACCAGGTAGTAGAGGGCGATGGCGGTGCGCTGTTCCTCGGGGAGCCGGCGCAGGGCGGTGACCACCTCGACGGTGGCGGTGTCCGGGCCGGGCACGCTCTCGTTGGCGCCGTGCCGCAGGTAGGCGCGGGCCCGGCTGCGCAGGCTGCGCCACCGGCTGACCGCGATCCGGCTGGCCACCACCCGCACCCACGCCTCCGGCTCCTCGTAGGTGCTCACCGTCGACCAGCGCTGCCAGGCCCGGATGTACGCCTCCTGGACGGCATCCTGTGCCTCGGCGAGGTCGCCGGTGAGCGCGTAGACGAACCCGAGCAGCCGTTGCCGGCTGCCCCGGTAGAACTCGTCGAACCCGTCGACGTCCGGCACCTGCTACCTCCCCGTGACGGTCGCAGGGGACACGCGCCCGACGGTGCCACCGGTTGCCCGGCCGGCCGACCATTTTCAGAGCGTGATGCCGGCGTCGGTGAGGATCGGACCGGCGAGCAGCAGCGCGCCGACGCCGAGGGCGACCAGGTTGACCAGGGCGAAGACCGTGACCCAGAAGAACGCGGGCAGCGGGGTGAGGCCGGCGAGCTGGTCGGCGTCGGAGGCGGGCATCTGCCCCCGGGAACGCAGCCGTTGCAGTTCCACGACCGGCCGCACCCCGCCGAGCAGCAGGAACCACACCCCGGTGTACGCGAACGCCGCCTGCACCTGTGGCTCGGCGTACCAGGAGACCGCGAGCACCACCCCGCCGGTGACGAGCAGCGACAGCACCCCGAAGATGTTGCGGATCATGACGAGCATGGCCAGCAGCAGCACGACGGCGACCCAGAGCAGCAGGGTGATCCGGTTACCGCCGAGCAGCCACGCGCCGGCCAGCCCCACCAGCGGCGGGGCGACATAGCCGGCGAGCAGGGTGAGGATCATCCCCGGACCGGTGGGCCGGCCGGCGGAGAGGGTGAGCCCGGAGGTGTCCGAGTGCAGCCGGATGCCGTGCAGCCGGCGGCCGGTGAGCAGGGCGACCAGCGCGTGTCCGCCCTCGTGGGCGATGGTGACGGCGTTGCGGGCGATCCGCCAGGGCATCCGGGTGGAGACCACCACCAGCGCGACGGCGGCGGTCAGCAGCACCAGCAGGGGCGGCGGGTCCGGCTGCGCCGCGAACAGCTTGTCCCAGAGACCGCCGAGCCCGTCGATCGACACCATGGGGCGCGAGCCTACCGGCCCCGACCTGTGTCGCCGCATCCTCGGAGGAATTCCTCACCGCCCCTTGCGACCGAGGGCGCCCGCATCCAAAGATAGGTGCCGATTGGTCCGGCGTTCTTGGCGGCATCCATGACCCGTACCGGAACGTCCCGGGTCGACGTCGCCTGAGCCCGATTCGCCTGGGGAGGCAGTTGGCGGCAGCGGGACCGGCCGTCACCGTACGGTGGGCAACCGGTCCGGCTGCCGCCACGCCAGCCGAGCAGGGGTCAGGCTCGCCGTCGGGCCGCCACGGGAACGGTCACCGCGTCGTCGCGGGCGATCGCCCCACGCCGGGCGAACCGGTGGGCGCCCACCCCGGCGAGGGTGACGGTGACGACGGTGACCAGCGCGTACAGAAGCGGCAGGCCGGCGCTGACGAGCAGCAGGACGATGTCGCCGAGGGCCACGAGCATCCACAGTGCCACTCGGGGCCGGGCGTCCCTCCGTCGGTAACCCATGTCGTACCCTCCCTTCCGTCGTGAAGGTCGGATACCCCGTACGACGGAAGGTCATGCGAGTCGTTCTCGCAGCGGCGCGAATCCCGCGGGTCAGTCCTTGCGGTCGGGCACGAAGCCCTTCGCGATCCGGTCGAAGTTGGCCAGGTTGGCCTGCCAGTCCTTCGCGGCGACCTCCCAGCGGAAGGCGTAACCGCGGTTCTTGGCCGTGACGAAGCCCCGGTTGCGGACGTGGATCCGGGTCCCGTCGCGGGTCTCCAGCCACTCCCAGTCCGCGCAGGTCTTGAAGTAGTCGCAGCGTGTGATGCCGACGTACTGGTAGTTGTTCACGCGGTTCCGGCGGTCCGGTTCTTTCTGCTTCCAGTCGGCGTACGCGTCCGACTCCGGCGTGGAGGTCCACTGGATCAGCAGCTCGCCCACCCCGTTGGGCTCGTCGAAGATGACCGTGTTGGCTCCGCCGCTGCGGCGTACCCAGGTCGCCGGCAGCGGCACCGTGAAGCCGCCCGGATCCTTGTGCAACTTCCAGCCCGCCGGCAGCGCGTTCGGGTCGGTGGAGGGGGTGGCCGACGGTGTCGGGCTCGGCGCGGCGCTCGTGGGCGGGGCCGGTGCGGAGGACTGCGGCTGCGAGGTCGCGGCGCCGGTCGGATCGGCCTCCGGGCTGCCGCCGCCGTTCCCACCGTCGCCGCCGGTCAGCATCGGCACGACCAGCACCAGGCCGATCAGCAGCAGCGCCACCAGTGCCCCGATCAGCACGTTGCGCCGGGTGTTGTTCGGCTTCGTACCGCTGGACGGGACGACCGTCGCCCGCCCGGACGGTGGGCTCACCGGCGCGGGCATCACCGAAGTGGGGTTCGCCGGCTTCCGGGGCTCGGGATCCGCCGGCTCGACCCTCGTGTCGTCGAGTGCCGGCTGCGGGGCGTCGACCTTCGCCGTCGGGGCCGTGTCCGACGTCGACGGCCCGACCCGGGCGGTCGGGGTGAGATCCGAGGAGACCACCGAGGTCGCGTCCTCGGCAGAGGAGGCGGCAGCAGCGCTGGCACCGGCTGCCGCCTGCGGCGCACGGGGCGCCGGCGGGCTGACCGGGCTGTCGGACCGCCCCTCGGCCGGGCGCGGCGCCGGCACCAGCGGCGGGCGCGGCTCACGCGGACCGTTCGGCCCCGGCCGGCGTACGCCGTCGAGCAGCGGGATGGTGCGCGTCCGCTTGCCGCCGGCGCGGCGCAGCAGCCGCTCCGCCACCTCGGCGGTGATCCGTTCGTTCGGGTCCTTGCGCAGCAGCCCGTTGAGCACCGGCTTGAGCGGCCCGGCGTTCTTCGGCGGCGGCATCGGCTCCGTGGCGAGCGCCGCCAGGGTGGCGATCGCCGACGGCCGGGCGTACGGCGACTTGCCCTCGACGGCGGCGTAGAGCGTGGCGCCCAGCGACCAGAGGTCGGCCTCCGGCCCGGCGGTGCCCTCGCGGGCCCGCTCCGGCGAGATGTACGCGGGTGACCCGAGGACCATGCCCGTGCGGGTCACGTTCGGGTCGCCGGGAATCGTGGCGAGGCCGAAATCGGTCAACACCACCCGGCCGTCGTCACCGAGCAGCACGTTGCCCGGCTTGACGTCGCGGTGCATCACGCCGGCCTTGTGTGCCGACTTCAGCGCGGCGAGCACGCCCAGACCGATCTCCACGGCGCGCGCTGGCGTCACCGGGCCGTCCGCGGCGAGGGCGTCCTGCAACGACTTCGACGCCACGTACTCCATGACGATCCACGGGTCGCCGTCGGTGCGCAGCACGTCGAAGATGCGGACCACGTTGATGTGGTTGAGTCTGGCGATGGCCCGGGCCTCGCGCAGCGACCGCTCCCGCATCTCGCGGCGTTCCTCGTCGGTGAGGCTGGGCGGCGGGACGAGCTCCTTGATCGCCACGTCCCGGTGCAGCACCTCGTCGCGCGCCTTCCACACCCGACCCATGCCGCCCTGACCGAGCGGCGAGAGAAGCCGGTATCGGTCAGCGACGAGTTGGGGCAGCGCGTCAGACATCGCCCAGACGGTACCCGGAGCCGGCGACGCTCACACCGCCGGCACGCCACTGTGCGGTTCAGGTCAACCTCTCCGGCGCGTACGCTGGCGGCATGTCTGCCGAAGAGCCGCTGTTCCGGGTCGTCCGCGGGGTCCCCACCCCCGAGGAACTGGCCGCGCTGGTGGGCGCGATCGTCGTACGCTCCCGCCCGGCCGCCGCGACCACGCCGGCCGCCACGTCCGCCTGGGCGCGCTCCGGCCGGCCGGCCGGAGCGGCGGTCGCCGGCCCCGGCGCGTGGCGGGCCTCCGGCCTGCCCCGCTGACCTTTTCCCGTACGGATCGCCGCAGCTCGACACCCCTGCACATCCGCAGGGCAGCCGGTGTGTGCCGGGGCGGGGCTGCCGACAGGCACGGTGACCTACTAACCTCACTCAGGGAAACGGCGCAGTGACGGATAGGGAGGGCCGATGATCCCCGAGGAGGACCGTCCAGCGTCCTGGCTCCGCGGCTACGGCGGCATCGAGGCCGACATCCGTCAGCTCCGCGAGTTCGCCGACAAGCTCCAGGCCGAAGTGGAACGCAACTACGCCCCGCACCTGTCGTACATCGCCGAGGACATGACCGCGCCGGTGCCCAACCCCGCCGATGCCTTCATCGAGCTGGTCAACTTCCTGCGGGCACACCACGAGACCCAGCAGGCCACCACCGACATGGTGTGGGGCGTCCGCGACGCCACCGGTCACCTGGCCGGCACCGCCGGCACCGTCGCCACCCGCTACACCGGATCAGACGCCTTCGCCTCGGCGCGCGTGATCGACGTCGAACGGGCGCTCGCCGACCCGGCCGCCGCACTGCCTCGCGGCGCGGCAGCACCGGTGCTGCACGATCCCACCGGGCCGCAGCCCGTGCCGGGACAGGGACCGGTGGTGCTGCCGTGATCGAGCGGGGCAGCGGTCGCACGTCCGCCCTCACCGACTGGCGGCTGATGGACGTCGCCAGCATGTGGGCCTGCCTCCAGGACCACGACACCACCAACCACTGGAAGCAGGTCGCCGGCTGGCGCAAGGTCTGCGACCTCGCCCGGACCCACCTGAGCCGACTCCAGGAATACCGTCGCGGGCTGGCGGATGCCTGGCCCCCGGAAACCAACGAGGCCGCCCGGGCGTACGTCCGCGAACTGGACGAGCTGATCGACAAGGTGCAGCGCACGCACGACGCCGCCAGCGCCAACTACACCGCGCTCTCCGCCGCCACGCAGGCCATCGGCACCACCCGCAGCCAGCTCAAGAAGATCTACGACGAGTACGCCGTCAAGGTCCAGGAGAAGCAGACGTACGAGGCGACGCTCGCCGATCCGAAGGCGGCCATGGGCAGTCGGGTCCCCGACCGCCCGGTGACGGACGCCGAACTGGAACGACTCAACGTCCAGGCACGCGGCATCATGTACGGCCTCAGCGGCGAACTCCAACACGCCCAAGTAATGCTCCAAAAGCCATCAGTGGTTCGCCCTCCCCGGCCCGGGATTGATCCTGGGCCTTCGGACGTATACGGCGGTGGGATCGCGCCAACCATCCCACCGATTATTCCGCTCCCAGTCGCAACATCAACCGTTAAACCATCCGTCAGCCGGTCTTCAGGGCACGTCCGGCCTGTCCAAACTCCGACCACACCGAATACCGGCCCCGTTTTGGGTGGAACTGGCACCGGTTTGGTGCCGGCGCCAGTCAATCCAGGAGCGCCAACCACTACGCCGCCCGCACCCCCAAACGCACCGCCCAGCGGCGGAGGGCTGCCGCCGCTGTCTACTGGAACTAGCCGATCCAGCACTAGCGGGCTACAACAGGGCCCATTGGGCCGACCCGATCCTGGAGGCGCTGGCAACCGGGCCCACCCGACATCACCACCTCCCGGCCGGCCCATGCCACCCGGCGGGATGATCGGGGGAACACCTGGGGTGGGGCTTGGTCAACCCGGGGCGAGCAGCAACCAGCCACGACGAGTGAATCCGATCGGTGGCGTAATCGGCGGCGGTGGCGCTGGCACTGCACCTACAGGCGGAGCAGGCTCGCGCCCCGGGGGCGGCCGAGGCTTCGGTGGCACACATGGCATGCTGCCCCCCGTTGGTGGCACGCCCTTCGGAGGTTCAGCCGGGATCAGCGGCGGTGCCCAGGGCATGTCCGGGCGAGGCTCACAACGATCGACTGAGGAAGCACGCCGATGGGACCCAGACCACCCATGGGAGACAGACCCGGGAGTGCCCCCGGTCGTCCGACCGCCAGTTGATGAGGGGCCGATCGACCCAGGGCCTGCTATCGGGTTTAACAGGTGAGGCTAGTCGCAACTCTCGGCATGCTTGCGCTAAGCGCGTCCATGCCGATTTCACTTGTCCCGCATATTGCCATTCCGGATCGCGTCACACAACAGCCACGTGACGTCGAACGCATCCGATCTGATCAGTGGCATCTACGCTACCTCAAAGTCGATCAAGCACATCGAATTGCTCGCGGAGAAGGCGTCACTGTTGCTGTGCCAGACACCGGCGTGGATGCGCATCCCGACCTTCGCAGGAACTTGCTCCTTGGAACAGACATCATCCCTGGCGGCAGCGGCAACGGCCAACAAGACCGAAACGGGCATGGCACCGGGATGGCGGGTCTAATTGCTGCGCACGGCCACCCTTTGAATTCAGGCGCGCTCGGCATTGCCCCTAACGCAAAGATCCTTCCGATCATGTCGTCCCCTGCCAACAATCTCGGCGATGCCGACGATTTGGCATTGGGAATAGAGTTTGCGATTTCCAGTGGAGTAGATGTAATTAGTGTTTCCAGTGGAGGCAGCACCAGCCCTCGCCTCACTGGGGCGATCAGAAAAGCACTTGCGTCCAACATTGTAATAGTTGCAGGTTCCGGCAACATTCCCTTGGATAGATTGGTTGCTTACCCAGCCAGGGAGCCCGGCGTCATCGCCGTTGGCGGGATAGATCAAGCCGGGCGACATGCAGCGGTATCGGTTACAGGCACCGAAGTCGATGTGGTCGCCCCCGCTGTCGACATCTACAGCACGAGCATTGACGGCAAATACCGCAAAGGAACAGGCACTTCCGATTCCACTGCCATCGTTGCAGGGGCAGCGGCTTTGATTCGGTCCAAATACCCGCACCTCCCAGCCTCGGAAGTTGCGCACAGGCTTACGGCTACCGCGATCGACAAGGGCCCGCCTGGGCGGGACGACGAGTACGGCTACGGAGTCATCGACCTGGTGGCGGCGTTGACAGCCGACGTACCGCCGCTGGGTTTTGGTTCGGCGACGGCAAGCGCCCCAACCCACACCGCCTCGACGACGGCAGCGGCAGCGGAGCCGGCAGGCGACGAGGCCAGCGGGGCGACCGCCCGGGGCCTGGCCACCCTCGGCGTGATCATGGCCGCTGGCGGGGTGTGGGCGTTGATCGCCCGTCGGCGGCGGCGTGGCGATGACCCGCCGCCCCGCATCAGTCGCTGAACTGTCGGTGACGACGGAGGCGGGCGAGCCGGAGACGACTCCCCTGGTCGGGTCCTCGATGCTTCTTCCCGGTGGGCCACCGGAGACACCTTCGCCACGGTCAGCCGGTAACGTCGGCGACGTGCCGAAATCCCTGCCGCTCCGCCTCGTGCTCGCCTCGGCGAGCCCCGCCCGCCGCAAGATTCTCCAGGCCGCCGGGATCGATCCGGACGTGCTGGTCAGTGGCGTCGACGAGTCCCTTGTGGTCACCGAGCGGGCCGAGGAGCTCTGCCTGGAACTGGCCCGGATGAAGGCGCAGGCGGTGCTCACCCGGTTGCGGCCGGCCGACGACCAGCGGACGTTGGTGATCGGGTGCGACTCGGTGCTGGCCTTCGACGGCGAGATCCTCGGCAAGCCGGCGGACGTGGCGGACGCCACCCGGCGATGGAAGCGGATGCGTGGGCGCAGCGGCGTGCTGCACAGCGGGCACTGCCTGATCGATGTCGTGGCGGGCCGGCGGGCCGAGGCGGTCGCCTCCACTGTCGTGCACTTCGCCGACGTCAACGATGACGAGATCGCCACGTACGTGGGCACGGGCGAGCCGCTGGCCGTGGCGGGCGCCTTCACGATCGACGGGTTGGGCGGGCCGTTCGTGGAACGGATCGAGGGTGACCCGAGCACGGTCATCGGGCTCTCCCTGCCGATGCTGCGCCGCCTCCTCGCCGAACTGGACCTGCGGATCACGGATCTGTGGACGAAGGTCGCGCCGGGCGACCAGACGGTCGAGCCGCTCGGTTAACGTCCGTTCATGACCACGAAGCCGATCCCGCTCACGTCGGAACTGCACGCCTACCTCGTCGCGCACGGTGCGCCGCCGGACGAGATCATGCGGGACCTGGCTGAGGAGACCCGCGCGGTCCTGCCGAACGTCGCGCAGATGCAGGTCGCGCCGGAGCAGGCCGCCTTCCTGACCTTCCTCACCCGGTTGCTCGGCGTGCGGCAGGCCGTCGAGGTGGGCACGTTCACCGGTCTCTCGTCGCTGGCGATCGCCCGGGGGCTGCCCGAGGGCGGGCGGTTGACCTGCTTCGACATCTCCGAGGAGTTCACCGGCATCGCCCGGCGGTACTGGGCCCGCGCCGGCGTGGACGACCGGATCGAGCTGCGTATCGGCCCGGCCGGTGACACGCTGCGCGAGCTGCCCCACGACCGCTACCTGGACTTCGCTTTCATCGACGCCGACAAGACCGGCTACCCGGTCTACTGGGCGGAGCTGGTGCCCCGGATGCGTCCCGGCGGGGTGATCGCGGTCGACAACGTGCTGCGCGGGGGCCGGGTGATCGCTCCGCAGAACGCCGACGACCGGGCGATCGCCGCGTTCAACGACGAGGTGCTCGCCGACGTCCGAGTGGACGCCGTCATGCTCCCGGTCGCCGACGGCCTCACCCTGGCCCGGGTGCACTGACGCCACCGGTAGGGCCACAACCTGCGGATCTTGGCAAGAAATGGCCCTCCCCGGGGCCGGTTCTTGCCAAGATCCGGCCGGCACGGCTCCGCCGTCACCGCCCCGGTGTCGGTCAGGCGTTGGTCGTCGCGGGGGTGTGGGTGGCGGCGGAGGCGCCGGTGGGGCGCAGGGCACGGCCGAGGCGGGCGGCGAGCAGCGCGGCCGCCGCGATGAAGCCCGGCAGCAGCAGGAAGGCCAGGTGCGGTCCGACCCCGTCGGCCACCCAGCCGAGCGCGACCGGCGCGATCCCGAAGCCGACCCCCATCGAGTACGACGCCCAGCCGGCCGCCCGGTCCGCGGCCGGCCCGGCGACGGCGAGCGCGATGGAGATCGCCAGCGGGTAGTGCAGGGCGTTGCCGAGGCCGAGGACGACCAGGCCGGTGACGGCGAGCCAGCCGACCGGGGCGATCCAGAAGAGCGCGAACCCGGCCAGCGACACGCCCAGCGCGGCCAGCAGCAGCGGCACGGGCCGGTACCGCAGGGCGAACCGGCCCCCGACCAGCCGGCCCGCGAACATGCCGCAGACGATCGCCGCTACCGCGGCCGAGGCGGCGCCGGCCGTCATCCCGGCGTGCGAGCGGAGCACGTCGGCCGTCCAGAGCGACAGGCAGACCTCGATCGAGCCGGTGACCGCCATCAGCGCCCAGGCGATCCAGTACGCCGGGGGCAGGCGTCGATCCGTTCGGTGGACGTCGGCAGCCGGGCCGGCGTCGGCCCGGTCGCCGGCCGGCAGGCCACCGGGAGCCGCGGCAGCGGGGGCGGGCCTCGGAAGGCGTACGCGGAAGGCAAGGGCGGCGAGCGCGACCAGCGCGATCAGGCCGACCTCGACGGCCAGCGCCGGTCGCCAGCCCCAGCCTGCATCCACGCTGGCGCCGATGACCAGCGGGGCGAGGATGCCGGCGCCGGCGCAGACGGCGTTGGCCTCGGTCAGCGCCGCCGGCGCGCCGGTGCCGTGCCGGTCGGTGAGCACCACGGACACGCCGCTGATCACCAGCATGCCGAAGGTGGCGATCACCGCGACGGCGGTGATCGTGGCGGGCAGGGCGCGGACGGTGCCCAGGGCGACGACGCCGGCCGCCACGCCGGCCAGCCCGGTCCAGATCGCCTGGCCACGGCCGAACCGGCGGGCCAGGGGTGCGAAGAGCGCCCCGCCGGCCAGCGCGCCGACGGCGATGCCGGTGCTGTGCAGGCCGGCGACGGCGGCGGAGGTGCCCTGTTCGTCGCGGAGCAGCGGCACGACGGGCCCGAAGCCGTAGAGGAAGAAGCCCCACAGCCCGAGCTGGGCGTAGGTCAGCCAGGTGAGACGGTCACGGGTGAGGCGGGGCACCAGCCTCACGCTACAAGCGTCGGGCCGGTGCCCCGCCCCTGGTGAGAGGCAGCTCTCCTGAGACGTGGGGAAGGGGCCCTTCCTCTACCGTGAGCGTTGGTAAGGTGCCCTTCCTTTCAGCTCAGCGGACGCTGCGGGCGAACTGCCGGGCGGCCCAGATGACGCCGGCCGCGGCGAGGACCGCGATGATGCCCAGCCCCTGCCAGACCTTGTCGTCGCCGAGGTCGCCGACGAAGAGGGCCCGGGTGCCGTCGACCGCCCAGGCGAACGGGTTCCACTCGGCGATGCCCTGGAGCCAGCCGGGGGCGAAGGTCAGCGGCAGCAGGATGCCGGAGAGCAGCAGCACCGGCTGGGCCACGGTGTTCATCAGCGGGGCCAGCGCGTCCTCGCTCTTGACCTTGAGCGCGATGCCGTAGGAGATGGCCGAGGTCATCAGCGCGATCAGGGCGAGCATGAGGTACGCCAGCAGCAGGTCGACGAGGGAGACGCGCAGGTCGAACAGGAGCGCGAGCAGCGTGATGATGACCGCCTGCACCATGAGCGACACGACGTCGCGCAGCGAGCGGCCGAGCAGCAGGGCCAGCCGGCTGACCGGGGTGACCCGGGAGCGTTCGATGACTCCGGCGCGCAGCTCCGCGATCAGGCCGAAGCCCTGGAACAGGCCACCGAAGATGGCCAGCAGCACCAGCAGGCCCGGTACGAAGATCTTGTAGGCCTCCGCCTGCGTGGGCGCGTTCAGCGCCGGCTTGAGCAGCGGGGCGAAGAGCAGCAGGTACATCACCGGTTGGAAGACGCCGACGAAGACCCAGACAGGATTGCGCAGCAGCAGCTGGAACTGGCGCTGGAAGATCAGCCAGGTGTCACGGGCGAGTTTCATGAGCTCTCTCCGGTCTCGGATCAGGACTCGCGCAGCGAGCGGCCGGTCTTGGTGAGGAAGACGTCGTCGAGGCTGGGCCGGTGCAGCTCGATGGAGTTGAGGCCGAGGCCGGCGGTGTCGACGCGACGCAGGATCTGCGGGATGGCGGTCGCGCCCTCGTCGACGTAGAGCCGCAGCCCGCCCTCCTCGACGGTCTCCAGCTTGTTGACGTACGGCTCGCCGTCGAGCAGCTGCGCGGCCTGCGGGGTGGCCCCGGCGTCGAGCCCGACCAGCACGACGTCGCCGGAGATCTCGCGCTTCAGGTCCGTCGGGGTGCCCTCCGTGACCACCTCGCCGTGATCCATGATGGCGATCCGGTCGCAGAGCGCGTCGGCCTCCTCCAGGTAGTGGGTGGTGATGAAGACGGTCATGCCGTCGGTGCGCAGCCGCCGGATCTCGTCCCACATGTGCGCCCGGCTCTGCGGGTCGAGGCCGGTCGTCGGCTCGTCCAGGAAGACGACCATCGGCTCGTGGATGATGCCGAGGGCGATCTCCAACCGCCGGCGCTGGCCCCCGGAGTAGGTCTTGCACTTGCGGTCGGCGTACTCGGTGAGCTGGAAGGCGTCGAGGGCACGGGCGGCCCGCCGGCGCGCCTCGGCCTTGCCGATGCGGTACATGCGGGCGTGCAGGACGAGTTCCTCCCGGGCGGTCGACTCGTCCCAGGTGCTGCCGCCCTGGGCGACGTAGCCGATGCGGCGGCGCACCTCGGCCGGGTCCCGGCGCAGGTCGGCCCCGGCGATGGTGGCCTCGCCGCCGTCGGGCTCGATGAGCGTGGCCAGCATCCGCAGCGTGGTGGTCTTGCCGGCGCCGTTGGGGCCGAGGAAGCCGAAGATCTCCCCCTCGGTGACGTTCAGGTCGACGCCGCGCACCGCGTCGACGGTCTTCGTCTGGCGACCGTCTCGGGAGCGGTACGACTTCCGCAGCCCTCTGGTCTCGATCATGTCTGCTCCTGGTCGTAGCTTTAATGATCTATCTTGATTATTTGCCGTCCGGGTCGGCGGGCGGCAGCCGCTCCGACCGGCCCTCCCCACCCTGCGCCCGCTCCGTCCCGTCGGGCAGGTACGACACTCCCGACTCGATCCGTTCCGCGATTTGTTCGCACCAGGAGATCTCCGCCTCGGACCGGGCCGCCCAGAGCTCGGACATCCACCCCACGTGCACCGGCCCCGCCTCACGCGCCCAGCCAGGACTCAACGACGTACGCGTCCACTCGACACCGGCGCGCAGCAGGTTCGCCCGGTTTCTCAGGGCAGCCGCCGCCTCCTCGGGCGGCATCGCGGGCAGGAAGGAGAACGCCGCCACGAACGGGTCCGGTGGCTCGTGCAGCTGCCACCACAGGTCACGCAGCAGCGACTCGAACGCCTCCTCCCCCTCCGGGGTCACCTCGTACGTGGTGCGGGGCGGCCGGGCGCCCACCTGCTCGGTGGCCACCTCGCGCAGCAGTCCTTCCCGGGTCAGCTTGCGCAGGGCATGGTAGATCGAGCCGGGTTGCACGTTCGCCCACCGGTCGGCGCCCCGACCGAGCAGCTCACGGCGTACGTCGTAGCCGTGCACGGGCTGCATCCCGCGTACCAGGCCGAGGATCATCATTCGCATGGCAGACACCGGAGGAGGGTATTGAGCAAACTTGACTAGGGCGCGCAGGACAGTGCGGCATCCCACACTGAGCGATCGTTTGGGCTGCCACAATGGCCGATACACTCCCGGTCAGTGACCCTCCGGGAGGAGCCAGCAAGGTGCGCAAGGTACTCATCGCCAACCGCGGCGAGATCGCCGTCCGCGTCATCCGCGCCTGTCGCGACGCCGGCCTCGGCAGTGTCGCCGTCTACGCGGACTCCGACCGGGACGCCCTGCACGCCACGCTGGCCGACGAGGCGTACGCGCTCGGCGGGGACACCGCCACCGAGACGTACCTGCGCATCGACAAGCTGCTGGAGATCGCCGCGAAGGCCGAGGCCGACGCGGTCCACCCCGGCTACGGTTTCCTCGCCGAGAACGCCGATTTCGCCCAGGCCGTCATCGACGCCGGGCTGACCTGGATCGGCCCCACCCCGCAGGCGATCCGCGACCTCGGCGACAAGGTCACCGCCCGGCACATCGCCCAGCGCGCCGGCGCGCCCCTGGTGCCCGGCACCCCCGACCCGGTCGGCGGCCCCGACGAGGTGCTGGCGTTCGCCGTCGACCACGGCCTGCCGGTCGCCATCAAGGCCGCCTTCGGCGGCGGCGGGCGCGGGCTCAAGGTGGCCCGCACCATGGAGGAGATCCCGCACCTGTTCGAGTCGGCCACCCGCGAGGCGGTCGCCGCGTTCGGCCGGGGCGAGTGCTTCGTCGAGCGCTACCTCGACCGGCCCCGCCACGTCGAGGCCCAGGTGCTGGCCGACCAGCACGGCAACGTGATCGTGGTCGGCACCCGCGACTGCTCGCTCCAGCGCCGACACCAGAAGCTGGTCGAGGAGGCCCCCGCGCCGTTCCTCACCGAGGCGCAGCGGGCCCAGATCCACGACAGCGCCAAGGCGATCTGCCGGGAGGCGGGCTACCACGGCGCCGGCACGGTGGAATACCTGGTCGGCGCCGACGGCACCATCTCCTTCCTGGAGGTCAACACCCGCCTCCAGGTCGAGCACCCGGTCACCGAGGAGACCGCCGGCGTCGACCTGGTCCGCGAGCAGTTCCGGATCGCCGACGGCGAGAAGCTGCGGTTCACCGAGGACCCGACGCCGCGCGGGCACTCCATCGAGTTCCGGATCAACGGCGAGGACCCGGGCCGCAACTTCCTGCCCGCCCCCGGCACGGTGACCGCGCTGCGGCTGCCCACCGGTCCCGGCGTCCGGGTGGACACCGGCATCTCCGCCGGTGACGTGATCGGCGGCAACTTCGACTCGCTGCTGGCCAAGGTGATCATCACCGGCGAGACGCGTACCGAGGCGCTGGAGCGGGCCCGCCGGGCCTTGGACGAGATGGTCGTCGAGGGCATGGCCACCGCGCTGCCGTTCCACCGGCTGGTCGTCCGCGACGAGGCGTTCACCGCCGAGCCGTTCACCGTGCACACCCGCTGGATCGAGACGGAGTTCGACAACACCGTCCCGCCGTTCACCGCCGCCGCCGGCCCCGCCGAGGCGCCGGACGGGCGCGAGACCGTCGTGGTCGAGGTCGGCGGCAAGCGGCTGGAGGTCAGCCTCCCCACCGGTCTCGGCGGGGGTACGGCCGCAGCCGCGCCCGCCGCGCGTAAGCCGGCCCGCCGGGGCGGCGGGGCCAAGGCCGGCGTCGCGGTCAGCGGCGACGCGCTCACGTCCCCGATGCAGGGCACCATCGTCAAGATCGCGGTCGCCGAGGGTGACACCGTCGCCGAGGGTGACCTGGTGGTGGTGCTGGAGGCGATGAAGATGGAGCAACCGCTGCACGCCCACAAGGCAGGCACGGTCAGCGGCCTCGCGGCCGAGGTCGGCGCCGTCATCACGGCCGGCGCGGCGATCTGCACCATCGCCTGAGGTGTAAGGAGGGGCACCTTCCTAACGCTTTCGGTAGAGGAAGGGCCCCTTCCTACCGCAGCGCCCCCGGCTCGGCACCAGCCGGCCCCACGGTCAGCGCAGTTCGGCGCCCGCCACCGCCCGGACGGCGGCCGTCAGAGCGTCCAGGATGGCGGACTCCACCCGCCAGTGCTGCCAGTACAAGGGGCGGTCCAGGTGACGCCCGGCGCCGAGGTCGACGCAGTGCCCGGCGGCGATGTCGGCGCGGGCGAGCCGCTCCGGGAGCAGACCCCAGCCCAGCCCGAGCCGCACCGCCTCGTTGAAGCCGTCGAAGGACGGGACGTAGTGGATCGGCGGGTCGATCCGGCGGCGGGTCACGGTGCGGGCGAAGCGGTGCTGGAGCTGGTCCTTGCGGTCGAACGCCATCATCGGCGCCGACGCGAGGGCGGCCTCGGTGAGCCCGTCGGGGAAGTGGCGGGCGGCGAACCCGGCCTGGGCCAGCGCGACGTACCGCATCGCACCCAGCCGCTCCACCCGGCAGCCCTGGACGGCCTCGCGCTGCGCGGTCACCGCCGCCATCGCCGTACCGTCGCGGATCAGCTCCGCCGTGTGGTCCTCGTCGTCCCGCCGGACGTCGAACAGCAGCGCCAGCTCGGCGGGCAGCCGCGCCAGCGCGCCGACGAACCAGGTGCCGAGCGAGTCCCCGTTCGCGACGACCGTCACCCGGGTGGGGGCGGGACCGCCGATCGTCGGCGGCCGGGCGGCGTGCAGCGCCTCCCGTTCCAGCAGGGCCACCTGCCCGGCCAGCCGCAGCAGCGGGCGGCCCGCGTCGGTGGCCCGGCACGGCTTCGACCGGCGGACGAGCACCTGCCCGACGGCCTGTTCCAGCGCCTTGATCCGCTGGCTGACGGCCGAGGGGGTGACGTGCAGGGACTGCGCCGCCGCCTCGAAGCTGCCCTCGCGGACCACCGCGGCGAACGTCCGGAGCTGCGTGGAGTCCACCATGATGAAGCTGAGCTTATCTACCCTGAGAATCTTTAGCTGGGCTGCATCGGGCGCGGCTCGTAGCGTCGGCCCGTGCCCGACATCCTCAGCAGTTCCGTGGCCGGCTCCGCCGTCGCCGGCTTCTCCCTCGCCATCGCGCTGATCGCCGCCATCGGCGCGCAGAACGCCTTCGTCCTGCGGCAGGGCCTGCGCCGGGAGCACGTCGTGCCGGTGGTCGCCGTCTGCGCCGCCTCCGACGCGCTGCTCATCTCGCTCGGCATCGCCGGAATGGGCACCGCCACGGCGGAGCACCCCGCCGTCCTCACCGCCGTCCGTTGGCTCGGCGCCGCGTTCCTGCTCGGGTACGCCGCGCTGGCCGCCCGCCGCGCCCTGCGGCCCGGCGCCCTCTCCCCCGCCGACCGGCCGCCGGCCCCGCTCGGGGCGACACTGCTGGCCTGCCTCGCGTTCACCTACCTCAACCCGCACGTGTACCTGGACACCGTCCTCCTGCTCGGCGGGGTGGCCCGCCAGCAACCGCACCACTGGGTCTTCGGCGCGGGCGCCGCGCTCGCCAGCGCGGTCTGGTTCACCGTTCTCGGTGTCGCCGCCCACCGGCTCGCGCCGGTGCTGGCCCGCCCGGCGGCCTGGCGGCTCGTCGACGCCACCGTCGCCCTCGTGATGGTCGCGGTCGCGGTGGCCCTGCTGTCCGGCTGACCGCGCCGGCGCCGAGCGTGCTCAGGGTGTTTTCGGCAACCACCGCAGGCGCGGGCGCCGGCGGGCGGGAATGATGGCGACGTGCGGTTCCTTAACGGCGCGGTCCCCGCGCACGACCTGACCTACAACGACGTCTTCATGGCGCCCGCCCGCTCCGAGGTGGGCTCGCGGCTCGACGTCGACCTCGCCGCCAGCGACGGCACGGGCACCACGATCCCGCTGGTGGTGTCGAACATGACCGCGGTGTCCGGCCGCCGGATGGCCGAGACGGTCGCCCGGCGCGGCGCGATCGCGGTCATCCCGCAGGACATCCCCATCGAGGTGGTGGCGAACGTCGTCGCCTGGGTCAAGCGGCGGCACCTGGTGCACGACACGGCGATCACGCTGGGCCCGACCGACACCGTCGGCGACGCGATCCACCTGCTGCCGAAGCGGTCGCACGGCGCCGTGGTGGTGATCGACGAGGAGAGCCGGCCGGTGGGCGTGGTGACCGAGGCCGACACCGTCAGCGTGGACCGGTTCGCTCAGCTCCGGCACGTGATGTCCACCGAGCTGCACACCGTGCCGGCGGACGCGGACCCGCGTACCGGCTTCGACCGGCTCTCGGCAGGCCGGCGCCGGCTCGCCCCGGTGGTCGACGCCGAGGGGCGCCTGGTCGGGGTGCTGACCCGGCAGGGCGCGCTGCGGGCGACGCTCTACAAGCCGGCGGTGGACGACCGGGGCCGGCTGCGGATCGCCGCCGCCGTGGGCATCAACGGCGACGTGACCGGCAAGGCGGCAGCGCTGCTGGAGGCCGGGGTGGACACGCTGGTCGTGGACACCGCGCACGGCCACCAGGAACGGATGATCACCGCCCTGCGGGCGGTCCGCGCGCTGGACCCGGGCGTCCCGGTCGCGGCCGGCAACGTGGTGACGGCCGAGGGCGTACGCGACCTCGTGGAGGCGGGCGCCGACATCGTCAAGGTCGGCGTCGGCCCGGGCGCGATGTGCACCACCCGGATGATGACCGGGGTGGGCCGGCCGCAGTTCTCCGCCGTGCTCGACTGCGCCACGGCGGCCCGTGAGCTCGGCCGGCACGTCTGGGCCGACGGCGGCGTACGGCACCCGCGCGACGTGGCGCTGGCGCTGGCCGCCGGAGCCTCGAACGTGATGATCGGCTCCTGGTTCGCCGGCACCTACGAGTCCCCCGGCGACCTCTACACCGACGCCGACGGCCGGCGCTACAAGGAGAGCTTCGGCATGGCTTCGGCGCGGGCGGTCAGCGCGCGGACGGCCGACGACAGCGCGTACGACCGGGCCCGCAAGGCGGTCTTCGAGGAGGGCATCTCCTCGGCCCGGATGTACCTGGACCCGGCCCGCCCCGGCGTGGAGGACCTGATCGACGAGATCATCGCGGGGGTGCGGAGCGCCTTCACCTACGCGGGCGCGCGGGACCTCGCGGAGTTCCACGAGCGGGCCCTGGTCGGCGTGCAGAGCGCGGCCGGCTACACCGAGGGGATGCCCCTGCCCACGAGTTGGTGAACGCCGACGCAGCGCAACAGAAGTGCAAGGAAGGGGCCCTTCCTTGCACTCACTGTGCGTCAGCGCCTCGGGAAGAGGCGGCGGGCGACCGCGCGGGCCGTGGCCCGGGGGTCGTCGTCGCCGACCTGGGACGGCAGCGCGCCCGAGAGCCAGAGCGTGGCGAAGCCGTGCACGATCGACCAGGCCGCGAGCGCGTCGCCCTGCGGATCCTGCGCCTTGGGGCGGTGCCCCTCGGGCAGGGCCGCGACGCCCGAGTGCAACGCGTCGCTGGCGCGCTGGCGGGCCGCCACCAGGTTCTCCGCGTCGGGGCGGTAGAGGTCCGGACGGAACATCACCTCGAAGTGCGCGCGGTGCCGGACCGCGAAGTCGACGTACGCGACGCCCCTGTCGAGCAGGTCGCCGCCGGCGCCGTCCAGCGCCTCGGCGAGCAGGTCGAAGCCCTCGGTGGCGAGCGCGGTGAGCAGCCCGGACTTGTCGCCGAAGTGGTGCGCCGGGGCGGCGTGCGAAACGCCGGCCCGGCGGGCGAGGTCGCGCAGGCTCAGTGCCGCCGGACCTGATTCCTCGATCACCCGCACCGCCGCCGTGAGCAGGGCGCGACGTAGGTCACCGTGGTGGTAGCCACGCGTTTCGGTCATACCGACAGCCTATCTTTCCGTTGACAAGATGCCATTTGCGAGGGCAATCTTTCCGACGACAAGACTCGTCGACCGGGGAGGTTCCCGTGGCTCCAATCATCGCCCTCGTGGCCGGTACCGCGCTCGCCCGGCTGGCCGGCCTGGCCGGCGTGGACGCGCTCGACGGGTGGCATCCCGCGCTACGGGTGGGGCTCGCCCTGATGTTCGTGGTGACCGGCGTCGCGCACTTCGCCCCGCCCCTGCGCAGGGACATGATCGCGATGGTGCCGCCATCCCTGCCCCGGGCCGACCTGCTGGTCACGGTCACCGGCGTGCTGGAACTGCTCGGCGCGGTCGGGCTGCTCGTGCCGGCGACCGCCCGCTGGACAGCAGCCGGGCTGGCGCTGCTGATGCTGGCCATGTTCCCGGCGAACGTCTCGGCGGCCCGGCGCGGGCTGACCTTCGGAGGCCGGCCGGCGACACCTCTCGGGCCACGGACGGCGGAACAGGTCCTGTTCGTCGCCGCGGCGCTCGCTATTTCGTTTGGGGCCTGACGTTCAGGGAGCTAACCTGTCGTCCATGGAACTGATCACGCTACGGGACGCGCCGATCGGGCGACTGCTCGTGGTCGCCGGGCACCTCACCGGCCAGCGGTGGAACCGCTACCTCGCCGAGGCCCACGGTCTCACCCAGGCCGGGATGGTCACCCTGATGACCCTCGCGGAGCACGGCGAGCTGCCGCACCGCACGGTCGCCGAGCACTGTTTCGTCCGGCCGGCGACCCTGACCGGCATCGTCGACACCCTCGCCCGCGACGGCCTCGTCGAGCGGCAGCGCGACCAGGCCGACCGGCGCAGCGTCCGGATCGCGATCACGGCGGCCGGTCGGGCCCGGGTCGAGGCGCTGACCGCCCTGATCCGCTCCGCCGCCCCGCTCACCTCGGTCGACGCCGACCCGACGAAGGCCGCGGTGATCCGCGAGTTCCTCTTCGAGGTCATCGGCAGCGCCGACCAGGGCACCCTCGAAGGCAGGTCGGCATGCTGACCCGGCTGCTGCGTACGCACCTGCGCCCGTACCACCGGCCGCTGGCCGCGGTGGTGCTGCTCCAGTTCGTCGGCACGATGGCGTCGCTCTACCTGCCCAGCCTCAACGCCGACATCATCGACCTGGGCGTGGCCCGGGGCGACACCGACTACATCCTGCGCACCGGCGGGTGGATGCTCGCGGTCAGCCTGGTCCAGATCGTCTGCTCGGTCGCGGCCGTCTACCTCGGCGCGCGGACGGCGATGGCGTTCGGCCGGGACGTCCGGTCAGCCATCTTCGGGCACGTCAACCGCTTCTCCGCCCGCGAGGTCGCCCGGTTCGGCGCGCCGTCGCTGATCACCCGCAACACCAACGACGTCCAGCAGGTGCAGATGCTCGTGCTGATGAGCTGCACGATGCTCGTCACCGCGCCCATCATGAGCGTCGGCGGCGTGGTGATGGCGTTGCGCGAGGATCTCGGGCTCTCCTGGCTGATGCTGGTCAGCGTGCCCGTGCTGGCCGTCGCCCTGTGGCTGATCATCCGGCGGATGGTGCCCGGCTTCCGGCTCATGCAGACCCGCATCGACACCGTCAACCGGGTGCTGCGCGAGCAGATCACCGGCATCCGGGTGGTACGCGCGTTCGTGCGGGAGCCGTACGAGACGGAACGCTTCGCCACGGCGAACGCCGACCTCACCGCGACCGCCCTGCGCATCGGCCGCCTGATGGCGTTGATCTTCCCGGTGGTGATGCTGGTGCTCAACGTCTCCAGCGTCGCCGTGCTCTGGTTCGGCGCCCAGCGGGTGGACGACGGGGCGATCCAGGTCGGTGCCCTCACCGCCTTCCTCCAGTACCTGATGCAGATCCTGATGGCCGTCATGATGGCCACCTTCATGCTGATGATGGTGCCGCGCGCGGCGGTCTGCGCCGAACGGATCGTCGAGGTGCTCGACACCGACTCCTCCGTGGTGCCCCCCGCCCGCCCCGTGACCGAGGTGACGACCCGCGGCGAGTTGGAGTTGCGCGACGTCGGGTTCCAGTACCCGGGCGCGGCCGAGCCGGTGCTGCGCGACGTGTCGTTCCGGGTGACACCGGGTACGACGACGGCGATCATCGGCAGCACCGGCGCGGGCAAGACCACCCTGCTGTCGCTCGTCCCCCGGCTGGTCGACACGACCGCAGGCAGGGTGCTGGTCGACGGCGTCGACGTACGGGACCTGGCGCCGGACGAGCTGTGGCGCCGGATCGGGCTGGTGCCGCAGCGGCCGTACCTGTTCACCGGGACCGTGGCGAGCAACCTGCGCTACGGCAACCCGGACGCGACCGACGAGGAACTCCGGGACGCGCTGGAGATCGCCCAGGCGCGCGACTTCGTGGAGGCGATGCCCGAGGGGCTCCAGGCGCCGATCGCGCAGGGCGGCACGAACGTCTCCGGCGGGCAGCGGCAGCGGCTGGCCATCGCGCGGGCGCTGGTCCGGCGGCCGGAGATCTACCTCTTCGACGACTCGTTCTCCGCGCTCGACCTCGGCACCGACGCGCGGTTGCGGGCGGCGCTGCGGCCGGTCACCGCGGACGCCGCCGTGGTGATCGTGGCGCAGCGGGTCTCCACCATCGTCGGCGCCGACCAGATCGTCGTGCTGGAGAACGGCGGCGTGGTCGGGATCGGCCGGCACGACGAACTGCTCCGCACCTGCCCGACGTACGCCGAGATCGTGGCGTCGCAGAACACGTCGGAGGTGGCCGCGTGACCGAGCGAACCATCAGGCACAGCAGCGCGGCGCCTCGCGGCGCCGCCGAGCGAAACGAGGTGGCGGCGTGAGCGCCGTACCGCAGCAGAAGCCGGCCGCCGACGCGCGGACGCCGAAACGGCTGCCGCCCGGCGGGCACCGCGGCGGTCCACACGGCGGCGTCGGGATGCCCGCCGAACGGTCGATGAACTTCGGTCCGTCGGCCCGGCGGCTGCTGGGCCGGCTGCGCCCGCAGCGCCTCCAGCTCGTCGCCGTGATCGCGTTGGCGGTGCTCAGCGTCGGGCTCAGCGTGGTCGGGCCGAAGGTGCTCGGCTGGGCCACGGACCTGATCTTCACCGGGGTGATCGGCCGGCAGTTGCCGGCCGGCACGACCGCCGACCAGGCGGTGGACGCGGCGCGGGCCGCCGGCAACGACAGCTTCGCCGACATGCTCGCCCGGATGGACGTGGTGCCCGGCGTGGGCATCGACTTCACGGCGCTGGCGCGGGTGCTGCTGCTGGCGCTCGGGCTCTACGTGGCGGCCAGCCTGCTGATGTGGTGGCAGGGCTGGCTGCTCAACGGGGTGGTGCAGCGCACCGTGCTGCGGCTGCGCGCCGACGTGGAGGACAAGCTCAACCGCCTGCCGCTGCCCTACTTCGACCGGCAGCCCCGGGGCGAGCTGCTCAGCCGGGTCACCAACGACATCGACAACATCTCGACCAGCCTCCAGCAGACCCTGAGTCAGCTGCTCACCTCGCTGCTCACCGTGGTCGGCGTGCTGGCCATGATGTTCTGGATCTCGCCGCTGCTCGCCCTGGTGGCCCTGGTCGCGGTCCCGGTCTCGGTGGTCGTCACCGCCAGCATCGCCAAGCGGTCGCAGCGGCAGTTCATCGACCAGTGGGCGCACACCGGCGAGCTGAACGGCCAGATCGAGGAGGCGTTCACCGGCCACGAGCTGGTCAAGGTCTTCGGCCGGCAGCGCGAGGTGGAGGCCGCCTTCACCGCGAAGAACGAGGAGCTGTTCCGGGCGAGCTTCGGCGCCCAGTTCATCTCCGGGATCATCATGCCGGCGATGATGTTCGTCGGGAACCTCAGCTACGTGGCGATCGCCGTCGTCGGCGGCCTGCGGGTGGCGTCGGGCACGATGAGCCTCGGCGACGTGCAGGCGTTCATCCAGTACTCCCGGCAGTTCACCCAGCCACTCACCCAGGTCGCCTCGATGGCGAACCTGCTCCAGTCCGGGGTGGCCTCCGCCGAGCGGGTCTTCGCCGTGCTCGACGCCGAGGAGCAGAGCCCCGACCCGGCCGAGCCGGCCCGGGTACGCGACCCGCACGGCCGGGTCGAGTTCGCCAACGTCTCCTTCCGGTACGCCCCGGACAAGCCCCTGATCGAGGACCTCTCCCTGGTCGCCGAGCCCGGGCACACGGTGGCCATCGTCGGGCCGACCGGGGCCGGCAAGACCACACTGGTCAACCTGGTCATGCGCTTCTACGAGCTGGACGCCGGCCGGATCACGCTCGACGGGGTGGACGTCACCACGATGCGCCGAGACGACCTGCGCGGCCGGATCGGCATGGTCCTCCAGGAGACCTGGCTCTTCGGGGGCACCATCCGCGACAACATCGCGTACGGGCGGCCGGGGGCGACCGAGGAGGAGATCGTGGCCGCGGCCCGGGCGACGTTCGTGGACCGCTTCGTGCGCAGCCTGCCCGACGGCTACGACACGGTGATCGACGAGGAGGGCAGCAACGTCAGCGCCGGCGAGAAGCAGCTCATCACGATCGCCCGGGCCTTCCTCGCCGAGCCGTCGCTGCTGATCCTGGACGAGGCGACCAGCTCGGTGGACACCCGCACCGAGGTGCTGCTCCAGCGGGCGATGGCCGCGCTGCGGTCGGACCGGACGAGCTTCGTCATCGCGCACCGGCTCTCCACCATCCGCGACGCCGACCTGATCCTGATGATGGAGGACGGCCGGATCGTGGAACAGGGCACGCACGACGAGTTGCTCGCCGCGCAGGGCGCGTACCACCGCCTGTACCGGTCACAGTTCACCGCCGCCATCCAGCCCGACCCCGAGCCCCAGCCCGACCCCGAACCCGCGTCGCTCGAGGGGTCGTCCCGGTGACGGGGAGGCCGCCGGTGGCGACGGGCGGGCCGTCGACGGGGTCGGGGCCGGGCGGAGGCTCAGCGCGCCGGCAGCAGGGCCGGGCCGCGGTCGGCCACCACCGTGCCGACCAGCCGGAGGGCGTCGGCGGCGGGCATCGGGTCCAGGGCGTGGCCGCCGCGCACCCGCAGCGAGACCGCGCCCCCGGCCGCCTCGCGGGGGCCGATGACGGCGGCGTACGGGACCCGGGCGCGGGCCGCGTCCCGGATGCGGGAGCCCAGCGAACCGGCCCCGTCGACCTCCACGCGCAACCCTGCCGCCAGCGCGTCGCGGGCGAGCCGGGCCGCCGCGTCCGCCTGTCCGTCCCCGACGGGCAGCACCACCAACTGGACCGGGGCGTACCAGGCCGGGAAGGCACCCTCGTGCACCTCGATCAGGTACGCGAAGAGCCGCTCCATGCTGCCGACGAGGCTCCGGTGCACCATCACCGGTCGACGCCGCGCCCCGGACGCGTCGGTGTACGACAGGTCGAACCGCTCCGGCTTGTCGAAGTCGAGCTGGACGGTGGAGAGGGTGGACTCCCGCCCGGCGGCGTCCAGCACCTGGATGTCGATCTTCGGGCCGTAGAACGCGGCCTCCCCCGGCGCCTCGGTGAACTCCACCCCGTCGAGCGCGGCGCGGAGCAGCTCCTCGGCCCGCGCCCACTGGTCGTCGTCCCCGACGTACTTCTCCCCCGGCCCGCGCAGCGACAGCCGGAACCCGGCTGGCCGTACGCCGAGCGCGGCGTGCGCCTCGCGGATCAGCCGGAGGATCTCGACGACCTCCTCGCCCACCTGCTCCAGGGCGCAGAAGTTGTGCGCGTCGTTGAGCGAGATGGCCCGCACCCGGGACAGCCCGCCGAGCACCCCCGATCGCTCGGCCCGGTACATGCCGCCCAGCTCGGCGATCCGCAGCGGCAGCTCCCGGTAGGAACGCCCCCGGGCCCGGAACACCAGCGCGTGGTGCGGGCAGAGTGCCGGGCGCAGCACGAGCTCGTCGTCGGCGCCGAGTGCCATCGGCGGGAACATGTCGTCGGCGAAGTAGCCGAGGTGGCCGGAGAGTTCGAAGAGTTCCCGCCTGCCCAGCGGCGGGGTGAGCACGTGCCGGTAGCCGGCCCGGCGTTCCAGCTCGCGGACGTACTCCTCGACGGCGTGCCGGGCGGCGGCGCCGGCCGGCAGCCAGAGCGGCAGCCCGGCGCCGGCCAGCGGGTCGGAGTCGAACAGTTCCAGCTCCCGGCCGAGCCTGCGGTGGTCGATCATGTCGCGCTCCTTGATCGGGTACGCCCCTCGGGCGACCCGGTCACCGGACGCCACGAGGCCCCGGGGCGGATCGCCCCGGGGCCTCGTCGACGGTCAGGTCAGTACGGCGCGCCGGGGTCTCCCGGCGTCGTGGTGGATACCGCACTGCGCATGCGGCGACGGTACGTCCCCGGTCGCGGGTACCGCAGCCGGTTTTTCGGGGCGGCCCGGCACCCGGACGGCGTGGGCGGGGCCACGGGGCGGCACACCGCGCGGGACAGGGGTGGGCCGCCGGCACGGGACCTGCCGGCGGCCCGCGGCGGCCGAACCGTCAGGAACGGGGGACCCGACGGTCGTACGGCCGCGCGCCGACAACGGTACGCCGGGACGCTCCGTTCCGCCGACCCTCGGCGGTACGCGGATCCGTCACCTCCGGCCCGGTCCGCTCGTTGTGTGCGGTGGCCCCGCAGTGTCGGCGATCACCACGAGCCAGGGTCCTGCCCTGTGACGCTGGACGACCCGTCAGGCTCGGTCCACGCAATCGGCCCCGTCCGGCGAGGTGGCAGTCGTGCCCGAACTACTCACTGAGGTCGCTTCGCCGACCTGGGCGTACCTCGCACTGCTCGCGCTGCTGATCGCGGACGCCTTCGTCCCGGTGATCCCCACCCAGGTCGTGATGATCACCGGCGGCGCGCTCACCGTGTACGGCGGGCTGAACCTTCCGGTGACCATCGCCGTCGGCGCGCTGGGTGTCTTCGTCGGCGACCTCGCCTGCTACCTGCTCGGCCGGGGCGCGCCGGACCGCCGGGAACCCCGCGACATCCAGCGGGGCCGGGCCCGGCGGGTCGCCAGCCGGGTCACCCAGGGGCTGCGCCGGCCCGGTCCGCTCGTGATCCTGCTCTGCCGCTTCGTGCCGGGCGGCCGGATGGCGGCCTGCTTCTCCGCCGGCCGCAGCCGGTACCCGTACCGGCTCTTCCTGCTCTACGAGGGCCTGGCGGCACTGGGCTGGGCGACGTACGGCGGCATGGTCGGGCACCTCGGCGGCACGGCGCTCACCGAGTCGGCGTGGCGGCTGGCGCTGATCGCCGGTGCCGCGGCGGCCGGCTTCGCGGCGGCGGGCTGGGCCATGACCGTCGTCGGCGCCCGGCGGGCGACCGGTTCGGTGGCGGCGGTGCCGGTCGTCGTCACCGCGAGGACGGACGCGCCCGGCGCGGAGTGACCGGTCGCCCCGGAACGCCTAGGGGTGGTCCCGGGGACCGATCTCGGTGAGCTGACCGGATCCGCCTGGGGTTCCTTCCGGGACAGGCTGAGCCATGCGCGCAACCCGGAACAGTGGACTGCTGGCCCTCGGCGGGATCGCCCTGGCGGCGCTGCTCGCCGTGATGGGCCACGTCGGGGTGAACGAGGACCTGGACCCGTGGGCGCTGACCGTCAGCGACTTCGCCGTCTCCGACCGGGGCGGCGTGATCGACGTGGCGATGGTGGTGCTCGCGGCGGCCACCGCCGTGCTCCTGCCCGCCCTGCGGCTCGCCCACCGGCCCCCCGCCGCCCGGCCGGGCCGGGCGGCCGAGGTGCTGCTGGCCGCCTGGATCGGTGGGCTGCTGCTGGCCGCGGTCGTGCCGACGAACGAGCCCGGCCTGCCCATGGACACCGCCGCCTACGTCCACCGGTACGCCTCGGTGGTGGCCTTCCTGGCGCTGCCGGTCGCCGGCTGGCTGCTCGCCCGACGGCTGCCGGACGCCGCAGCCCGCCGGGTACGCGGTCTCGCCATGGCCAGCGTGGCCCTGGCGGCGGCGATGATCTGGTCGGCCTACCCCGGCGACCGGCTGCTGCTCGGCCTGGTGGAGCGCCTGTTGATCCTCACCGAGGTCGCCGTGCTCGTCGTCGTCGCGGTCACCCTGCTCCGCCGGGTCACTCCAGCTCGTGCAGCATGAGCTGGCGGGCGGCCTCGGTGATGGAGCCGGAGAGGCTCGGGTAGATCGTTATCGTCTGGGCCAGTTCGTTGACCGTGAGGTTGTTCTCCACCGCCATGGTGATCGGCAGGATCAGCTCGCTCGCCTTCGGCGCCACCACCACGCCGCCGATCACCTGACCGCTGGCCGGGCGGCAGAAGAGCTTGACGAAGCCGTCGGCGAGGTCGTCCATCTTGGCGCGGGCGTTGCCGTCCAGCGGCAGCATGACCTGCCGGGCCGGCACCCTGCCCGCGTCGACCTCGTCCTGCGAGACACCCACGGTGGCCAGCTCCGGGTCGGTGAACACGTTCGCCGCGACGGTACGCAGCCGCAGCGGCCGGACCGCCTCGCCGAGCGCGTGCCACATCGCGATCCGTCCCTGCATGGCGGCGACGCTCGCCAGCGGCAGCACCCCGGTGCAGTCGCCGGCGGCGTAGATGCCGGGCACGTTGGTCCGGGAGACCCGGTCGACGGTGACGTAGCCACCCCGGGCCAGCGCGACGCCGTACTCGGCCAGGCCCAGGTCGGCGGTGTTGGGGATGGAGCCGACCGCGATCAGCGCGTGCGAGCCGGCCACCCGGCGGCCGTCGGAGAGCTCGACCTCCACCCCGTCGGCGGTACGCCGGACCGCGTCCGCCCGGGAGTTGTTCAGGATGCTCATGCCCCGGTTGCGGAAGACCCGCTCTATGGCCATGGCCGCGTCGGCGTCCTCGTGCGGCATCACCCGGTCGCGGCTGGACACCAGGGTCACCTGCACGCCCATCGCCAGGTAGGCGCTGGCGAACTCCGCGCCGGTGACGCCGGAGCCGACCACGATCAGATGCTCGGGCAGCTCCGGCAGGTCGTACACCTGGCGCCAGTTCAGGATGCGCTCGCCGTCCGGCAGGGCGGTGGGCAGCTGGCGTGGGGTGGCACCGGTGGCGACCAGCACGGTCGACGCGGCGATCGACTGCTCCTCGCCGCCGTCGGTCGGGGTGACGAGCACCCGGTGGGTGTGGCCGAGGGTGTCCTCGCCGAGCCGGGCGGTGCCCGACACGAAGGTCACCCCGGCCTTGACGAGCTTGGCGTGGATGTCGGCGGACTGGGCGAGCGCGAGGCGCTTGACCCGCTCGTGCACCGCGCTGGCGTCGACCGTGACCGCTTCCAGCCCGTCGGAGTGCACCCCGAACTCCTCGGTGTCCCGGTAGCCGGTGACCACCTCTGAGCTGGCGATGAAGGTCTTCGACGGTACGCAGTCGGACAGCACGCAGGCCCCGCCGGCACCATCCGCCTCCACGACGGTGACGTCGGCGTCCAGCTGCGCGGCGACCAGGGCCGCCTCGTAGCCGGCCGGTCCACCGCCGATGATCACGATCTGGCTCACAGGGCCATCCTTTCGTTCGCGACTGCGGGGCTCCGCTCCGCTGCACTCCTCGCGCTCACCGCGCCCGCCCCCGACCAATGCTCACAGTGACTTTCTTCTCCCGAACGCGTCCGACACGCACCGTCGTATTCTCCCCCACCCGCCGGGCGGGCTATCGTCATCGCCGTGCGTCATCACGCCGCCTACGGCTCAAACCTCGACCCCGCCCGCATGCGCGCCTACTGTCCGCATTCGCCGATGGTGGGCACAGGCTGGTTGGAAGGCTGGCGCCTCACCTTCGCGGGCGAGGACGTGATCGGCTGGGAGGGTGCCGTCACCACCGTCGTCGAGTCCCCCGGCGACCGGGTCTTCGTGGCGATCTACGACATCCACCCGTACGACGCCGCCCAGCTCGACGAGTTGGAGGGGGTGAGCGCCGGCACGTACCGCAAGCTGCACGTACGCGTCTCCACCCTCGACGGCGACGTGACCGCGTGGATCTACGTCTTCGACGGGTACGAGGGCGGGCTGCCCACGGCGTGGTATCTCTCGGAGATCGCGAACGCCGCCGAGAAGGCGGGCGCGCCGGACGACTACGTCACCGAGCTGCGGTCCCGCCCCACCGGCACCGCGTCGGCCTAGCGACCCTCGTCGGCCCCACGCGTCTCCCACGGCCCCAGTCTGCTCCGGCGCCGGCTGGGGCCTTTATCCGGCCCCGCGGCCGGCGTCGTCAATCACACACCGGCGGCCGGTACGACCAACTCGTACATGTCGACCCGGCGCACCTCGCCCAGCCCCACCGACCGGTACAGCGAGAGCGGGGCGGTCGGGTTGGCCAGGTCGACGCCGAGGCCGGCGGACTCGCGGCCCTTCTCCGCGTACCGGGCGAACGCGTGGCCCAGCAGTGCCGCTCCCACGCCCCGGCGCCGCTGGCCGGGGAGCACGGCGAGGTTCTTGACCCAGCCCTCGTTACGGTCGAGCGCCTGGTCGGAGGACTGGAGAACGCCTGCCGGCTGCCCGTCCACCTCGGCGACGAACCATTCGTCCCAGGCGGTGTCGGCCCCGATCCGGGCCTGCCAGCGGTCGTAGGTCAGCGGCTCGTGGTCAAGGGTGTCGCGGAAGGCGGTGTCGTAGATCCGGTGGAAGTCGCGCAGTTCCGACTCGTCGCCGGGGCGCAGCGGACGGACCGTCACCCCGGCCGGCGGTGCCGGCGGCTCGCCGGGCACTCCCGCCAGCGACCGGCTCATGACCTGGTACCGCTTGGCGAAGCCGAACCCCGCGCCGACCAGTTCCTCGACCCACCGACGCTCGGGCGGGTACGCGGCGCACCGCACGGTCAGGGCCGGCAGGCCACGCTCGGCGGCGCGCCCGGCCACCCGGTCCAGTTGCCGGGCCAGCAGCGACGCCCGCACCGACGCGCCCCGGTCCGGGTCGACGAACACGTCGACGAACTCCCGGCCCGTCCCCGTCGAGTTCTCCAGGATCGCCCAGGCCACCAGACTTTCGTCGGGGTCGGCGACCACCCAGGAGTCCCGGTCCGGGTCGACGTTCGGCGCGGTCAGTGCTTCGCGCACGTCCTCCGCGTCGAAGTCCGGGTGGCCGATGGCGAACGTGTCGGCGGCGTGCACCACCGCCAGGATGGCCGGCACGTCGTCCAGGGTGGGTCGGCGGGCGTGCCAGCCGGCGGGGAGAGTCACGGGGCGATCCTGACAGGCGGGACGCCGGGACGCCGCCGATTTTCCGACCACTGCGCCGACCGACTGCCGACAGCTCCGGACGCGGCAACTCCGGGCGCGGGACGCCGGAAGCGGACGCCGGCCGGACAGCGGGCGTCAGGAAGCGGGCGCCGGGACGCGGCGGCTCAGTCCGGGTCGGTCAGGTGGGTCCTGGCCGCGGTGAGCAGCTCCACCAGCTCGGCACCGTCCGCCGGGCCGAGCGCCGCGAACGCCGGCGAGGCCAGCCGGTCGGTCACCGCCTCGGCCCAGAGTCGCCGCCGGACCAGCGGACCGACCGGCGGGTACGGCGGCGGCCAGCCGCAGGCGACCGCGCCGGCCTCCCCCTCCGGCCCAGCGAGCACGGCCTCCAGCGGAGTCATTCCGCTGGCCCGGACCGCGATCAGGTGCGCACCGGCGAAGTACTCGCGGAGCAGGCGCAGGCCGACGGCCGCCCGGGCGCCGGCCGTCCGGACCGGCACCGGCATGGCGCGCCAGGCGGCGAAGAGCGGCATGCCGCTGGCATCCGCGGCGTCGACCGCGCAGCCGAGCAGGGCGGCGAGCCGGCTCACCCCGGCAAGGGTGTCTAGCCGGTACTCGCCCCACCGGCAGCACTCGGCGAGGGTGGCGGCGGCCACCTCGACCGGCGGGACGACCCGGCGGGCCGCGTCCCAGCCGTCGGCGACCGCTTCGGGGGCCAGGAAGCCGAGGGCGGCGGCGACCATCTCGGCGCGGACGTCCCCGAGGGCGCCGGCCCGCCCGGTGACGTAGAACGCCCAGCCGGAGATGCCGAGCAGCCGCGCCCGACGCAGGGTGGTCGGGCAGCGGGTGAAGACGTCGCCGAGTTCCAACACGATCGGCTTGCTGGCCGCGGCGACCTGCTCCGGCGTCATCCGCCCGCTCCCCGGTCGCCCAGTCCGTCCACAGCGGTCAGTCTGCCGCGCCGCCGCCCTACCCGGCATCCCCCTCTTCGGCGTCGAGCGCCTCCACCGCCGCCTCGACCTCGCCGGCGTGCCGGCGCGCAGCCGTCACCGTCCGTTCCGCCCCGCGCCGCGCCAGCCTCGCCCGGCTCAGGTCCTGCTCGGCGACGGCCCGGCGCCGCTCCAGCTCGGCCAGTTCCGCCTCGATCGCGTCCAGGGCGGCGACGCCGTCGCGCTCGGCCGTCGTCGCGCCGGCCAGCTCCGCCTCGGCCCGTTCCTGGCCGGTACGCGCCTTCGCCAGCTCCTTCTCCAGCGCCCGCCGTCGGCGTGCCCGCTCCGCCCGGGCGGCCCGTTCCGCCTGCTCGGCGTGGAGCGCGGCCCGGTCGCCGCCGGACTTCTTCCCGGCCGGCTCGGGGCGGGGCGCCGGTTCCGGTTCCTCTTCCTCCCCACCGGTCACCAGACGCAGTTGCGGGCGGGGCACCTCGCCGAAGCCGGCGTAGGTGGCCGCCCGCAGCAGCCGGCCGGAGCGGACCTGTTCGGCGACGTCGGTGTCGGCGAGCGCCGCGTTGAGGGTGGCCTCCACCTCGGCCAGCGGCAGCTTCCCGGCCGGCGGGGCCCCCTCGGCTCCCGCCGCCAGCTTGCGCACCTCGGCGACGAGCGCGCCGACGACGGCACGCCGCTGGGCGGAGAGTTCCCGCAGCCGGGGCCCGCGCAGCTCGCGCTGGGCGGCGCGCAGCGCCTCGGCGAGCTGGGCCAGGTCGGCGACCAGATCGGGGCTGCGGATGGCGAGCAGGTTGACCAGCCAGGCCGCCACGGTGGGCCGGCGCAGCCGGGCGATCTCCCGGGCGGCCTTCGGGTCGCCGGCCCGCCGGGCCTCGGCGGCGGCTTCGTCACGGATCGCGACGAACCGGTCCGGCGGCGTGGTGTAGAGCCGGTGCACCAGCTCTCGGGGCGGGCCGGGCATCGCCGTCAGGCGTCGATCCGCGTGCCCGGTTCGAGCCGGCGGTAGTCCACGTCGGACAGCCGGGCGAAGTTGCTGTTCAGCACGGCGAGCCCGTGCTCGTTGAGCAGCCCGTCGTGCAGCGCGTACGCCCGGCGCGGGGCGACCGCCCGGAGGAAGTCCAACGACTCGGAGAACTTCGTCCACGGGGCGTGGATCGGCAGGAAGAGCGTGTCGACCTGCGTGTCCTCGGGGACGACCAGGCTGTCCCCCGGGTGGTAGACCACGTCGTTCAGCAGGTACGCCAGGTTGTCCACCACCGGGATGTCGGGATGGATCACGGCGTGCCGGCCGCCGTGGGCGCGTACGGGCACGCCAGCGGCCGTGAACGACTGTCCGGGCCGGACGGGGTCGAGCGCCTCCGCAGCGTCGCCCAGGGTGCTGGCGAGCGACGCCGGGCCGTGGATGACGAACCGACGCCGGTCGAGCTGCCGGGTGACCGCCTCGACGTCCAGGTGGTCGGGGTGCTCGTGGGTGATCAGCACCGCGTCCGCCCCGTCGAGCGCCGCCGCCTCGCTGAACACGCCCGGGTCGATGACCAGCACTCCCCCGTCGTGCTCCACCCGGAGACAGGAGTGGGCGTACTTGGTGAGCTGCATCGTGACTCCAAGATTATCGAATCGTGACGTCCTGAGCGCAGTCTGCCGGAACCGACGTGGCCGCGCGTCGCGTCTGACGTATCGCCCCGCAAGGGGGCGAGGAGATGGAGGCGGCATGGACGCACGGCAAGGACGACGTCGAGGCGTACGACTGACGGCCGCCGCGATGGTCGCGCTGCTCGCGCTGGCGGGCTGCGGCAGCGATGCCGGCAACGACTCGGGTGGTGCGCCGGCGGCGGTGGAACGGAACCGGGCCGGCGGTGCGGCCGAGCAGGCGGCCGGTGCGGCGGACCAGGCGGGCGGCGCGGGCGAGCAGGGTGGCCGCAAGGCCGAGGGCAGCGGTGCCGGCGCACCCGACCTGCGGGTCGACCAGCGGTCCATCATCTACACCGGCACGATGCGCGTGCAGGTGGACGATGTGGACGCCGCGGCACGGAGCGCGATCGCCACGGTCACGGCGGCCGGCGGCTTCGTCGGCGGCGACCAGCGACGCAGCGCCGACGCGGACGCGCGGGCCGAACTGAAGCTGAGGGTGCCGGCGGCGAAGTTTCACGGCGTCGTCGAAGAGCTGGCGAAGCTGGGCCGGCAGCAGCGACGGGAGATCCACACCGAGGACGTCACCGAGCAGGTGGTCGACCTGGACGCGCGGATCGTCACCCAGCGCGCCCGGGTGGAGAGCGCCCGCCGCCTGCTGGCGCGGGCCTCCTCGATCAGCGACCTGGTGTCGCTGGAGAACGAGCTGTCCCGCCGGGAGGCCGACCTCGCCTCGCTGGAGGCGAAGAAGGAGCGGCTGGCGGACCTGACGAGCCTGTCGACGATCACCGTGTCGCTGGTCGGCCCGGACGCGAGCACCGCCGACGAGGAGACCGAGGTCGGCTTCCTCGTGGGGCTCAAGGGCGGCTGGAAGGTCTTCCTGACCTCGATGACCGTCCTGCTGACGGTGCTGGGTGCGGTGCTGCCGTGGCTGCTGGCGCTGGGCGTACCGCTGACGGTGCTGCTGGTGGTGCTGCGCCGGCGGCGACGCACGGCCCCGCCGCCGGTGACGCCGACCGGTCCGGCCGCGTCGCTGCCGCCTACCGCACCGCCGCCAGTGCCCGCAGCGCGGTCTGGACCATGAGCCGTACGCCGACCGGGATGGCGCGTTCGTCCGCGTCGAACGAGGCCCGGTGCAGGTCCACGTTCGGGCCGGAACGGCCGACGCCCAGCCGGGCGAGCGCGCCGGGGACGTACTCCAGGTACCAGGAGAAGTCCTCGCCGCCCATGCTCTGCGGGGTCTCGGCGACGCCCTCCGGCCCGAGCGCGGAGACGGTGGCGGCGGTCAGGACCTGGATGGCCCGGGAGTCGTTGCACACCGGTGGGCGGCCCCGCAGGTATTCCAGGTCGACCGTGGCCCCGGTCGGGGCGACGACGTCGCGGATCACCTGACCCACGATCTTGGGGGCCAGTTCCCAGGTGTCGCGGTCCATCACCCGCAGGGTGCCGGAGGCGGACGCCTCGGAGGGGATGACGTTGTAACGGGTGCCGGCCGAGGCGTGGCCGAACACCAGCAGCAGCCCGCTGTTGGCCGGCACCCGGCGGCTGACCAGGGACGGCACCTCGGTGATCAGGCGGCCGAGCGCGTCGACCAGGTCGACGGTCAGGTGCGGGCGGGCGGTGTGCCCGCCGGGGCCGGTGAGCCGGACGGTGACGTTGTCGGCGGCCGCGGTGATCGGGCCGACCCGCAGGCCGATCTGCCCGACCGGCAGGTTGGGGTCGCAGTGCAGCGCGAAGATCTGCACCACGTCGTCCAGGCCGCCGGCCTCGATGACCTCCAGCGAGCCGCAGGGCAGGATCTCCTCGGCGGGCTGGAAGATCAGCCGGACCCGGCCGGGCAGCTCGCCGAGGTCGGCGAGCTGGGCCAGCAGCATGCCGACGCCGAGCATGACGGTGGTGTGCACGTCGTGACCGCAGGCGTGGCAGACGCCGTCCACGGTGGAGCGGTACGGCACGTCCTTCGAGTCGGTCAGTGGCAGGGCGTCGATGTCGGCGCGCAGCGCGATCACCGGGCCGTCGGGGCGGCCGTCGATGTCGCAGATGACCCCGTTGCCCTTCGGCAGCATCCGCGGCCTCAGCCCGGCCAGGGAGAGTTCCCGGGCGATCAGGGCTGCCGTCTCGAACTCCTCGCCGGAGAGCTCCGGGTGCGAGTGGAGGTGGCGACGGGTGGCGATCAGCCCGGGCATCCGGAGTTGGAGCAGGTGGTCCAGCTCGAAGGGCAGGGGCTGGGATCCCGACGGCGCTTCCAGCCGGGACGACCCCAGCTGGTTGCCGGTGGGCAGCGTCAACGCACTCGTCACGTCGAATTCTCGTTCGCTAGAGATGGATGGATCATCAGGAACAGCAGACAGCCTAGACCTCCGACGGTGACGCTGCGCAACATCGTTCCGGTAGCCGTCGGACCGCACTGCGTCACGAAAGCCCTGCTCGGAGCGGTCGTAGATCTGCGAGACAGCAGGTAGATCGCGGTCGGACGCCGTCATCTGCCCCACACCTCCTACAACGCGTAACCGGCTCGGCGGGCGCGAAATCGATGTCGATCTCGAGAGCCGTCGTTCCGAATTGTCGCATTAGTCGGTCCGGTGAACTGACACTCCGACAATTACCCGACGACCGCCGACCGAGGGCATCGGAGACGGTCACACACCCCGCCCCGCACCGACCGCACACCGTGTGCGTCCACGCCCACGGGGTTACCCCCGAACCCGACCGGCACACCGCCACGGCCGGTGGGCCACACCGCCCGCCGGGCCTCCGGGCCGGCGTCGCCGGAAACCGCTCCGCGCGCCCGCACCGCCGACGGTCCGGGGATCCTCCCCCGACTGTAGCGCTCCGCCGGGACGCCTGCGACCAGCAAAAACGTCGCGTGGGCCCGTCGTTACCCGCGCGTGGCCCGGCCCGTTACGGCACGAGGGAGGAACGGCCGACGGCCGCCCGCCCCGGCGGGGATCGGACGGCCGTCGGACGGCGTGATCAGAACCGGTCGGTCGGGCGGTAGAGCCCCCACACCTGGCGCAGGGTGCCGCAGACCTCGCCGACGGTGGCGCGGGCCCGCAGCGCCTCCTTCATCGGGTAGAGCACGTTCTCGGTGCCCTCCGCGGCGGCGCGCAGCCCGGCCAGCCCCCGCTCGACCGCCCCCGCGTCGCGCTCGGCGCGCAACCGGGCCAGCCGCTCGCCCTGCGCCGCCTCGATCGTCGGGTCGACCCGCAGCGGCTCGTACGGCTCCTCCTCGTCGACGGTGAACCGGTTGAGGCCCACCACCACCCGTTCCCCGGAGTCGATCTCCTGCGCGATCCGGTACGCGGACTGCTCGATCTCCCGCTTCTGGAAACCCGCCTCGATGGCGTCGACCGCCGAGCCGTGGTCGAAGACCCGGTCCATCAGCTCGTTCGCCGCCGCCTCGATCTCGGCGGTCATCGCCTCCACCACGTACGAGCCGGCGAACGGGTCGACGGTGGCGGTCAGGTCCGTCTCGTACGCCAGCACCTGCTGGGTACGCAGCGCCAGCCGGGCCGCCTTCTCGGTGGGCAGCGCGATCGCCTCGTCGAAGCTGTTGGTGTGCAGCGACTGGGTGCCGCCGAGCACCGCGCCGAGGCCCTGCACCGCCACCCGGACCAGGTTGACCTCGGGCTGCTGGGCGGTGAGCTGCACGCCCGCCGTCTGGGTGTGGAAGCGCAGCATCATCGACTTCGGGTTCCTGGCGCCGAACTCGTCGCGCATCAGCCGGGCCCAGATCCGGCGGGCGGCCCGGAACTTCGCCACCTCCTCCAGCAGGGTGGTGCGGGCGACGAAGAAGAACGACAGCCGGGGGGCGAAGTCGTCCACGTCCAGCCCGGCCGCGAGCGCCGCCCGGACGTACTCGACGCCGTTGGCCAGGGTGAACGCGATCTCCTGCGCGGGCGACGCGCCGGCCTCGGCCATGTGGTAGCCGGAGATGGAGATGGTGTTCCACTTCGGCACCTCCTTGCGGCAGTAGCCGAACGTGTCGGCGACCAGCCGCAGCGAGGGCTTCGGCGGGAAGATGTACGTCCCGCGGGCGATGTACTCCTTGAGGATGTCGTTCTGGATCGTGCCGTTCAGGGCCGAGCCGGCGACGCCGCTCTCCTCGGCCACGAGCTGGTAGAGCAGGAGCAGCACCGAGCCGGGCGCGTTGATGGTCATCGAGGTGGAGACCTTGTCCAGCGGGATGCCGTCGAACAGCAGCCGCATGTCGTCGATCGAGTCGATGGCCACCCCGACCTTGCCCACCTCGCCGTGCGCGATCGGGTCGTCGGAGTCGTAGCCCATCTGCGTCGGCAGGTCGAAGGCGACGGAGAGGCCCATCGTGCCGGCCCGCAACAACTGGTGGTAGCGCGCGTTGGACTCGATGGCGGTGCCGAAGCCGGCGTACTGCCGCATGGTCCAGGGACGGGAGGTGTACATGGTGGGGTAGACCCCACGGGTGTACGGGAACTCGCCCGGGCCGCCGAGCCGGGAGTCCAGGTCCTCCGGAAGGTCTGCCGCCGTGTAGACGCCCCTGATCGGAAAACCGGACTCGCTTGACCGCGGTTCGCTCATTAGCGGATGGTAGGACGCGCGACGGCGTCGGCGGGTGAGGGATACCGCACACCTGTCGGCGGACATCGACGAGAGGTGAACTTTCGGGTACGTACTGTTCAGTTCGGTAAACGTCCGCCGCGTCGGGTTTCGCATCGGGCGTCGGAACCAGCAAGATAGGGGGGTTGTGTCCCAGCCCCCCTCGAATTCCCCCGGTGGCTTTTCTGTGACTCAGATCCCGACGTGGAGCGGCGGACCAGTGAGTCCCCCCAACGGACGCGCGACCCCCGACACGACCATAGGCGGCCGTTACTCGCTGCGTTCGACGGTGGGCAACGGCGGCATGGGCACGGTCTGGCGTGCCACAGACACGCTCCTGCGGCGAGACGTGGCCGTCAAGGAGGTCGTCCTGCCCCCGGGTCTGGCCCCGAGCGACCGCGACGCCATGTACGAACGCACCCTGCGCGAGGCCCGCGCCGCCGCCGCGATCCAGCACCCGGCCGTCGTCCAGGTCTACGACGTGGTCACCGAGGGCGGCCGGCCGTGGATCGTGATGGAGCTGCTCGACGCCCGCAGCCTCGCCGACATGGTGATCGAGGACGGGCCGGTCGCGCAACGGGTCGTCGCCAAGATCGGCATCGCGCTGCTCGGCGCGCTGGAGGTGGCGCACGCGATCGGCGTGCTGCACCGCGACGTCAAGCCGGCCAACGTGCTGATCTGCGCCGACGGCCGCTGCGTGCTCACCGACTTCGGCGTGGCCCGGATGCCCACCGACGTGCAGCTCACCACCCCCGGCATGGTGCTCGGCTCGCCGCACTTCATCTCCCCCGAGCGGGCGATGGGCCAGGAGTTCGGCCCGCCGAGCGACCTCTTCTCGCTGGGCGTCACGCTCTACACGGCGGTGGAGGGGCGACCCCCGTTCGACAAGGGCGACCCGATCGAGACCATGCACGCCGTGGTCGAGGACCCGCCCGCCCCGCCGCAGCGCAGCGGGCCGCTGGAACGGGTCCTGATGGGCCTGCTCGAGAAGGACCCGGCCCGCCGCCTCGACGTGCACACCGCCCGGGCCATGCTGCGCGAGCTGCTCGCCGGCCCGCTGACCAGCAACGCCGCCGCGGTGAACTCGGTGACCGATCCATACTCCGTGGTGCCGGTCCCGCGGTCCGTGCCGACCGCGCCGGCCGCCCAGCCGGAGCAGCCGACGCCGAGCGGGCAGATCGGCGGGCGGGCGATGCTGAACCCCGGCGAGTCGCTCACCGACCGGCTGGCGGCGCTGCGCCGGGGCGAGCGCCCCGCCCAGGCCGCCCTGCCCGCCGCCCCCGCCGCGATGGACGACACCAGCGCCGACGCGCTGGCCGGGCCTTTGCACACCCCCACCGGCGCGATGCCGGCACCGAACGGGTCCACGCCGGCCGGCCGCACCTACGGCGGCCCCGAGGCGACCCAGCGGATGACGGCCGGCGGCAACGACGCCACCCAGCAGATGCGGACCAACGCGGCCGGCCTCGTCGGGTTCAGCGGCCCGACGGAGGTGACCCCGCGGGTGGGGGCGGGCGCGCCCGTCTTCGGCACCCCGCCGGAGGCCACCCAGCGGGTGAGCGCCGGAACGCCGGTCTTCGGCGCGCCGCCCGAGGCCACCCAGCCGGTCGGCGGCACCTACGGCGGCGGCCAGTGGTCGGTGCCGGGCACCGGGCAGCCGTGGGCGACCCCGGCCACCGCGCCGGCCGCGGCCGGCTCCGGCGGCGGATTCGCGGGTCGGGTGGGTGGCGTCGTCGGCACGGTCAAGGGCTGGCCGCGCAAGGTGCAGCTCGCCGCCGCCGGCGGCCTGGCCGTGGTGCTGCTGATCGGGGCGGTCGCCCTGTTCAGCGGCGGCGGCGACCCGCCGCCGACCGTCCCGCAGGCCGCCCCCACCTCGCAGGCCCCGGCCGGCGGCGTGCCCGAGATGAAGGAGCACACCGGCAAGGGCGTACGGGTCATGGTGCCGCAGGGCTGGGAGCTCAACAGCGCCGGCAACTGGGTGGACTACGTCGACCCGGAGGACGAGGGCCGCAAGGTCCGGATCCTGGTGGAGGACTTCCGCACCAACTCGATGCGCTGGGCGGAGGTCGCCGCGGACGGTCTGAAGAACCGCTCCAAGTCCTGCGCCAAGCCGTACACCCAGCTCGCCATGGACGAGGTGCAGTGGGTCGGCAAGGCGGCGGCCGAGCTGGAGTACACCTGCGGCGAGGGCGAGACCAAGCGGCACGGCGTGTGGCGTGGCGTCGTCCACGAGGGCAAGGTCTACTCGTTCTACCTCACCTCGAACGACGCCAGGTTCGCCGACAGCCGGCCGATCTTCGAGGAGATGGTGAAGTCGTTCCAGCTCACCGAAGCCGGCTGAGCGCGGGGGTGATCCGCTGGCGTGCTATCAAGAGACATGCCGGCGGAAACCACTGACATCGATGACATTCGCGAGCAAGCCCGGCGCTGGCTCGACGACGACCCCGACCCGGCCAGCCGGGACGAGCTACAGGCGGTGCTCGACCGCCTGCCGGCGAGCGCCCCGGAGCTGGCCGACCGGTTCGCCGGCCCGTTGACCTTCGGCACCGCCGGGCTACGCGGCCCGCTGCGCGCCGGCCCGAACGGGATGAACCTCGCGGTGGTCACCCAGGCCGCCGCCGGGCTGGTCGGCTGGCTCGCCGCCCAGGGCGGCTCCGGCCCGCTGGTGATCGGGTACGACGCCCGGTACGGCTCCCGGCAGTTCGCCGAACGGACCGCCCAGGTCGCCACCGGCGCCGGACGCCCGGCGCTGCTGCTGCCCCGCCCGCTGCCCACCCCCGTGCTCGCCTACGCGGTGCGCCACCTCGGGGCCGTCGCCGGGGTGATGGTGACCGCCAGCCACAACCCGCCCCAGGACAACGGCTACAAGGTCTACCTCGGCGCGGAACTGGGCGGGGCGCTCGGCGCGGGCGCCCAGATCGTGCCGCCGGCCGACGCCGGCATCGAGGCCGCGATCCGGTCGGTCGGCCCGCTGGCCGAGGTGCCGCTCGGGCCGGCCGGGCAGGTGCTCGGCGACGACCTGGTGACCTCCTACGTGGAGCGGGCCACCGCCGTCATCGACCCGGACGGGTCGCGCGACCTGACCGTGGCGTACACGCCGCTGCACGGGGTGGGAGCGGCGGTGCTCACCGCGGTGTTCGCCCGGGCGGGCTTCCCGGTGCCCGGGATGGTGCCCGAGCAGGCGGAACCGGACCCGGCGTTCCCGACCGTCTCCTTCCCCAACCCCGAGGAGCCGGGGGCGGTGGACCTGCTGGTCGCGCTCGCCGAGTCGACCGGGGCGGACATCGCCATCGCCAACGATCCGGACGCCGACCGCTGCGCGGTGGCCGTACGGGACACGGGGCCGGCGGCGAGCGCGGGCGGCGAGGTCGCCGGCCCGGACGGGCCGACCGGGAACCCGTCCGGCTGGCGGATGCTGCGCGGCGACGAGGTGGGCGTGCTGCTGGCCGACCACCTCATGCGGCGCGGCGTGACCGGCCTGTACGCCACCACGATCGTGTCGTCGTCCCTGCTGCGGGCGATGTGTGCCGCCCGGGGCCTGCCGTACGACGAGACGCTGACCGGGTTCAAGTGGATCGTGCGGGCCGGTGGCGGGACCGCACCGCTGGTCTTCGGCTACGAGGAGGCGCTCGGCTACTGCGTGGCCCCGGAGCACGTACGCGACAAGGACGGCATCACCGCCGCGCTGACCGTCGCCGAGCTGGCCGCCGGGCTCAAGGCGCAGGGCCGCACCCTGACCGACCGGCTGGACGAGCTGGCCGCCGAGTTCGGCGTACACCACACCGACCAGTACTCGGTGCGGGTGGACGACCTGCGGCTGATCGCCGACGCGATGGCCCGGATCCGGGCCGCGACGCCGACCGCGCTGCTCGGGCAGCCGGTCACCGAGGCCCGGGACCTGCTCCCCGAGGCGGACGTGGTGATCCTGCGCACCGACGCCGCCCGCGTGGTGATCCGCCCCTCCGGCACCGAACCGAAGCTCAAGGCGTACCTGGAGGTGGTGGAGCCGGTGACGAACGGCGACGTCGCCGCGGCCCGCACCCGCGCCACGAACGCGATAACCACCCTCCGCACCGAAATCGCCACCACCCTGGCCCTCTAACCCTCACCCCACCCCACACCCACCCCCACCTCCCCGCCCACCCTCGCACCCGCCGTTGTCGATCAAGACGTTTGCGTCCTGGAACGTGCTTCCCCGAGACGCAAACCTCTTGATCACCGCAGCTGACGGGCGGCGGGGGCCGCAGGCAAGGGGGTGGGGTGGGTGGGGTGGGTGGGTCAGGGGCGGGGGCCCAGGGCGGCGTTCACGGCGTGGCCCAGGGCGGCCACGACGAGGCCTACCGAGGGGCGCACGACGGAGTCGTCCAGGCTGACGGTGCCGGAGAAACCGGCGCCGCCCGCGATCTCCTCCAGCCGGTGTCGGGCCTCCAGGGCCGCCTCGCCGGTCAGGCCGAGCGCCGGCTCCATCCGCAGGACCGCGACCAGGGTGGCCAGGGCGGCCGTCCGCTCGTCGGGCAGTTCGCCGCTGGCCAGCGCCTCGGCGAGCCGGCGGCGGGTGTCCGCCTCGACGGCGGGGTCCACCGTCGGGTAGCGGTGCACGTGGATGAAGCCCAGTTCGGTCTCGTCGACGTCCCGCACCACGCCCCGGGCGCACAGGTCGCCGAGGATCTTGTCGCGCAGGCCGTGTCGTAGCCGCTGCACCCAGGACGCGGGGCTGCGCGGCGTGTCGGCGGCGATGCGGTCGAGGACCCCGTCGGCGAGCGGATCGCCGATGGGCGTCGGGTCCACCGCCGCCAGGGTTCCCTCGGAGTACACGACCCGCCCGGCCAGGGCCAGTTCGATCAGCACCGCGGCAGCCATCCCCAGGTCGAGGCTGATCCGCGGCATGGTCGCCTTGCCGGTCTCGTCGTCGTACGCGAGGAGAAGCAGCTCTTCGGCGAGCGCAACACCAGTCATGGCCCGGAACGGTAGCGGCTGCGCGCATCCCGCGCACGGACTCGCGCGCAGCCGCGCGGCGGACCTCAGAAGCGGGGCATCCCACCGAACTGACGGTCGCCGGCGTCGCCGAGCCCCGGCACGATGAACATCATGTCGTTGAGACCCTCGTCGATCGAGGCGGTGACGAGGCGCAACGGCAGGCCGGAGCGCTCCAGCCGCTCGATGCCGACGGGCGCGGCGAGCACGCAGAGCACGGTGATGTCGGTGCAGCCCCGGTCGGCGAGCAGCCGGCAGCAGTGTTCCAGCGAGCCGCCGGTGGCGAGCATCGGGTCGAGCACCAGCACCGGCAGGCCGCTCAGGTCCCGTGGCAGCGACTCCATGTAGGCGCGCGGCTCGTACGTCTCCTCGTCCCGGGCCAGGCCGACGAAGCCCATCGAGGACTCCGGCAGCAGGCCGAGCGCGGCGTCGGCCATGCCCAGGCCGGCCCGCAGCACCGGCACGAGCAGCGGCGGGTTGGCCAGCCGGGTGCCCTCGGTGCTGGTGACGGGGGTCTGCACCGGGTACTTCTCGACGGGGAACGAGCGCGCGGCCTCGTACACCAGCATGGTGGTGAGTTCGTGCAGCGCCGCCCGGAACGAGGAGGAGTCGGTGCGCGCGTCCCGCATGGCGGTCAGCCGTGACTGGGCGAGCGGATGGTCAATGACGTGTACGTCCACGATCGCTCAACCTACCGGTCCGCCCGCTCCGGCACTGCGGGGTGCGGGCGGAGCCGCGATTCCGCTCACCACCGGGCCGGCCGACGGCACCGTGACCAAGATCACTCGTCGGTCGGACGCGTAGACTTCGGTGCATGACGGCGACAGCGACGTCGGCCCGGTCGGAGCTCTCCGAGTTGGGACGATCCGAGACCGCTCTGCGGACCTTCCTGCACGGCCTACCCGGCGTGGACCAGGTGGGCGCGGAGCAGCGGGCGGCACAGCTCGGCACCCGCTCCATCAAGACCACCGCCAAGGCCCAGGCCATCGACCTTGCGATCCGGATGGTCGACCTGACCACACTGGAGGGGGCGGACACCCCCGGCAAGGTGCGGGCCCTCGCGGCCAAGGCGCTGCGCCCCGACCCGGCCGACCCGTCCTGCCCGCACGTCGGCGCGGTCTGCGTCTACCCGGCGATGGTCGGGCACGTGGCCGAGGTACTGCGCGGAAGTAAGGTGCACCTGGCGAGCGTGGCGACCGCCTTCCCGTCGGGCCAGGCCCCGCTCGAGGTCAAGCTCGCCGACACCCGGGCCGCCGTGGCGGCGGGCGCCGACGAGATCGACATGGTGATCAACCGGGGGGCCTTCCTCGCCGGCCGCTACTCGGAGGTCTACGACGAGATCGTGGCCACCAAGGAGGCCTGCGGGGACGCCCACCTCAAGGTCATCCTGGAGACCGGCGAGCTGGCCACGTACGACAACGTTCGGCGCGCCTCCTGGCTGGCGATGCTGGCCGGCGGCGACTTCATCAAGACCTCCACCGGCAAGGTGCCGGTCGCGGCCACCCCGCCGGTGACGCTGGTGATGTTGGAGGCGGTCCGCGACTTCCGGGCCGCCACCGGCCGGCAGGTCGGCGTGAAGCCGGCCGGCGGCATCAAGACCACCAAGGACGCCATCAAGTACCTGGTGATGGTCAACGAGACCGTCGGCGCGGACTGGCTGGACCCGGACTGGTTCCGGTTCGGCGCCTCCAGCCTGCTCAACGACCTGCTCATGCAGCGCACCAAGCTGACGACCGGCACCTACTCCGGTCCCGACTACTTCACCCTGGACTGAGAGCCGATGTTCGAATACGCACCCGCCCCCGAGTCCCGCTCGGTGGTGGATCTCAAAGCCTCCTACGGGCTGTTCGTCGACGGGAAGTTCGTCGACCCCGCCGACGGCGGCACGTTCAAGACGGTCAACCCGGCCTCCGAGGAGGTGCTCGCCGAGGTCGCCGAGGCCGGCGCGCAGGACGTGGACCGCGCCGTCCGCGCCGCCCGCGCGGCGTACGAGAAGGTCTGGGGTCCGATGTCGGGCCGCGACCGGGCGAAGTACCTGTTCCGGATCGCCCGGATCGTCCAGGAGCGCTCGCGCGAGCTGGCCGTGCTGGAGTCGCTCGACAACGGCAAGCCGATCAAGGAGTCCCGCGACGTCGACCTGCCCCTGGTCGCCGCGCACTTCTTCTACTACGCCGGCTGGGCCGACAAGCTCCCGCACGCCGGGTTCGGCGCCGACCCGAAGCCGCTGGGCGTGGCCGCGCAGGTCATCCCGTGGAACTTCCCGCTGCTGATGCTGGCGTGGAAGATCGCGCCGGCGCTGGCCGCCGGCAACACGGTGGTGCTGAAGCCGGCCGAGACGACCCCGCTGACCGCGCTGCTCTTCGCCGAGATCTGCCAGCAGGCCGACCTGCCGGCCGGCGTGGTCAACATCGTCACGGGCGCCGGCGAGACCGGCCGGGCACTGGTCGAGCACCCCGGCGTGGACAAGGTCGCCTTCACCGGCTCGACCGAGGTGGGCCGGGCCATCGCCCGCGCCGTCGCGGGCACCCGCAAGAAGCTCACCCTGGAGCTGGGCGGCAAGGCGGCCAACATCGTCTTCGACGACGCCCCGGTCGACCAGGCCGTCGAGGGCATCGTCAACGGGATCTTCTTCAACCAGGGGCACGTCTGCTGCGCCGGTTCCCGGCTGCTCGTCCAGGAGAACGTCGCCGACCGGGTGCTGGAGTCGCTGAAGCGGCGGATGGCCCAGCTGCGCGTCGGCGACCCGCTGGACAAGAACACCGACATCGGCGCCATCAACTCGGCCGCCCAGCTGGCGCGGATCCGGGAGCTGTCCGAGGCCGGGTCCGCCGAGGGCGCCGAGCGCTGGTCGCCGCCGTGCGAGCTGCCGGAGCGCGGCTTCTGGTTCGCGCCGACGATCTTCACCGGGGTCACCCAGGCGCACCGGATCGCCCGCGAGGAGATCTTCGGCCCGGTGCTGTCCGTGCTGACGTTCCGCACCCCGGCCGAGGCCGTCGAGAAGGCCAACAACACGCCGTACGGGCTGTCGGCCGGGATCTGGACCGACAAGGGCTCCCGGATCCTGTGGATGGCCGACCGGCTGCGCGCCGGCGTGGTCTGGGCCAACACGTTCAACAAGTTCGACCCCACCTCGCCGTTCGGCGGCTACAAGGAGTCGGGCTACGGTCGCGAAGGCGGCCGGCACGGGCTGGAGGGCTACCTCAATGTCTGAGCGGGTCGCGGTACGCAAGACGTACAAGCTCTTCATCGGCGGGAAGTTCCCGCGCAGCGAGTCGGGACGGTCGTATCTCGTGCAGGACACCAACGTGTCTCTCGCGTCTCGTAAGGACGCGCGGGACGCCGTCGTCGCCGCCCGTGCCGCCGTCAAGGGTTGGGCCGGGGCGACCGCGTACAACCGGGGTCAGATCCTCTACCGGGTCGCCGAGATGCTGGAGGGCCGGCGCGAGCAGTTCGTCGCCCTCGGCGTGCCCGGCGACGAGGTCGACGCGGCCGTGGACCGCTGGGTCTGGTATGCCGGCTGGTCCGACAAGCTCCCCCAGGTGTACGGCGGCGCCAACCCGGTCGCCGGGCCGTACTTCAACCTGTCGGCGCCCGAGCCGACCGGCGTGGTGGCCGTGGTGGCGCCGGAGTCCCCGGCGCTGCTCGGCCTGGTCAGCGTGATCGCCCCGGCGATCGTCACCGGCAACACCGTGGTGGTGGCGACCTCGCCGACGCAGCCCCTGGCGGCGGTGACCCTGGCCGAGGTGCTCGCCACCTCCGACCTGCCCGGCGGGGTGGTCAACCTGCTCACCGGGCGGATCACCGAGACCGTGCCGGCGCTGGCCGCCCACATGGACGTCAACGCCATCGACCTGACCGGGGTGGCCGACGCCGAGCTGGCGACGGAGCTGGAGGTCAAGGCGGCACAGAACCTCAAGCGGGTGCTGCGGCCGGTCCCGGCCGACCACGACTGGTCCGCCGACCCGGGCGTCACCCGGATGACCGCGCTGCTGGAGACGAAGACGGTCTGGCATCCCAAGGGGGTGTGACGGGTTCTGGCCTGGGGTTTTCCGGGGAGCCCCGCCCGCTCCGGGCGGTCAGGCTTGATCCCTGCGCGGGCGGGGCTCTCCGGAAAACCGTCCGCGGGCAGGTCCGCGGGAGGGGTCAGCTCTGGGGTGCTGGCCGGGGCGGGGTCTACTACCGGGGGTAGGATTGCGGTGTGACTCGGCTTGGTGATCTCGAACGTGCGGTGATGGACGTGCTGTGGGACTCGGTCCCGGGCACGTCGGACGGGATCACCGTGCGGGAGGTGGCCGACGCGCTCGACGGTCGCGAACTCGCGTACACGACGGTGATGACCGTGCTGGACCGGCTGGCCGGAAAGGGCATGGTGCAGCGTGAACGTGAGGGGCGGGCCTGGCGTTACCGGGCCGCCGCCAGCCGCGAGGCGCACATCGCCCAGCTCATGCTCGACGCCCTCGACCTCGGCGGCAGCCGGGACGCCGCGCTGGTGCGCTTCGCCCGTTCGGTGACCGGCACCGAGGCCGAGGTGCTGCGCGCCGCCCTCGGCGCCGAGGCCCACGGGACCGGGAGCGGCGGGGCCGCGCTGACCGACCGGGTCGAGGCGCCGTCGGCCGACGGAATCGGCCGGCGGGGGCGGGTCGACAAGGCAACGGACCGGTAGGGCAGCGGTCGTGGCGTACGCCCTGCACTTCGCCGCGTCGATGCTGGCCTGCTGGCTGACCGCGCAGGTGCTGGCCCGCTCCACCTGGACATGGCGCAGCCCCCGCGTGGCGATCGTCTGCTGGCAGGCGGTCGGGCTGGCCCTCGGGCTCTCCGCCATGGGCGTGCCGATGGCGCTGGGCCTGGCCGCCTACGACCGCCCGACCGGCAGCGCGCTGGTCGCCCTCGCCACCGACCTGAGCCACGGCACCCTGCCCGTCGGGCTGGGCGCGCCGCACCTGGCCGCCGTCGGGGTGGGCTTCGGCATCGGCGCGGTCCTGCTGACCACGACCGTGCGCAGCATCCACGGCACCGTACGCGCCCAGCGCCGGCACCGGGACCTGCTCGCCCTGGTCGCCCGCCGGGACCCGACGGTGCCCGGCGCGCTGGTGCTCGACCATCCGAGCGCGGCGGCGTACTGCCTGCCGGGGATGAAGCCCCGGGTCGTGGTCAGCGCCGGCACCCTCGACCTGTTGGACAGCGCCGAACTGGCGGCCGTCCTCGCCCACGAGCGGGCGCACGCCCAGGAACGGCACGACCTGGTCCTGCTGCCGTTCACCGCGCTCAGCCGGGCGCTGCCGTGGTTCGCCTGGGTCCGGGAGGCGCACGAGCGGGTCGCCCTGCTGGTCGAGATGCGGGCCGACGACAAGGCCCGGGAGGCGCACGCCGACGCCCCGCTGGCCGGCGCGCTGCGCCGCTTCGCCGCCGCCGGTAACCGGATCGCCCCGGCCGGCACCCTCGGGCTGGGCGACCGGGACCTCGACGTCCGGGTGCAGCGGCTCTTCGTCGCCGACCGGCCGCCCCGGCTGCTCGGTGCCACCGCGCTGGCTGTGGCGACCAGCGTGGCCGCCCTGCCGATCTCCCTCTTCCTGAGCTGACGGGGCGGGCCGGTCGTTCGGCCGCCCCGTGCCCCGCCCTGGAACCGCGCCCGCCGGAGTTACCGCTGCGTGGATGGCGTACGGCCATGCTGGAACCCGTCCCGCACCTCGACGGCCCCCACAACTACTACGACTCGTCGTAGAATCACTACGACAGGCCATAGTAGTTACATGTAGGCTACCTACGTGTAGGCTCGCTACGAAAAGTGAGCCAACCGTACGGAGAGCCGGCCATGGACACCCTGCTCCTCGCCCGCCTGCAGTTCGCCACCACCACCTCGATCCACTTCCTGTTCGTGGCGGTGACCCTCGGCCTGGTCACCCTGCTGGTGGGGTTGCAGACCACAGCCGTGCTGACCGGGAAGCCGGTCTACTGGCGGCTGACCCGGTTCTGGGGCCAGCTCTACGTGATCAACTACGTGCTCGGCATCGCCACCGGCATCGTGATGGAGTTCCAGTTCGGGCTGAACTGGAGCGGCCTGTCGCGCTACGTCGGCAACGTCTTCGGCGCGCCGCTGGCCATCGAGACGCTGGTCGCCTTCTTCCTGGAGTCGACGTTCCTCGGCATGTGGATCTTCGGCTGGCACCGGCTGCGTCGGGGCGTCCACCTCGCCCTGCTCTGGGGCGTCGCGATCACCGCGTACGCCTCCGCGTTCTGGATCATGGTGGCGAACTCCTGGCTGCAGAACCCGGTCGGCCACGAGGTGCGCGACGGGGTCGCCCACCTCACCGACTTCTCCGCGCTGCTGGACAACCCCACCCTCCACATGGCGCTCGGGCACGTCGTCACGGCAGCCCTGCTGGTGGGCGGGATGCTGATGGCGGCGGTCAGCGCGTGGCACCTACTCCGGCGCACCCCCGACTTCGCGTTGCACCGTAAGGGACTGCGGATCGGCCTGGTCACCTCGGCGGTGGCGATCTTCTTCGTGCAGGGCTTCGGCTTCGCCCAGTTCTTCGCGATCGGGGACGTGCAGCCCACCAAGTTCGGCGACAGCGCCGCCGCCGAACCACTGGTCGCCGACTGGACCGCCCGGTTCGGCCCCGGTGACTACACCCCGCCGGCACTCGCCAACGTCGGTCTCGGCTTCATGATCCTGATCGGTTTCGCACTCGGCCTGCTCTGGCTGCTGCTCCCGCTGCTCTGGCGGGACTGGGTGATCCGGCTGCGCGTACCGCTGTGGATCATCCTGTTCGCCCTGCCGCTGCCGTTCGTCGCGGTGATCCTCGGCTGGATCGCCCGCGAGGTCGGCCGCCAGCCCTGGGCCGCGTACGGGCTGTTGCCCGTCGACCAGGCGGTGTCGCCGGTCAGCCCGTGGCTGATGCTCGCCTCGCTGATCGGCTTCAGCCTGCTGCTCGGCACCCTCGCCGTCACCAACTGGGTGCTGCTGGCCCGGCACGCCGCCCGGGGCGCGGAGGACCCGGCCCTGGGCCGCCGCCCGAACCAGCCGCCGGCCGACCCCCGCCCCGAGCCCGCCTTCGCCTGAGGGAGACGACCGTGGAACTCGCCTGGTACGCCCTGCTCGGCCTCTTCTTCGCCGTCTACCTGGTGCTCGGCGGCTACGACTACGGCGTCGGCCTGCTGCTCGCCCGGGGCACCGACCCGGCCCGCCGCCGCGCCGCACTCAACGCGGTCGGCCCGTTCTTCCTCGGCAACGAGGTCTGGCTGGTGGCCGCCGTCGGCATCCTGTTCGGCGCCTTCCCCGTACTGGAGGGGGAACTGCTCTCCGGCTTCTACCCGGCCGTGTTCGGCGCGTTGACGGGGGTGGTCCTGGTGACCGCCGGCGTGCAGCTGCGCAGCCGCCCCGCCGGGCAGCAGGCCCGCGCCTGGTGGGACCGGATCGTGGTGGTCGGCAGCGTGCTCGCCGCGCTCGGCTGGGGTGCCGTGCTGGCGGGGATGCTCCAGGGCGTACCGCTGCACGCCGACGGCCACGTCGCCGGGGTGACCCACCTCTTCACCCCGTTCGTGGCCGCCGCCGGGCTCGCCGTCGTCGCGCTGGTCGCGCTGCACGGTGCGACCTTCCTCACGCTCCGGCTGCCCGCCGCCGACGCCGCGCCGGTCGGGCGGCTGGCCGCCAGGCTCGTCCCGGTGGCGCTTACCGCCGTCGGCGCGGCCACCGCCCTCGGCCTGCTCTCCGCCGACGTACGCGCCGCCGCGGGGCAGCCGGTGGTGGGCGTACTGCTGCTGTCGTTGCTGGTCACGGCGCTGTTGGCGGCCCGGGTGGCGCTCGCCCGGCGGCGGCCGGGGCTGGCCTTCGCCGCCACCTGCGCGGCCCTGGCGCTGCCGGTTGCGCTGGTCGGCGCGACGATCTGGCCCTACGCGCTGGTCTCCACGGTCGATCCGGGCGCGTCGCTGACCGTGGCCGACGCGGCGGCCAGCACCCCCACACTGCGGCTGTTGGGCTGGCTGACGCTGCCGCTCATGCCGGCCCTACTAGGCTTTCAGGCGATGTGCTGGTGGGTGTTCCGGGGACGGACCGACGGCAGGGCACCGGTGTACTGGTGAACCGCCGTCCCTTCGACCCGCGTCTGCTGCGCCGGGTCCCGGGGGCCCGGCGCGACCTCGCCGTGCTCGCGCTGCTCGGCGTGCTGGCCGCGGGGCTGGTCGTCGCGCAGGCGACCACGCTGGCCGCGCTGCTGGCGACCGCGTTCGACGGGCGGCTCGACCGGCCCGCGCTGGCTGGCTTCGCCGGCGCGGTGGCCGCCCGCTCGCTGCTGGTCTGGGCACAGGGCACGGTGTCGGCGCGGGTCGCGGCGACGGTCAAGGCGGCGCTGCGCGCGGACCTGCTCGGGGCGGTCGGGCGGCACGGTCCCGGCTGGGTCGCCGGTCAGCGCGCCGGGCAGCTCGCCACGCTGACCGGGCGCGGGCTGGACGCGCTGGACGCCTACTTCACCGGCTACCTGCCGCAGCTGGTGCTCAGCGTCACCGTGCCGCTCGCCGTGCTGGCCCGCATCTTCGTCGCCGACTGGAGCTCGGCGCTCATCATCGCGGCCACCCTGCCCCTGATCCCGATCTTCGGCGCCCTGCTCGGCTGGCAGGCGCAGGCCGCCACCGAACGGCAGTGGCGGCGGCTCTCCCTGCTCGGCGGGCACTTCCTCGACATGGTCGCCGGGCTGCCCACGCTGCGCGCGTTCGGGCGGGCCCGGACGCAGACCGAGGCCGTCCGCCGGATGGCCGACGGTCACCGCGTGGCGACCATGAAGACGCTGCGGATCGCGTTCCTGTCCGCCCTGGTGCTGGAGCTGGTGGCCACCCTCTCGGTGGCGCTGGTCGCCGTGCCGGTGGGCGTACGGCTGCTCGGCGGCGGGCTGACCCTGCAGACCGCGCTGCTGGTGCTGCTGCTCACGCCGGAGGCGTACCTGCCGCTCCGGGCGGCCGGCTCCCGGTTCCACGCCAGCATGGAGGGGCTCACCGCGCTGGACGAGGCGCTCACCCTGTCGGCCGCCGCCCCCGCGCCGACGCCGCGCGGCGAGGCCGCGGCCACCCCCGACGGCCACGGCGAGATCCGGTTCGAGGCGGTGACCGTGGCGTACGAGCGCACCACCGCCCTGCGCGACGTCACGCTGACCATCCGACCGGGCGAGCGCGTCGCGGTGATCGGCCCGAGCGGCGCCGGCAAGAGCACCCTGCTCGGCCTGCTGCTCGGCTTCGTCGCCCCGACCACCGGCCGGGTCACCGTCGGCGGAACGGACCTGGCCGACGTCGACGGTGACGGCTGGCGCCGCCAGGTGTCCTGGGTGCCGCAGCGGGCTCACCTCTTCGCCGCCTCGCTGGCCGACAACATCCGGCTCGGCGCCCCGGACACCCCGGACGCCGCGCTCGCCACGGCGGTCCACGACGCCGCCCTGGACGACGTGGTCGCCGGGCTGCCCGACGGGCTGGACACCGTGCTCGGCGAGCGCGGGCACGGCCTGTCCAGCGGGCAGCGGCAGCGGGTCGCCCTGGCCCGCGCGTTCCTGCGGGACGCACCCGTGGTGCTGCTCGACGAGCCGACCGCACGGCTGGACACCGCCGCCGAGGCGGTCGTCCTCGACGCCACCCGCCGCCTGGTGGCGGGGCGGACGTCGCTGCTGGTGGCGCACCGGCCGGCGCTGCTCGCCGACGCGGACCGGATCCTGCGGATCGAGGACGGCCGGGTCACGGAGCTGACGCCCACGTCGGCCGGGGAGGCGACCCGATGACCGACGAGACCGTGCCGTCCGGCACCCGGCCCGCGCCGGGTCGTGCCGGCTCCGCCGAGCGGGCCGTGCTGCGGCTGGCCCGGCCGTACCTGAACCGGCTGCTCGGCGCGGGACTGCTCGCCGCCGCGACCGAGTTCGCCGGCCTCGCCCTGATGGCCACCGCGACCTGGCTGCTGATGAGCGCCGCCGGCCGCCCCCCGTTGGACCGCCTCACCGTGGCGATCGTGGCGGTCCGGGCGCTGGCGATCAGCCGGGGAGTGCTCCGCTACACCGAACGACTCGCCGGGCACGACGCCGTGCTGCGGCTGATCACCGACGTCCGCGCCCGGGTCTTCGGCTCCCTCGCCGCCCGCCCGACGGCACGGCAGCGCTCCGGCGACGCGCTGAGCCGGCTCGTGTCCGACGTGGAGGCCGTCCAGGACCTGCTGCTGCGGGTGCTGGTGCCGGCATCAGCGGCGGCGCTGGTCAGCGTGGTCGCGGTCGGCGGGGCGGCGCTGATGTCGCCGGCCGCCGCCGGGGTGCTCGCGGTCGGGCTGCTGGTCGCCGGGGTCGCGCTGCCCGCGCTGGCCACCGCGGTGACCCGGCGCGCCGCCGCCGAACTGGCGCCGCTGCGCGGCGCTCTCGCCACCGACGCGGTCGACCTCACCCACGGCGCCGCCGACCTGGCCGCGTTCGGCGCCACCGGGCACGCGCTGGAGGCTGCCGGGGCACGGGCCGGGCGGCTGGCCCGGTTGGAACGGCGGCTCGCCGCCACCGGCTTCGCGGTCGACGCGGCCGGGGTGCTGGTGGCCGGGCTGACCGCCGGCGCGGTGGTGCTCGCCGCACTCGCCGACGGCGTGGGCGGGGTGCTCGTCGGCGTCCTGGCGGTCGGCACGCTGGCCGCCGTGGAGATCGCGCTGGCGCTGGTCGGTGCCGCCCGGCAGTGGACCCAGCTCCGGACCGGCCTTACCCGGGTGGCAGCGCTGCTGGACGCCCCGGCCGACCCGACCGCGTCCGACGGCGCGCAGGTCGGCCCCGGGCCGTACGAGGTGCGGTTCGAGGAGGTGACCGTCCGGTACCGGGAGGGCGCTCCGCCCGCCCTGGACGGGTTCAGCCTGGAACTGCCGCCCGGTCGCCGGGTGGCGGTGGTCGGGCCGAGCGGTGCCGGCAAGAGCACCCTGGCGGCCGTCCTCACCGGCGTGGTGCGCCCCGCGCACGGGCGGATCACCCTCGACGGGCGGGAACTGTCGGCGTACCGGGTCGAGGAGTTGCCCCGCGCCGTCGGCGGACTGCTCGCCGAGGCGTACGTGTTCCATGCCACCGTGCGGGAGAACCTGCTGCTCGGGCGGCCCGACGCCGACGAGGAGGAGCTGGCGGCGGCGACCGCGGCGGCCGGCCTGCTGGACTGGGTACGCGAGCAGCCGGACGGCTGGGACACCGTGGTCGGCGAAGAGGGCGGCCAGCTCTCCGGCGGCCAGCGGCAGCGGCTCGCGCTGGCCCGGGCGCTGCTCGCGGCACCGGGTGTGCTGGTGCTCGACGAGCCGACCGAGGGGCTCGACCCCGCCGCCGCCGACGCGGTGCTCGCCTCCGCGCTGGCGGCCACCCCGGCCGGGCGCTCCGTGCTGCTGATCAGCCACCGGCTCAGCGGACTCGCCGAACTGGACGAGATCGTGGTCCTGGACGCCGGCCGGGTGGCCCAGCGCGGCCGGCACGCCGAGTTGGTCGCCACCCCCGGCTGGTACCGGGACCAGTGGCTGATCCAGGAGGCGGCCGAACGCGGTTACCTGGCGCTGCGGCCCTGATCTCCGCCCGACCCGTCCCGCCCGCCGGCTCCGGGTCGGGCCAGGGTTGTCCCGGACGACGTCCGGCGGCGACCGTGACAGGGTGGGGCCATGCGGGGCGAGATCGACACGACGATGGTGGAGGAACGGCTGCGGGAGCTGGGCGCGCACCTGCGTGGGCCGCGCCGGCTGAAGTCCGACCTGCTGACCGAGGCGCGACACGGGCTGCTGGACGCCGTCGACGCGTACCGGGAGGACGGGCTGCCGGCGGCGGAGGCGCAGCGCCGGGCGGTGGCCGAGTTCGGCTCGCCGTCGCAGCTCGCCCCCGCCTACCAGGCGGAGCTCGCGGCGGGTGCGCTACGGGGGCTGTCGCTGCGGGTCATCGCGCTCGCCACGGTCGCGTTCGTCGCCGGCGACCTCACCTGGCAGGGGTCGGGCTGGAGTGGCTCCCCGCCGCCGGCCGGCTACCAGTTCCTGTCGGCGTCGGTGGGGTGGATCTGGGGCGCGGCGTTCGTGCTGGCCGCGGTCGGCCTGCTGCGGGCCCGCCGGTCGGCGCGGCGCGGCGGTGCCACCGACCGGTGGGTGGGCGCGGCCCTGGCCGGGGTCCTCTCCCTCGGCGTGCTGACCGGCTCGGCACTCTTCGGGTGGTCGATCGGCCTCTGGGAGGCCGCACTCACCTGGCCACCCATGATCATCGGAGTGGTGGTGGCCGCCGCCGGCTATTTCTGGCTCGGCCGGGCCGCCCGCACCTGGCTGCTCGCCACCCGCTGACCCGCGGAGACGACCCCTCAGGCCGGCGCGGCCGGCGGCGCGTCGGTGTCGAGGAACCGGCCGACGGTGGAGCGGAACTCGCGCCACCCGGACCGCTCCCCGGCCAGCGCCCGCCGGCCCTCGTCGGTGAGCTCGTACGTCCGCCGTTCCCGCCCGTTGACGGTGCTCCAGGTGCTGGCCACGTGGCCGGCCCGCTCCAGCCGCCGCAACGCCGGGTAGATGGTGCCGGTCGGCAGGTCGAGCTGACCGTCGCTGCGGTTGCGTAGCGCCTCGATGATCGCGTAGCCGTGCAGCGAGCCCTGTTCGAGCACCGCCAGCAGCAGCGCGTCGAGGTGTCCGTGCAGCGCCTGGGCCTTCATGTGTAGCAACGCTACTTGTCGGTGGCCCGCTCCGCCACCGGGGTGCGGCACCGGTCACCCGGAGTAGCCCATTAGGGTATGTGCCCAGAGTCACTCGTCGGCGGCGGACGCCGGCGGGTGGGCAACCCGAAGCACACGGAGGTCAGCGTGGCCCGTCAGTCGCCCCAACGGCCCGACGCCGACGAGCCCGAGCTCGACGACGCCCCGGCCGAGTCCGACACCGCAACGGTCTCGGCCGAGGCCGCCCGCGCCCTCTGGGACGAGCTGCGGATCGACCCGGTGGAGATCGCGCTGCCCGCTGGCACCGGCTACACGCTGCGGGCGTACCGGCCGGCGCGCGAGCTGACCCCGACCGACGTCGCCGAGCGCGACCAGGACGACCCGTTCCTGGCCCGCCGCCAGGCCGCGGAGGACGACGAGGAGGACGACGAGGCCGTCGTCATCCTCGACGAGGAGGTCGCGCAGGAGTTCGCCGAGAGCGACGAGGAGGAGGCCAAGGGCCGCCGCCGCGACGCGACCGACGACGAGGAGGAGGCCAAGGGCCGCCGCCGCGACGCGACCGACGACGAGGACGCCGAGACCGACGCCGCGGACAAGGACGAGGCGGGCGACGAGGAGGTGCCGGCCTTCCTCAGCCACCGCGGAAAGCTGCTGCTCTTCCAGACTCCTGAGTCGCTGGTCAGTTTCATCCGTTCCGGGGCACCGAACGACCTGTCTCAGCTGGACAGCTGGAATGAATTGTCCGAACGGGTGGAGCCGGCCGACATCGCGCCGCTCGAAGAGGACATCTACGAGCTCGACCTGGTCGTGGAGAATCTCCGCGGCGGGCACGACACCTGGGATCCGACGCTGCTCATCGAGGCCGGTGAGGTGGCCCGCGACCTGGCGTACGCGCTGCGGCTGCCGGCGGTGCTGGACATGCTCTCCGCCGGCTCCAGCCTCGATGACCTGGACGAATCCCTGCGCGCCACGGTCAACGGCGGCGTCGGCGCTTTCTTCGGTCGGCGCCGGCTGAAGAAAATCGGGGCACAAACCGCAAGTTTGGGTTGGCGCACCATTGTCGGCAAGATCTCTGCGGTGGTGGACTGGCGCGACTGACCCTTTACGGGGAGCATCAGTCTCTGGCAGTGAAAGCCTTGTGTCCCGGGAGGAGGACGACGCCGTGGCGCTCGTGCGCGTGTACTGCGGTCTGGCCTCGGCGGATCCGGCCGACCGACCGGCCTCGGCCGGTTCGACGCTGACGTCCGCTGTGGTCGACGACGCAGGCCGTCTGCTGCTCGTCTGCGAGATCGGCGACGACCCCGCTGGCTACGCCCAGCTGGTCGCGCTGCTCGTGGAGCGGTCGGGCGGGCCGAGCGGTGCGGCCATCGCCGCCGACAGCGACGACCACACGGTCACCTCGCTGCTCAGCGCCGCCGGTCGTCCACTGGCGATCGCCGACGACGACTCCGTCGACGACTTCGCCGAGCGGTTCGCCGACGACGACTCCCTGGAGGAGATGCACTCGCCCGCGGCCGAGCGGCGTGCCGTCGGCCTCGCCCGCGCCCTACAGGCCGGCGCCCTCTCCGCCGTCACCCTCCCCACCCCCCGCGACCTCGCCGGCTACAAGCAGGTCCTCGCCGCGCACGCCGCCCTGGCCAGCGGCCGGCACTCCGCCGCCGTCACGCTGCGCGAGGTGCTCCGCGAGCTCTATCCGGCCGCGCTGCGCGCGTACCCGGACCCGGCCGAGCCGGTCTCGTTGGCCGTGCTGGACGCGTTGCCGGAGCCCAGCATGCTGACCGGCGTCGTGGGTCGGGACGGCGACGTCCCGGTCTCCGCCGACGCGGTCGCGGCGCGCCTCGCCGCCGACGGGGTCGCCGACAGCGACGAACTCGCCGACGCGGTGACCGCCCTGCGGGTCGCCGTCAGTGAGACGCCCCGGCGCGCCACCGTGAACCGCGCCCTCACCTCCGCAGTGGCGGAGACCGTGCGGCAGGCCGTCGCCTCCGTCCGGGCCTGCGACGCCGGCTGCCAAGCCCTGGTCGGCGCGCTCAACGACCGGGTCGGCACGCCCGTCGCGCCGGCCCCGGGGCGCCGCGCCGCCACCCGGCACGACGAACCGCTCGGCGACGTGCCCGGCCGCACCCCCGCCGGTGGCCTGTCCGGCCTCACCCCGGCCGGTGGCCTGCGTGCCCTCCGTCCCGCCGAGCCCGAGCAGGCCCCGACCGGCGGGCGCCGGAGCAGGCCGGAGCCCCTCTCCGGTGCGACGCCTCCCCCCGCCCCCCGGCCGCTCGGCCCGCCGCCGGTCGCCCCGACCCCCCTCGCCCCGCCACCGGTCGCCCCGGCGCCGATGACGCCGGCCGCCGTTGCCGGTCCCCCGGTCTCCGCGCCCCCCGCACGCCCGGGGCCGCTGCCGAGCCGGATCGACGGCCCGACCAACCGCCCGGTGTCCGCACCGCCGCCTCCCCCACCGGGCATCACCCCCATCGCCCCGGCACAGCGGGGCACGGTGCCGCCGGCCGAGGCTGGGGAGCCGTTCCGCCCCACCCTGACCACCGCGGCGATCCAGAGCGCCCGCGCCGAGCGCCAGCGCACCGTGATCCCGCCCCGCCCCAAGACCAACGGCGAGTCGACCCCGCCCACGGGCGGCTTCAGCGCCACCGACCTCAGCGTGCCCGTGCCCACGCCACGCCCCGGCCACGAGGCCACCCACCCGGCTGCCCGGGCGGACGCCGCTCCCCCCGGTTCCCGGGCGAACTGGCCGCTGGTCAACAACCCGGAGGACCCGGCCGACAGTTCCGCCACGAACCCGGTCGTCGGCTCCTACGGCGACCGTGGCGGTCGGGGCGTCGACGCCCCGACCGATCCGGGGGCGGAGCGCCGGGTCACCCCGCCCTGGCTGGCCGACGACCTGCCCCAGGAGCCCCCGGTGCTCCGGCTGGTCGAGCCCCCGCCGCTGGCCGACCGCGCGCTGCGTGGCGGGACGGGCCCGGCCGCCGACGCGCAGCCCGAGACGCCCCCGCTGCGGCTGGTCGACCGCGAGGAGGCCGCGCGCAGGGGCCGGCCGGTCCCCCGTGACGAGCGGCCGGGGGCCGACTACCGGCCGGCACCCCCGGTGGAGCGTCGCCCCCCGCCCGTGTCCGACGAGGGCGACGGCGACCTGCTGATCTTCGCCCAGGCCAAGTCCGCCTGGTTCGTCGGGCACGACGACGAGTCCGACCTGGACTGGTCGTCGAAGGCGGACACCGGCTGGCAGGCGGCCGAGCAGGCGGCCCGCCCGGCGGTCGGCGCCGAGACCCCGGCCGGGCTGCCCAAGCGGGTCCCCCAGGCCAACCTCGTTCCCGGTTCCCCGCTGCGGGACGAGCGGCCACTGCGGATCGTCCGCGACGCGGCGAGCCTCGCCGAGAACACCACCGGCTACTTCCGCGGCTGGCGCCGGGGGCAGGAGATCGGCGGGTTCGCGGTCGGTGGCCGGCCCGGTCGGGAGGCCGCCGGCGGCTGGGACTTCACCCGCGACACGGGTGATCGCGACGACGACCGCGAATACGAGTACCGCTCCGCCGGCTACCGCTCCTGACCGCCGGAAAACCGCCTCTCACCTGCGTGTCCATACCCACACCCGGATAATTTGACGCCGGGTCTCGGTGGCCGGGAGCATACCGGCTGAACAGCCGGCGGCAGGGGTCGCCGGGTGGGAAGGCGACTCATGGCGACATCGGCAACCGGCTCCTCCGCACTGACCCGCCGTGGCCTGCTGGCCGCGACGGCGGGCACGTTCCTGCTCAGCGCCTGCGGGCGCGGCGAGGCGGGTCAGGGCGGTCCGGTCAGGACGTCCGTGCCGAGCGGTCAGGAGCTGCGGATCGGGGTCAGCCTGGAGCTGACCGGTCCCGGCGCCGCGCTCGGCGTGCTCCAGCAGCGGGCGCTGGAGATCACCCTGGAGTCGCTCAACGCCAAGGGCGTGCCGGTCGGCAACCTCCGCCGCGCCGTACGGGTGGAGCTGCGGGACAACACCGGCGATCCCGCGCTGGCGGCCCGGCAGGCCACCGAACTAGCCCAGGACGCCGGCGTGCACGCCCTGGTCGGCGGCACCATGGCCGAGACCTCGATGGCGCTGGTCGGGGTCGCGCAGCAGGAGCGGGTGCCGTTCCTCTCCCTCGCCTTCGGCGACGGGATCGTGCTGCCGCTGGCGCAACGGACGTACGTCTACAAGATGACTCCGGACGCCGGCGACATGGCTCGGCGGCTCGCCCGGCTCGTCGCCTCACAGCGGCTGTCCCGGGTGGCGCTGCTGGCCGCTGACGGCCTGCACGGCGACTCCGGCGTACGGGCGATGACCGGGGCCCTGCGCACGGCCCGGGTGACACTGGCCTCCGCCACCCGGCTGCCCCGCACCGGCGAGGACCCCCGCCGGGCGGCCAGGGCGGCGACAGGCTCCCGCCCCGACGCGGTGGTGGTCTGGGCGACCGCCCCGGACTCGGCCGCCGCCGTCGGGGCGCTGCGCCGGGCCGGCTACGACGGGCCGGTGTTCCTCGACGCGGGCGCGGTCGCCGAGCAGACCCTGGAGGGTGAGAACGCTGCCGTCATGGAGGGCGCGTACGCCGTCCATCCGACCTCGCTGGGCGGGGCGATGCTCGCCAACACGACGATGTCGGCGCTGGACCGCAAGGAGTTCATCTACCGCTACGTCCAGCTGCACGGCGGGTTCAACGGCTTCGCCCCGTACGCGTCCGACGCGGTGCAGCTGATCGCCGACGCCGCGCGGCTCGCCACCAGCGTCGACCGTGGACGGATCCGGGCGTTCCTACAGAACCAGGTCACCGAGGGGATGGCGGGGATGTACTCCTTCACCCCCATCCGGCACGGCGGCATGGACCAGGGCTCGCTGGGCATCTACACCGTCAGCGCGGGCGCCTGGGCACGGGTGTCCTGACCCCGTCGGCCCGGCAGCGCCGGAACAGCAGGGCATGGGCGAGCTGGGCCGTGCCCTCGTCCACTCGGAGACGGCAGCGGTGCGGGTGAACTGGCCCGGGCAGCGACGAGCACCCGGTGGCGGCCGAGGCCGTCCACCGGGTGCCCGTCGCGTCGATCAGGCCGGCGTCACGGCGCGCGAGCGCCGCATGGTCAGCACGTACTCGACCAGCGAGATCAGCACGTGCTTCGTCGACTCCCGGTTGCGGGCGTCGCAGGCCACCACCGGCACGTCGCCGGAGATCGCGAGCGCGTCCCGCACGTCCTGCGGGTCGTGGTACTGCATCCCGTCGAAGCAGTTGATGGCCACCAGGTACGGCAGCCGCCGGTGTTCGAAGAAGTCGATCGCCGCGAAGCAGTCGGCCAGCCGACGGGTGTCCACCAGCACGACCGCACCGATCGCGCCGCGGACCAACTCGTCCCACATGAACCAGAACCGGGTCTGACCCGGCGTACCGAACAGGTACAGAATCAGGTCACGATCGATCGAGATGCGGCCGAAGTCCATCGCCACCGTGGTCGTCGTCTTGCCCGGCACCTGCCGGGTGTCGTCGACGCCCACGCCGGCGGAGGTCATGATGGCCTCGGTCGTCAGCGGCGTGATCTCCGAGACCGAGCCGACCAACGTCGTCTTGCCGACGCCGAATCCCCCGGCGATAACGATCTTCGCCGACGTCACGCGCCCACTCGGGGTCGGCGGGCGGTGCGACATGTCAGAGCCTGCGAAGTCCACTCAGCACCCTCTCCAGCAGTTCAGTGCCCACCGCGTCGTCCGAGTCGTCCAGAATGGTCGGCTCGTGGACCGCGACCAGGCCGTCCGTCGCCATGTCGGCGATGAGCACCCGGGCCACACCGAGCGGGAGCTGCATCCGCGCCGCGATCTCGGCGAGCGACTGCACACGTCCATCACACAGCGCGGCGATGTACTGGTGCTCGCGGCCCTGACCGCCGTTGCCAGTGGCAGCGGCGCGGCCGCGCACCGTCGTCTCGACGAGCGCCTCCAGCGCGATGTCGAGGCGCGGGCGGGTACGACCACGGGTCACGGCGTATGGACGGACCAACGCTCCGGTCGGTTCGTCACGATCGGCCATGTCGCCGCTCACCTCCTTCGCACCCGGCACCGGCTCCGGATGGAGCCCGTCGTCGTTGTCGTTGTCGCCCCGCGGACCTCACGGGTCAACAGGTCGTCAGCCCAGCATTCCGGCAGCCGCACGTGGCTGCGGGGTCAGTGCGTCGCCCACCCGGTCGACCAGCAGGGCCATCTCGTAGCCCACCTGTCCCACGTCGCTGCTGCGGGCAGCGAGCACCGCGAACGACGAGCCGTCCGAGATGGACATCAGGAACAGGAAGCCGTTGTCCATCTCCACCACTGTCTGCAGCACCGCGCCTCCCTCGAAGCAGCGGGCCGCCCCCTGGGTGAGGCTGACCAGGCCGGACGCGATCGCGGCCAGCTGATCGGCCCGGTCCCGCGGGAGGTCCCGTGACGACGCGAGGAGCAGCCCGTCCGCGGAGACGGCGACCGCGTGCGCGACACCGGGCACCCGGTCGGCGAAGTTGGCCAGCAGCCAACCGAGATCCTGCGTAGTTGTCATCGTTCTTGCTCCTTCTGCCCGCTCCCGGCCATCGGGCCTGAGCCAGACTGCGAGGATTGCTGCCCTCCCGGAGCCGACTCCGGGTTGGTCGGGTTGCTGTCCGACGGGTTCGTACGTCCCCGTTGCACGCCCCGATGGTAAGCCGAAAGCAGGCCCCGGACACCCTCCGGTGTACGCCGCTGCACCGAGGTGGTGGGCTTCTCCACCGCGCCGGGCACCAACTGTGCCATCGGGGTGCGTTTGGGCAGGCCCGTCGATGTGGTCGCCCCGACGGACACCTCGGTCGCCGCCGAGGCGGCACGCCACCCGTCATCGGCCGCGGTCTGCCAACCGCTGGTCTGCTGCGGCGAGGGGCGACGGTGACCGAAGCTGTCGGCGACGCCGGGGCGGCCACCCCCGTTGACCGTCGGTCCGTTCTCGCGCGGCGCCCCTCCGGCCGCCGGAGTGTCTGCCATCGGTGCGTTACCTGTCGTCCCGGGTGGTGTCGGCTGCACGGCCCGGCCGCCGGCGTCGACCGGGGCGAACTGCTGGGTCGGTGCACCGTTGGTCGGCGTCTTCGCGGCGACCGCCGCCTCCTCCGGCCCCGGGCGGCGGGTACGGAACCAGGCCGACTCGAGCTCCCGGAAGATCGGCAGCTCCATCGTCTCGTCCGCGTACCGCTGCTTCGGGGCCGGCGGCGTGGTCGGCCGCGCCTGCGGGGCGGCCGGGGCCGGCGCCGGAGCCTGGGCTGCCGGGGTCGGCGCGCCGGAGCGCGGCACCCGCGGCAGTTCGGTGGTCATGTCCAGCGCGGCGGCCAGCCGCTCGGGCACGGGCGGGGTCGCGGTGTCACGGTCCGCACCGGCGACCGGCGGCCAGGCCGGCGGCGCCGGCGTGCTGGGACCCGGCGTGCCGGGGGCCTGACGCTGGGGCAGCGGGCTGGTCGGCGGCGCGGAGACCGGCGGGCCGGAGTAGGGCGCGGCCGAGACCGGCGGACCGGAGTACGGCGCGGCCGAGACCGGCTGGCCGGAGTACGGGTGGCCGGATACCGGAGACGCCGAGACCGGCATGCCGGAGACCGGCGGGCCGGACACCGGCGGCGCGGAGTAGGGCACCGGCGGCGTCGACACCGGCGGGCCCGCGTAGGGCACGGGCGGCGCGGAGACCGGCGGGCCGGAGTACGGCCGGGCGTCGGGGGTGCTGGGCAGCTGCCGCGGGGCGCCCTGCTGGCCGGCGGAGTCCTGGTCGTCGGCGGACCGCCGCTGCGGCAGCGGGTCGACCGACTGGCCGTTCGACGGGCGGGGCCGGAAGGCCTCGCCGCCGTTGAACCCGCTGGCACCGGTCAGGTCCGACCAGGCCGGCATGGACCGCGCCGCGCCGGCCGACGCCGGCGTGCCGGCCCCGTTGCGCGGTGCCGGGTCGAACGGCCGGCCGCCGAGGGTCACCTGGTTGCCGGACTCTCCGGGGCGCTGCGTGGGCAGCGGGCTGGCCGGGCCGTTGCCGAGCGCCGGCAACGCGCCGAATGCCGGGGCCGGGCCGGACGACTGCGGGGCGGGCGTCGGCAGCGCGGGCGACTGCGGGCGGCCGGAGAGCGTCCGGGGCACGAGCACCGAGGTCGGCATGACCACCTCGGCGACGGTCCCCCGGTCGGTGCCGGGTCGCAGCTCGACCTTGACGCCGTGCCGGGACGCCAGCCGGGCGACCACGACCAGGCCCATCATCCGTGAGACTGCCACGTCCACCTGCGGTGGCGTGGCGAGCCGCTCGTTGAGGTCGTGGAGCTGGTCGGAGCTGATCCCGATGCCCTGGTCCTCCACGTAGAGCGACGCGCGGTCGCCGACGCGCCGGGCCTCCACCATGACGTGCGAGTCCGGCGGCGAGAAGGCGGTGGCGTTGTCGAACAGCTCGGCGACCAGGTGGACCATGTCGTTGACGGCGTGCGCCGCGACCTCGATGTCCCGGTCGATCACCCCGAACTCGATCCGGGTGTAGTGCTCGACCTCGGACTGACCCGCCCGGAGCACGTCGATCAGCGCGGCCGGCTCCCGCTGCACGCGGGTGGAGTCGGCGCCGGCGAGCACCAGGAGGTTCTCGTCGTTACGGCGCATCCGGGTCGCCAGGTGGTCGAGCTGGAACAGTTCGGCCAGCCGGTCCGGGTCCTCCTCGCCGCGCTCCAGCCGGTCGAGGTGACCGATCAGGCGGTCGACCAGGATCTGCGACCGGCGGGCCAGGTTGACGAACATCGTCGCGACGGACGCGCGCAGGGCGGCCTGCTCGGCGGCGGTGCGGACGGCCTCCAGGTGGACCGCGTTGAACGCCTCGGTCACCTGGCCGAACTCGTCCTTGCTGCGCACCGGCAGCGGCTCGGCGATCTGGCTGGCGAGCTGCGCCGGGGAGAGCTGCCCGGTGACCTGGGGGTCGCGCAGCCGGGCCACCGCCTGGGGCAGGCCGTACTGCGCGATGGAGAGGGCGCCCTGGCGCAGGTCGCGCAGGGAGCGGGCCATCGAGCGGGCGACCAGGTAGGCGAAGAGGATCGCCAGGAGCAGCATGCTGAGCAGCAGGCCGGTCTCCAGGAACACCTGGCGCTGCACGTCCGAGCGCAGGTCGTCGGCGACCGCGACCACGTCACGGTCGATCTTCGCCTCGACGGTACGGATCAGCTTGGCGTTGGCCACCATGGCCGCGTCCCACTGGTCCGCGTCGAACGGGGCGCCGGTAAGGCTGTCGGCGGTGGTGATGCCGTTGAGCCAACTGTTGTAGGTGTTCGCCTCGCGCAGGTCGGGGCCGGCGACCACCTGGGCGTAGTACTCCTGCTCGGGCTGGCTGGCCACCACCTGGAAGCTCTGCAACCACTGGCTGGAGCCGGTGCTGGTGGCGATGTACTCGTTGCGCAGGTTCGGGGTGAGCCGCTGCTGGATGAACGCCCGGTGCACCACGTCCCGGCGCCGGGACAGGAACTCCTTGTTCCGGGCGGTGGCCGTCGACGCGCGCATCTTGTCGCTCAGCTCGTTGTCACCGGCGAGCTGGGTGGCCGAGTCGCGGATGCTGATCAGGTCGTCGATCAGGCCGTCGTACGCCTGCATGGCCGGAACGAGCCCGAGCTTGCCGTTGAAGACCTGACTGCGGGTGCCGGGCAGGTCGGTCAGCGTCTGGTCGATCTCGCCCAGCAGGGTGTCGAAGTTGGCCGGGAGGTCCTCGACCTCGGCCCGCTGTTGCAGGTACGACCCCTTGGCCTTGTCGACGCGGGTGTTGGCCTGCTCGTACGCCTGCTTGTATCGGGCGTTGTCCTGGCCGCGCGGCACCCCCAGCAGGCGCAGTGCGTTGGTGCGCTCGTTCTGGAGGGTGTCGACCAGGTCGCCCGAGTGGCCGACGAGGTTGGCCAGGTCGCCGGCCCGGTTGGCGTTGTTGAGGGTCTCCAGGTGGTCCACCAGACCACTGGTGCCCACGACCACCGTGGCGATGGTCGGCACGATCATGATGAGACCGAGCTTGGACCAGATCGGCATGTCGCGGAGCCGACCGGTCGGCCGACGCAGACGCGACATGAAGGAGCCCGACGCATGTGGCCGTTTGCTCACGTCACCCGCCCTCGCGATTCCTGGACTGCGTTGCCCCTGGGCAACACCCAGCGACCGACCATGCGGGTCGGACCATCCGAGATTCCATCACGCCACCCCTGAAAGAGAAAGCCCAGGCTGACCGCAGCCGGAGGTGTGATGAGATGTTGATGCAATTTTGCTAGCAATCCGTCTGGCCGGAGTCACTGAAGGTAATGAAGCACCCTCATCGCGTTGTCCTGCTCGCCGGACCTTCCGGATCCGGAAAGTCGTACGTAGCGCAGCGAACCGGCCTTCCGGTCCTCTGCCTGGACGACTTCTACAAGGACGGTGACGACCCCACGTTGCCGCGACAGAACGGCGCGGTGGACTGGGAGTCACCGCGTTCCTGGGACGCCATGGCGGCCGTGGAGACGATTGCCCGCCTGGCCAGGGAGGGCAGGGCCGATGTGCCGGTCTACGCCATCGATGAGGACCGCCGGGTGACCACCCGGCCATTCGACGTCGCCGATTCGCCACTTTTCGTGGCCGAAGGGATCTTCGCAGCCGAGATCGTCGAGGAGTGCCGTCGACGCGGGGTCCTCGCCGGGGCGTACGCCCTGCGGCGGCCCCGGGGGGCGACCTTCGTCCGGCGGCTGGCCCGCGACCTGGCCGAACAACGCAAGGCGCCCCGGGTGCTGGTGCGCCGGGGCCTGGCGCTGCTGCGCGCCGAGCCGGCGGTGCTGCGGAGGCAGACGGGCCTGGGCGCCGAGGCGGCCCGCGCGGGCGAGGTGCTGCGCGGGGTGGCCGGCCTGCTCGCCGGCCACCCGCACCGGTCCTGACCGCGACGCCGCCACAGTGCGGCGGCGTCGCGGTCAGCCCAGCAGCTTGCCGTACGCCGGCTTGATCACCTCGTCGATGATCTTCAACCGTTCGTCGAAGGGGATGAAGGCGCTCTTCATGGCGTTGATGGTGAACCACTGGAACTCCTTCCAGCCGTAGCCGAAGGCGTCCGCCAGCAGGGCCATCTCCCGCGACATCGACGTGCCGCTCATCAGCCGGTTGTCGGTGTTCACCGTGACCCGGAACCGCAGGTCCCGCAGCAGCCCGATCGGGTGGTCGGCGATCGAGGCGGCGGCGCCGGTCTGGACGTTCGAGGACGGGCAGAGCTCCAGCGGGATCCGCTTGTCCCGCACGTACGCGGCCAGCCGGCCGAGCACCGGCTCCGGACCGGGTGTGATGTCGTCCACGATCCGCACCCCGTGGCCGAGCCGGTCCGCCCCGCACCACTGGATCGCCTGCCAGATCGACGGCAGGCCGAACGCCTCGCCCGCGTGGATGGTGAAGTGGAAGTTCTCGCGCTGGAGGTATTCGAAGGCGTCCAGGTGCCGGGTGGGCGGGAAGCCCGCCTCGGCTCCGGCGATGTCGAAGCCGACCACCCCGGCGTCCCGGTGCCGGACGGCCAGCTCGGCGATCTCCTGCGACCGGGCGGCGTGCCGCATCGCGGTGAGCAGGGTGCCGACCCGGATCTGCCGGCCTGCCTCGGCCGCCAGCGCGGTGCCCTCGACGAAGCCGGCCAGCACCGCCTCGACCACCTCGTCCAGGGTCAGGTCCCGCTCCAGGTGCTGCTCGGGGGCGAACCGCACCTCGGCGTAGACCACCCCGTCGGCGGCCAGGTCCTGGGCGCACTCCCGGGCCACCCGTCGCAGTGACGACGCCGTCTGCATGACGGCGACGGTGTGCGCGAACGTCTCCAGGTAGCGCTCCAGGGAACCGGAGTTGGCCGCCTCGACGAACCACCGGCCCAGCGCCTCGGGGTCGGTGGTGGGCAGCTCGTGACCCACCTCGGCGGCCAGCTCGACGATCGTCGCCGGCCGCAGGCCGCCGTCGAGGTGATCGTGCAGCAGCGCCTTCGGGACCTTGACGATGTCCTCGTAACGGATTGTCGCGACCATGCACAGACCCTAGTCGGCCCCGCCGGGCCTGCCGACGGGACCGGCGGTCGGCGTGGCGCCGTTCCGGACCGGCACCACCACGCGGGTCGGTCCGGCCAGGCGCCCCGGGTCGCCCGACCGGACCGGCGGGGCGGCGGTGGCGGTGCCGGGTGACCGGCCCCGCGCCCGGTCAGGGACGCCAGCCGTACACCCGGTCGACGGCGAGGCGGAGCACCAGCCGGCCGTCGGCGACCATCGCCGCCCGGTAGTCGGCCCAGTCGGGGTGCTCGCCACGGATCCGCCGGTAGACCTCCACCAGTTCCTCGACGCATTCGTCGTCGGGCGCCGCCGCCGGCGGGGTGAGCGTGACCACGCCCTCCGCGACCGCGTACGCCCCGCCGTCGGCGGTGGTGACGTGCAGGCTGGCCCGGGGATCGCGGCGCAGGTTGCGCACCTTGGCCCGGTCCGCGGTCGTGGAGCAGCGGATCAGGCCGGGCTCGGCGAGGTAGTCGAGGTTGGACAGCTGGGGCCGCCCGTCGCGCCGCAGGGTGACCAGCACGCCCCGGCCGCGTTCCCCGAACAGCTCCCACAGCCGGGCGTTCACGCCGGCACCCGCAGTGGGGCGAGGGCGGCGGCGAGCCGGGCCACCTCGTCGAGCATCACCTCGGCGGCGGCGTCGCGCGCCGGGTCCGGCAGCAACTCGCCGGCGGCGTCGAGGGCCTCCCGCAGGAACACGGCCACCGCCTCGTTGGCCGGCATCATCTTGAGGGTGGTCACCACCTGCTTGATCATCTGGACCGCGCGCAGGCCGCCGGAGGTCATGCCGTAGCTGACGAAGCCGACCGGCTTGTACTGCCACTCCGTGTAGAGGTGGTCGATCGCGTTCTTCAACGGCGCGCTGAAGCCGTAGTTGTATTCCGGCATGACGAAGACGAAGGCGTCCCCGGCGTCGACGGTGGCGCTCCACCGCCGGGTGTGCGGGTGCAGGTAGCGCCCCTCGGAGGGGTGGTGCGGCTCGTCGTGGAAGGGCAGGCCCACCTCGGCGAGGTCGACGAGGCGTACGTCGTCGAAGGCGTCGTGCGCGGTGGCGACGGCGGTGAACCAGTCGCCGATCCGGCGGCCCACCCGGCCGGGCCGGGTGCTGGCGACGATGACGGTCAGGCAGGGCATGGCGGTGTCGCTCCTGTGGTGGCGGGCCGGCCCGGGGCCGGCACGGTGAACTTCGGGATGAGGTGGTGCGCCAGCGGCCCGATGCTGACGGCGAAGAGGAGGGTGCCGGGGCCGACGGTGCCGCCGAGTGCCCAACCCAGCGCGAGTACGCCGAGCTCGATGGCCGTGCGTACCCGCCCGACCGGCAGGCCACGGGCGGCCAGCCCGGTCATCAGGCCGTCGCGCGGCCCGGGCCCCAGGCGTGCCCCGAGGTAGAGGGCCGTGGCGAGCCCGTTGAGCAGGATGCCGGCGACCAGCAGGCCGATCCGCCCGGAGACGGGGGTCACGGGCGGCAGGACGGCGAGCGTGGCGTCGGCGGTGACCCCGACCACCACCGCGTTCGCGAGGGTGCCGAACCCGGGCCGCTGCCGCAGCGGGATCCAGAGCAGCAGCACGACCACGGCGACCAGGTTCACCACCTGGCCGAGGGGCAGCCCGGTCCGCTCGGCGAGCCCCTGGTGCAGCACGTCCCAGGAGGCGAGGCCGAGGTCGGCGCGGACCATCAGGGCCACGCTGACGCCGAACAGCACGAGGCCGGCCAGCAGGCGGGACAGCCGGCCCGGCAATCTGGTTGACATGTCACCTACCTTAGGAAGCGGATTGATGACATGTCAACCAGATGGCTAGGATGGCCGGTATGGAACAACCACGCTGGCTCGACGAGCGGGAGCAGCGCGCCTGGCGCGGGTACCGGCGGATGCGCCGCCTGCTCGACCTGGAGCTGGCCCGCGACCTGATGCGCGACGCGGGGCTCTCCGAGCCCGACTACGACGTGCTCTCCGACCTGTCGGAGACGCCCGACCAACGGCTGCGGCTCAGCGAACTGGCCGACCGGATGCTCTGGTCGCGCAGCCGGCTCTCCCACCACCTGACCCGCATGCAGCAGCGCGGCCTGGTCACCCGCGAGGAGTGCGCGGCGGACGGGCGGGGCGCGGTCGTCGCGCTCACCGCCGAAGGCCGACGCGCCGTCGAGGCGGCGGCCCCCGGCCACGTGGCGGCGGTCCGCCGGCACCTCATCGACCTGCTGACCGCCGACGAGATCGCCGCGCTGGACGCGCTGACCCACCGCGTGGTCGACCACCTGACCGGCCCGGGCGACGCGCGACGGTGACCGTGGTGGTGCAGGCACCACCATCGGACCGGCGAGTGCGCACCATCGAAGTGAACCGTCCAGCTCCCTAGCGTCAACGGCATCACCAGAAGCCGACGCGGGGAGAGTTGCACGTGTTCACCACATTGGCCACCGCGGTGGTCAGACGCCCGGGACGGGTGATCGCCGGCTGGCTGCTCGTCATCGTCGCGCTGACCGCCGGCACCTTCGCCGTCTACGGGCCGGAGGGGCCGCGCCCCGCCGGCAGCCAGGCCGAGTTCCTGCCCGACCGGTACGAGTCCGCGAAGGCCGCCGGGATCGGGTCCCGGATCTTCCCCGAGCCCGCCGGCAGCAGCGCGGTGCTGGTCGTCCGCCGGGCCGACGGGGCCCCGCTGACCCCCGACGACAGCGCCCGGATCGACCGGCTGCCGCAGCAGTTGCGGGTCGCCGGTGTCACCGCGGTGACTCCCGGCGCGGTCGCCCCCGACGGGCGACTACGCCTGGCGGAGGCGCGCCTGGCCGGCGACGCCCACGCGGAGACGACCGTCCAGGCGGTCGACCGGCTGCGGGACGCCACCGACGACGCGCTGGCCGGCACCGGCCTGGTCGCCGGCTGGACCGGCGAGGCCGCCGGCGCGGCCGACAGCTTCCTGCTCGACCTGATCGTCCACGGCGCGATGCTGCTGGTGATCCTGGTCCTGCTGCTGGTCGTCTTCCGCAGCCCGGCGATCGCGCTGCTCAACCTGTTCCTGGTGCTGCTGGTCGCGCAGGCCGCCACCGGCCTGCTCGCCCTGGGCGGCAAGGTCTTCGGGTACGCCCTGGACGGCTCCACCACGGGCCTGCTCCCGGTCGTGCTGCTCGGCATCGGCACCGACTACGCCGTGTTCCTGCTCTTCCGCTACCGGGAACGACTCCGGGCCGGCGACGACCGCCGTACCGCCATGGTCCACGCGGTCAGCCGGATCGGCGGGGCGGTCACCGTGTCCGCGCTGGTGGTGGCGGTGGCGTTCGGCGCCCTGGTGCTCTCCCGGCTCGCCTCCTTCCAGGTGCTCGGACCGGCCCTGGCCGTGGCCGTCCTGCTCATGGTGGCCGCCGCGCTGACCCTGTTCCCCGCGGTCTACTCGCTGCTCGGCCGGCGGGCCTACTGGCCGGCGAAACTGGTCGCCCCCGGCACCGGCCGCGCCGACGACGCCGGGACGACCGGGCGGGCGGCCCGGGCCGCCCGCCTGATCGCCCGCCGGCCGGCCCTGGTCGCGTTGGCCACGGTCGCCGCCCTCGGGCTGCTCGGTCTCGGCGCGCTGCACCACCGGCCGAGCTACGAGATGGACGCGCTGCCGCCCGGCTCCGAGTCGGCCCGGGCCCTGGACTGGCTCCGCTCGGGGCTGCCCGCCGGGACGCTCTCGCCGACCGTCGTCTACCTCACCGGGCCCGGGGTGGACGCGACCGCCGCCGAACGGTTCGCCGCACGGCTCGCCGAGGTGCCCATCGTCGCGGCCCCGGGCGGGGTCGAGGTCGAGGGGGACGTGGCCCGGGTGCAGCTGCTGCTCGCCGAGCCGCCGTACTCGCAGCGGGCCATGGACGCGGTGGAGCACCAGCTACGCCCCACCGCGCACGCCGCCGCGCCGCCCGGCACCCGGGCGTACGTCGGCGGGGAGACCGCCACCTTCGCCGACATCCGGACCGTGCTCGACGAGGACCTCCGGCTGGTCTTCCCGGTGGCCGCCGGGCTGATCGGGCTGCTCCTGCTGCTGATGCTGCGCGGCCTGCTCGCCTCGATCGGCCTGCTCGCGGCGGTCGCGCTCGGCTTCGTCGCCACCCTCGGCACCAGCGTGCTGGTGTTCCAGGTGCTCGGCGGCCGGCCCGGGCTCAACTTCCAGCTGCCGCTGGTCGTGTTCCTCTTCGTCACCGCCATCGGGACCGACTACAACATCCTGATGATCGCCCGGTTCCGGGAGGAGCTGCGTGCCGGTCGGTCGCCCCGCCGGGCCGCCGCGGAGGCGGTACGCCGGGCCGGCCCGGCGGTCGCCGCGGCCGGGGTCATCCTGGCGGGCAGCTTCGGGGTGCTCGTGGCGTCGCCGATGCTGGCTGAGATCGGGCTCGCCGTCGCGGTCGGCGTGCTGATCGCCACGTTCGGGCTCTCCTGGCTGCTGGTGCCGGCGCTGGCCGCGCTGTCCGGCCGGGCGGCCTTCTGGCCGGGCCGCATCCGCACCGAGCCCGACCCCGCGCCCCCGCCCGGCGGTGGGCCGGTCCCCGCGCCGTCGGAGACCGCCCTGCCGGCTGGGACAATGGTCCGGTGAGCGGCGTGCGGCGGACCAGGCGGGAGCTGAGCCAGCTGGCCGTGGCGGCGGGGCTGGCCGGCCTGGGCATGGTGCCCTTCCTGGCCACCCTCCTCACCGCGGGGCTCAGCCTCCTCGGCGTCGGCCTGCCGCTGCTCGACCGCACCCTCGCCGGCACCCGGACGCTGCTGGACAGGCAGCGCCACCGGGTGCCGGGCCCGCCGGTCCGGTCCCCGTACCGGCCGGTGACCGGAGCGCTGCTGTCCCGGCTGCGGACCATGGCCGGTGATCCGGCCACCTATCGGGACCTGGCGTTCCTGTTCGTGCACTTCTGCCTCGCCCCGGTCGCCGCGGTGCTGGCCGTGGGGCTCTGGCTCGGCGTCGCGCAGGGGGTCGCCCTGCCGCTGATCCACACGGTGGCACCCGGCGCGATCGACAACTACCTCGGCCTGCCGATCGACTCGCTGCGCAACGCGGCGCTGGCCGTGGTGCCCGCGCTGCTGCTGGGGGTCGGGGCGTACTGGCTGCCCAGGGGGCTGCTCCACCTGGAGGACCTGCTGACCCGTGCGCTGCTCGGACCGACCACCCGCGCAGCTCTGGCCGAGCGGGTGGTGGAGCTGGCCGACACCCGCGCCCAGACCGTCGACACGCAGGCGGCCGAGCTGCGCCGCATCGAGCGGGACCTGCACGACGGCGCGCAGGCGCGGCTGGTCGCGATGGCGATGAACCTCGGCCTCGCCGAGGAGCTGCTGGCCCGCGACCCGGAGGCGGCCCGCGGGCTGGTCACCGAGGCCCGGACCAACGCCGGCACCGCCCTGTCCGAGCTGCGCGACGTCGTACGCGGCATCCACCCGCCGGTGCTGGCCGACCGGGGGCTCGCCGGCGGCCTCGCCGCCCTCGCCCTCGGCGCGGCCCTCCCGGTCGACCTCGACGTCGACCTGCCCGACCGGCTGGCGCCCCCGCTGGAGTCGGCGCTCTACTTCACCGCCGCCGAGCTGATCACCAACGCGGCCCGGCACAGCGGGGCGGCGCGGGTGGCGGTGCGGCTGCACCGGGTCGGCACGACGGTCCGGTTGAGCGTCTTCGACGACGGCCGGGGCGGGGCCGACCCGGAGCGGGGCACCGGGCTGGCCGGCATCCGGCGGCGGCTCGCCGTCTTCGACGGCCGGGTCCGGATCAGCTCGCCGGCCGGTGGGCCTACCGTGGTCGACGTGGAGCTGCCGTGCGAGTCGTGATCGCCGAGGACCTGGCCTTGCTGCGCGACGGGCTGATCCGGCTCCTCACCGCGTACGGCGACGAGGTGGTGGCCGCCGTGGAGACCGGTGACGAGCTGCTCGCCGCCCTGCTGGAGCACCGCCCCGACGTGGCGGTGGTGGACGTCCGCCTCCCGCCGACCCACACCGACGAGGGGCTGCGTGCCGCGCTGACCGCCCGGGAACGGGTGCCCGGGCTGCCGGTGCTGGTCCTCTCCCAGTACGTCGAGCAGCTCTACGCCCGGGAGCTGCTCTCCGACGGCGCGGGAGCGGTGGGCTACCTGCTCAAGGACCGGGTGGCCGACGTGGCGCAGTTCGTCGCCGCCGTGCACCGGGTCGCCGGCGGCGGAATGGCCATGGACCCCGAGGTGATCTCCCAACTGCTGGCCCGGCCCGCCCGGGCCGCGCCACTGGGCCGGCTCACCCCACGCGAGCACGAAGTGCTGGCGCTGATGGCCGAGGGTCGCTCCAACGGCGCGATCGCCCAGCGCATGGTGGTCACCGAGAAGGCGGTCAGCAAGCACATCAACTCGATCTTCGCCAAGCTCGACCTGCGTGACTGCGACGACGACCACCGCCGGGTACGCGCGGTGCTGACCTACCTGGACGCCTGACGTGGACCCCCGCATCGTCGACCGGCTCCGCTGCCCGGTCTGCGCCCAACCGCTGGCCGAGGTCGCCGCCGGAGGTGCCCGCGCGCTGTGCTGCCCGCGCCGGCACAGCTTCGACGTGGCCCGCCAGGGCTACGTGAACCTGCTCGCCGGCCGCGCCCCGCACGTCGGGGACACCGCCGAGATGGTGGCCGCCCGCGCCGACTTCCTGTCCGCCGGCCACTACGACCTGATCTCGGCCGCTCTCGCCGCCGCCGCGACGGAGGCCGTGGAGCGTGTGGTCGGGGCGCGCGCCGTCGGGGCGTACCCGCTGGTGGTGGATGCCGGGGCGGGAACGGGCCGGCATCTCGCGGCGGTGCTGGCGGCGCTGCCGGACGCCGCGGGTCTGGCCCTGGACGTGTCGAAGCCGGCGCTGCGCCGGGCCGCCCGGGCGCACCCGCGCGCGGCGGCGGCGCTCGCCGACACGTGGCAGCGGCTGCCCCTGGCCGACGCCGGCACGGCCGTGCTGCTGAACGTCTTCGCCCCGCGCAACGGGGCGGAGTTCCACCGGGTCCTCGACCCGGCCGGATCCCTGCTGGTGGTGACGCCGGCCGAGGACCACCTCACCGAACTGGTCGGCGCCCTCGGCCTGCTGCGGGTGGACCCGGCCAAGGCGGACCGGGTCGCCGAGAGCCTGGGCGGGCACTTCACCCCGGCGGCGTCCACCGTGCACCGGCGGGAGCTGGCGTTGACCGGCCCGGAGGTCGCGACGCTGGTCGGGATGGGTCCCAGCGCCTGGCACACCGATCCGGCCGGGCTCGCCGCCCGGGTGGCCGCCCTCGCCGAGCCCGTCCGGGTGACCGTCGCGGTGCGGCTGACCGTCTGGCGGCCGACGCCCCGCTGACCGCCCGGTCAGGTGGAGAGGTCCACCTCTTCCCAGCCGGGGGGCTCGTCGTGGTACGGCCCGCGCAGGATCACCGCCCACTCCAGGGCCCAGCGGCGCTGGCCGATCGCGTTCGCGTCCACCAGCCCGGGCGGGGTCCGGCCGGCCCGCTCCGTCTCCAGGTACGCCCAGTCCAGGCAGTAGTGCAGGTCCAGCAGGGCCGCGGCGTCGGCGGGATGTTGCGGGGCGGCGAGGATCCGGGCCCGCCACTGGCCGAAGGTCTCCCCGTCGGGAATCTGCGGCATCCGCTCCACCAGCCGCTCGTCGACCGGCAGCGTCGGGTCGAGCTGCTTGGTCAGGCCGAGCACCCACGCCAGCGCGAAGAGCGCGTCGTGGTGCAGCACGAACGACCGGTGGTCGCCCTTGCCGCCGGTCACGAACTGGAACTCCGGCGGCGTGACCGTGTCGACCAGGTGCGAGGCGAGCAGCCAGCTCATCGCCGACTGCGGCGGCATGCCGAAGCAGCGGGCCAGGATCAGGTGCAGCACCGCGATGCGGGCCTCGATCTCCACCGTGGGGCGGAGCTCGATCTGGTCGCCGGGCTCCCACACGAGCGGAAACTGGGCTGGTGGCAGCGGGAGACGCAGCCGGGACAGCTCGTCCAGGCTCGCCTCACGCACCTCCCGTGGATCGGGGGCAGGTACGGTCACGGCGGAAAGATCCTGTCTGCTCGCGACGACTCGGCGCCGGTTGTCCCCCCTGGCCAGGGAGGATAGCGGTCCGAGCGGGCCGGCACCATGCCGCCCCGGCGACCGTTGCGCTCAGCCGATCCGCTCGATGACCAGGGGCGTCGCGGCGGGCACGGCCGGTGAGATCCGCACCGCCCGCGCGGCGTCGTCCCGCGCCGCCGGGATCCGGGCGGCGTCGTCGGCGCGCAGCTCGTAGAGCGGATCGCCGGCCCGCACCGGGTCGCCCGGACGCTTGTGCAGCACCACCCCCGCCGGCACGCTGACCGGGTCCTCCTTGCGGGCCCGCCCGGCGCCGAGCCGCCACGCGGCCACCCCCATGGCGTACGCGTCGACCGCCGCGACGAAGCCGTCCGCGTCCGCGCGGACCACCTCGACCTCGTTCGCGGTCGGCATCGGGCCGTCCGGGTCCCCGCCCTGGGCGCGGATCATCGCCCGCCAGGAGTCCATGGCCCGGCCGTCGCGCAGGGCGGCCGCCGGGTCGGCGTCCGGCAGCCCGGCCGCGTCGAGCATCTCGCGGGCCAGCGCCAGCGTCAGCTCGACCACGTCGGCGGGCCCGCCCCCGGCGAGCACCTCGACCGACTCGGTCACCTCGACGGAGTTGCCGATGGCCAGGCCGAGCGGGGTGGACATGTCGGTGAGCAGGGCGACGGTCCGCACGCCGTGCGCGCCGCCCAGCTCGACCATCGTCCGGGCCAGCTCGCGGGCCTGCTCGACGGACTTCATGAACGCGCCGGAGCCGACCTTCACGTCGAGCACCAGCGCGCCGGTGCCCTCGGCGATCTTCTTGCTCATGATCGAGCTGGCGATCAGCGGGATGGCCTCGACGGTCCCGGTCACGTCGCGCAGCGCGTACAGCTTGCGGTCGGCGGGGGCGAGTCCCGCGCCGGCCGCGCAGACCACCGCGCCGATGTCGCGGAGCTGGGCGGTGAACTCCTCGTTGCTCAGCGCCGCCCGCCAGCCGGGGATCGACTCCAGCTTGTCCAGGGTGCCGCCCGTGTGCCCGAGGCCCCGGCCGCTGAGCTGCGGCACCGCGGCGCCGCAGGCGGCGACCAGCGGGGTGAGCGGCAGGGTGATCTTGTCGCCGACACCACCCGTGGAGTGCTTGTCGACGGTCGGCCGGTCGACGGCGGAGAGGTCTAGCCGCTCCCCGCTGGCGATCATCGCGGCGGTCCACCGGGCGATCTCCGGCCCGGTCATGCCGCGCAGCAGGATCGCCATGGCCAGCGCCGACATCTGCTCGTCGGCGACCACCCCCCGGGTGTACGCGTCCACCACCCAGTCGATCTGCGCGTCGGAGAGCACTCCCCCGTCCCGCTTCACCCGAATAACATCAACCGCCGCAAACCCACTCATCACAAAGGACTTCCCTACTCGTATGGCGATACCGATTCGCGCACCGTGACCACCGACGGCTGGGGCCTGCCGTGCCCGGCGGAGGGATCAAGCCTGACCGCCCGGAGCCGGGCACGGCAGGCCCCAGCCGGCCTTGAGCTCAACCCGCCCAGCGAACCGGAATCTCCATCGGCGGCTCACCCTCGCCGGCCCAGAAGATGCTGCCGGCCGCGTCCACGACCACCACCCGGGGCGTACGGGCCAGGCCCCAGGTGATCGCCTCCGCCGGGTCGCCCCAGCTCGGGCCCTCCTCCAGCACACCGGTCTCGGCACCCTCGCTGTCGCCCGCGGACCGCTCCCAATAGGCCGTCCAGACCTGCTGGCCGGCGGAGAGGTCGGGGTGCGCGAAGACCGTGCCGCGCCCGCGCCACGCGGCCAGCCGATCCGGCACCACGGGCACCGGGGCCTCCCCGGTCACGGCCTCCAGGTCGGCCACGTCGAAGGCGTGCGGCAGCAGCTCGGCCATCCGCAGCGGCCCGCCCCTGGCCTCGATCAGGCACTCCGGGCCGCCCTGCTCCCAGAGCAGCTGGCGGCACCGGCCGCACGGCATCAGCGGCTCGCCGGTGGCGTCGACGCAGGACAGGGCCACGATCCGGCCGCCGCCGGTGGCGTGCAGCGAGGAGACCACCCCGCACTCGGCGCAGAGCACCACGCCGTACGCGGCGTTCTCCACGTTGCAGCCGACCACCACCCGGCCGTCGTCCACCAGGGCGGCCGCCCCGACCGGGAACTTCGAGTACGGCACGTACGCGTGCCGCATCACCTCGGTCGCGGCGGCCCGCAGCCGCTCCCAGTCGATCTCCATGTGGTGCTCCCCCGTCAGCCCTTGATGTACGGCTTGCCGTCGGCGGCCGGCGCCCGGACCCGGCCGACCAGCCCGGCCACCGCCAGGATCGTCGCCAGGTAGGGCAGCATGGCCAGGAACTGGTTCGGAATCACGCTGTTGATCGCGCCCAGGTAGGTGGCGAGCTGGTCGGCGAAGCCGAAGAAGAGCGCCGCGAGCAGCGCCCCGGTCGGGCTCCACCGGCCGAAGATCAACGCGGCCAGGGCGATGAAGCCCTTGCCGCCGATCATGTTCTTGCTGAACGAGTAGAGCGCCAGCGTGTAGGAGGCGCCGCCGATGCCGGCGACCACCCCGGCGAGCAGCACGTTGCGGTAACGCAGCCCGAGCACCTTGACGCCCAGGGTGTCGGCGGCGGTGGGGTGCTCGCCGACCGAGCGGGTGCGCAGGCCCCACCGGGTGCGGAACAGCGCGATGTGGATGACCAGCACCAGCAGTAGGCCGAGGTAGAGGAAGATGTTGCCCCGGAACAGCGCCGGCCCGAGCAGCGGGATGTCCGACAGCAGCGGGATCTCCCAGTTGCTGAACCGGGGTGCGCTGTTGTACTTCTGCGCGTTGGTCTGCATCAGCCGCTCGTAGAGGAAGCCGGTGACGCCGACGGCCAGCAGGTTGAGCACGATGCCCATGACCACCTGGTCGACCAGGTAGCGGATCGAGAAGACGGCCAGCAGCAGCGAGATGAACGCGCCGCCGATCGCCGCGGCGACCAGGCCGACCCAGACGTTGCCGGAGAGGCTGCCGAAGAGTGCACCGCTGAAGGCGCCCATCAGCAACTGCCCCTCAATGGCCACGTTCACCACGCCGGAGCGCTCGCAGAGCACGCCGGCCAACGAGCCGAAGATCAGCGGCAGGGCCAGGAGGAACGTGCCCCGGATGATGTTGACCAGCGGCATGAAGTTCTGCCCGGCCGGCGCGGCGGAGACCTGCCAGCAGAGGAACGACAGCACGAAGCCGAGCAGGCCGACGCCGAGCACCAGGGTGAACCAGCGCTTCGGCAGCCCGGCGAGCATCGCGACGCCGGCGGCGACCGCGACGAGGCCGAAGAGGATCGCGCCGAGCGTGCCGTCGATCTTCAGCGCGGCGCCGGCGGAGTCCTCGCTGAGGGTGAAGCGGGCCTGCTCACCGGTGGCGAGCGCCCCGAACAGCACCGTCGCCAGCAGGCCGAGCCCGAGCAGCACGGCGCCGACCTTGCGGGTACGGGTCCAGAAACCCTGGTCGACTTCGGCGACCGCGACGTCTTCGACAGCCATGGTGGACATGAGTTACCAGCCCTTCGCCAGGCTCGTCTGCAACCGGGCGGCGCGGGCGGCCCGGAGCTGGAAGATCGCCTTCACCAGGGCCGGCGCGGCGATGAAGATGACGATCAGCGCCTGGAGCACGGTGACCAGCTCCAGCGAGATCCCCGAGTACGACTGCATCCGGTTGCCGCCGGCCTGGAGCGCGCCGAAGAGCAGCGCGGCCAGCGCCACGCCCCACGGCTTCACCCGGCCGAGCAGCGCCACCAGGATGCCGTCGAAGCCGATCTGCGCGGCCACCAGCGGGGTCAGCGCGCTGGCGGTGGAGCCGAGCACCATGTTGGAGCCGCCGAGGCCGGCCAGGATCCCGGCGAAGACCATGATCAGGACGTACGTCCGGGTGACGCTGATGCCGGCGGTCCGCGCGGCGTCCGGGTTGGCGCCGACCGCGCGCAGCTCGAAGCCGAGCGTGGACCGGTTGAGCAGCCACCAGACCGCCCAGGTGGCCAGCACCGCCAGGATGATGCCGGCGTGCACCCGCAGCCCGTCGCCGAGCAGCCGGGGCAGCTGGGCCGAGCCGTCGACCGGGCGGCTGATCGCGTCCGAGCGGTTCGGGTCCTGGACGCCGTTCTGCACGATGATCCAGGTCAGGAAGTACACGGCGATGTAGTTGAGCATGATCGTGTTGATCACCTCGTGGGCGCCGGCCCGCGCCTTGAGGATGCCCGGGATGAAGCCCCAGATCGCACCGCCGAGCGCGCCGGCGAGCACCGCGACGAGCAGGTGCAGGCCGGGCGGCAGCGGCAGCACGAAGCCGGCCAGCGCGGCCATGATCACGCCCACGATGGCCTGGCCCTGGGCGCCGATGTTGAACATGCCGCCCCGGAAGGCCAGCGCCACCGACAGGCCGGTGAAGACCAGCGGCGCGGTGTAGGTGAGCGTCTCCGAGATCGGGCTCATCACCGCCTGGAAGCCGACCGCCTCGGGGTCGAAGACGGCGCCCTTGAACAGGTTCCCGTACGCCTCGCTGACCAGCGTCCAGCTCGCGTTCAGCGCGTCGGCCGGCCGGGCGGTGATGTAGCTGTAGGTGGCCAGCACCTCGGGATCGGAGACGATCATCAGCAGCGCGCCGACGACCATCGCCAGCACCAGCGACAGCAGGGTCACCGTGAAGGTGTTCGCCGCCCAGAGATTGTCCAGGAACAGCCGGCCCAGCGAGGGCTTCGCCTCCGGGGCCGGCGCCTTCGGGGTGGTGGCCGGCTCGGCGCGCTCGGTGTTCTCCAGCGCGGCCTCCGCCGCCTGCGCCTCGGTCGCCGGGTCCTTGTCCGGGGAGCCCGAAGGGGGCTTGGGGTTGGTCATGCCTCGTCCTCGTTACCAGGGCTCTCGGCAGCGGGCTCCGTGCCGGTGGCGGCGGGGGCCGCGTCAGGGGTGATGCCGGCCATCAGCAGGCCGATCTCCTCGCGCGGGGTGTCCGGGCCGACGATGCCGATGACCCGGCCGCGGTACATCACCGCGATCCGGTCGGCCAGGCCGATCACCTCGTCGAGTTCGCTGGAGACCACCATGACGGCGGTGCCGACGTCCCGCTCCCGGATGACCTGGCTGTGGATGAACTCGATCGACCCGACGTCGACGCCGCGGGTCGGCTGGGCGGCGATGAAGAGCTTCAGCGGCCGGGACAGCTCCCGGGCCACGATGACCTTCTGCTGGTTGCCGCCGGAGAGGGTGCCGACCGGCGCGTCGGCCGAGGAGGTGCGGACGTCGAACTGCTCGATCCGCTCCTTCGCCGACTTCGCGATGGCGTCCGGCTTGAGCGCCAGGCCCTTGCCGAAGGGCGGCCGGTCGTAGATGTCGAGCACCAGGTTCTCCGCGACGGAGAACTCCTTGACCAGGCCGTCGACGCTGCGGTCCTCGGGCACGTAGCCGACGCCCGCGCGGAGCACCTTCTTGGTCGACCAGCCGTTGACCTGCTGGCCGTCGAGCGCGATCGTGCCGGCGAGCGTCGGGCGCAGCCCCATGATCGCCTCGATCAGCTCGGTCTGGCCGTTGCCCTGCACGCCCGCGACGCCGAGCACCTCGCCCGCGTGCACGGTCAGGTCGATCCCGTCGACCGCCCGGATCTGCCGGTCGTCGTCGACGACCAGGCCGGAGACCTCCAGGATCGGCTTGCCGGGGGTGGCGGACTCCTTCTCCACGGTGAGCCGGACGCTGCGGCCGACCATGAGCGCGGCCAGCTCGTCCCGGCTCGCCTCGGGCGAGGCGGTGCCGACGGTCTTCCCGCGCCGGATCACGGTGATCCGGTCGGCGATGGCCTTGACCTCGCCCAGCTTGTGGGTGATGAAGACGATCGACTTGCCGGCGGCCTTGAGCGACCGCATCACGGTGAGCAGTTCCTCGGTTTCCTGCGGGGTGAGCACCGCCGTCGGCTCGTCGAGGATGAGCAGGTCGACGTCGCGGGTGAGCGCCTTGACGATCTCCACCCGCTGCTGGATGCCGACCGGCAGGTCCTCGATCACCGCGTCCGGGTCGACCCGCAGGTTGTACCGCTCGGAGACCTCGGCGACCTCACGCCGGGCCCGCCGCCGGTCCAGGAAGCCGGCGATGCCGCCCCGGACCTGCTCGGCGCCGAGCATGATGTTCTCGGTGACGGTGAAGACGGGCACCAGCATGAAGTGCTGGTGCACCATGCCGATCCCGGCCGCGATCGCGTCGGACGGCCCCCTCAGCTTCAGCGGCGCGCCGTCGACCAGGATCTCGCCCTCGTCGGGCTGGTAGAGCCCGTAGAGCACGTTCATCAGGGTCGACTTGCCCGCGCCGTTCTCGCCGAGCAGGGCGTGAATCTCTCCAGGCTCCACCGTCAGGTCGATGTGGTCGTTGGCGACCAGATCACCGAACCGCTTGGTGATGCCGCGCAGTTCGAGTCTCAGCGCAACCTCCTGGAGTGCGAAGCGATGGTGCAGCGTAGCTGCCGGTGGACCGCTCGCGGCGCGGGGCCGTCGTCGGGTGGAGCGGGATCGGCCGCCCCGGTGCCGCAGGGTTTTCCCGCGACGCCGGGGCGGCCGGATCTTCGTGCTGTACCGGTCGCCGGCCTACCCGGGTGATCGTCTCACCATGGTCGGCCGGCGGAGCCTCACTTCGGCTGGGCCGCGGAGGTGACGGTGACGGTGCCGGCGGCGATGTCCGCCTTCAGCTTGTCGATCTCGGCCTTCAGCTCGGCCGGGACCTTGCTGTCGAACTCGTGGTACGGGGCGAGGCCGACGCCGTCGTTGGACAGGTTGCCGAGGTAGCCCGGGGTCGGCGACAGCTTCTCGCCGTTGGCGGCCTTGACGACGGCCTCCTTGACGGCGCCCGGGATGTTCTTCTCGACGGTGGTGAGGATCGCCGAGCAGTCCGGGGTGCTCTCGCAGCCGTCGACGTCCACCCAGATGGTGTTGTACTTGCCGCCGGACGCCTTCGCGGCGCCGGTGGTGCCGAGGCCGGAACCGCCGGCGACCGGCATGATGATGTCGGCGCCCTGGGCGACCAGCGCGTCGCTGACCTTCTTGCCCTCGTCCTGCTTGACGAAGTCGTTGGTGAAGGAGCCCTTCTGGGTGGCCTTGTCCCAGCCGACGACCTTGACCGTCTTGCTCTTGGTCTTGTTGTAGTGCGCGACGCCGTCGGCGTAGCCGTCCATGAAGATGGTGACCGGCGGGATCGGCAGGCCGCCGTAGGTGCCCACCGTGCCGCTCTTGGTCATGCCGGCGGCCAGATAACCGGCGAGGAAACCGGCCTGGGCGGTGTCGAACTGCATCGGGTAGACGTTGGTCTCCGCGACCTTCGCGTCGACGATGCCGAACTGCTGGTTCGGGTTCGCCTTGGCGATCTTGGAGGTGGCGTCACCCATCAGGCCGCCGACGGCCAGGACGAAGTCGCACTTCTGGTTGACGTACTGGGTCAGGTTGACCTCGTAGTCCGCCTCGGCCTTCGACGCGACGTACTTGATGTCGATGTTGGGGTTGGCCTTCTTGGCCTCCTCCAGGCCCTTCCAGGCGGAGGTGTTGAACGACTTGTCGTCGATGCCGCCGACGTCGGTCACCATGCAGGCGCTGTACTTCTTGTCGCCGCTGCCGGCGTTGTTGTTCTCCTCGGGAGCCTCGCCACACGCGGCAGCGCTCAGCACGAGCCCACCCATCGCGAAGACGGAGGCAATCCGCATCCCACGCACAGAGCGCAAGACGTCTCCTTCCCATTGCACACCGCGTCCTGCACGGTGGCAGCCCTTTGAGCCGGCCTGCGCTACGCCGCCGGCATCCCACGTTACGGACGGGAGCGTACGCCCGCGCCCACCCACCGGCCGACAATCGTGCACGACTGTTGAGCGCCTGTTACCCCTACGTAACCCTTAGGTGGGGCAGATCACTCTCGGTGCTGGTGAGTGCGCGGCGAGGTACCGCGAAACGTCCGGTTCTGCGTGTCGTCCCCTGCCGGTGACGCTACCGCCAGAAGACCGCCACCGCCGCGTTGACCAGGGTCAACCCGACGATTGCCAGGAAGTGCCCGCGGTTGACCACGTCACGCTTCCGGGAAAAGAAGACCATGACGAAGATCAGTATGGCGAGCACCAACTTGGTAACAAGTTTCGCGGGGTCCGGTTCGTTGCCGTCGCGCAGCGGCGCGGAGAGGCCGATGCCGGTCAGCAGCATGATCACGGCACCCCAGAGCATGGCCGGGTTGATCCGCAGCTTTCCGCTGATGTACTGGACGATCGCGCCGCCGAGCAGCAGGGCGAAACCGATCAGATGGACGTAGCGCAGTATCAGTCTCAGAGCTTCCACGCGCACCATCCTCCCCTATCAACGACGGATTGTAGTAGCGGGGCTGATCAGCGCGTGTCGCCCGTTCCCGGACACCGACGGGGCGAGGACGCCTCGGCGACGGTGGCCAAGCGGCGCACCACCAGCACGCACCCGGCCAGGATGGCGAGCGGCCGCCCCGCCCCGCGTCGCGCCTCCCCCCGGCCCGGCCCGCCCCGGCCCGGCCCGCCCCGCCCCGCCCCGCCCCGCCCCGCCCCGCCCCGCCCCGCCCCGCCCCGGCGATCTTGCACTTTGCGCCCTCGATTTGCGGTATATGCCCCTCTTGTCAGGGCCACAAGTGCAAGATCGCGGGAACGGGGCCACGCGGGGCGGGGGGAGGCGCGGGGCGGGAGGGGCGGGGCGGGAGGGCGGAGCGGAGGGGTGGGGTGGGGTGGGGTGATTAGGGGAGGCGCCAGGCCTGGAAGGTGGGGCCGTCTGCCGGGAGGGTGATCGTGCCGTCCGCGTCGGGGCGCAGGGCGGGTGCGCCGCCGTGGACGTTCTCCGCCGCCTTCAGCCCGGTCAGGCGGACCGGCTCACCGGCTGCTCGACGGGCCAGCACCAGTACCGCGCCGGTCGGGGCCTCGCGCAGGTAGACCAGTGTGTCCGCGTCGGCGTGCAGCCAGCGTAGGCCGCCGTGGCGCAGCGCGGGTTCGGCCCGGCGCAGCGCGACCAGCGCCCGGTAGCTGGCGAACGTCGAGGCGTCCCAGCTCTCCGGCCGGTGCCACGGCATCGGGGTACGCGAGCCCTCGCCGTTGCTGCCGGTCAGGCCCAGCTCGTCGCCGGCGAAGATCATCGGAGTGCCGGGCATGGTGGCGAGCAGGCCAGCGGCGACCTCCTGCCGGGCGGCGTCGCCGACCACCGTCCTGATCCGGGCGGAGTCGTGCGAGCCGAGGAGCTGCCACGAGTGGGTGTACGACCGCCAGGAGATCAGCGAGCGGTAGGCGTTCATGGTGGCGAGCACTTCGTCCGCGTCCCGGCGACGCACCCCGCCGGGCGTGCCGAGGAAGTTCGGTACGGGCTGGTCGCCGTGCCGCAGCCAGGACCAGACCGGGTCGGTGAAGCCGACGTAGTTCATCGTGCCGTGCCAGCCGTCGCGGTCCAGGTCGCCGGTGTGGTCGTGGCCGTGTTCGGCCATCAGCAGCCCGTCGGCCCGGGTCCGGACGACCACCTCGCGCAGCAGTGCCGCCACCTCGTGGGTGTACGCGTCGGAGCCCCGCCGCCCCGTCATGTTCGCCACGTCCACCCGCCAGCCGTCCAGCCCGTACGGCGGACGCAGCCAGCGGCGCAGCAGCGAGTCGTCGGCGGTGGCGAAGCGCCGGCGCAGCTCGGCGCTGCCCCAGTTCAGCTTCGGCAGCGAGGTGACCCCGTTCCAGGACTCGTAGTCCCCGGTCGCCTCGTCGAAGTAGTACAGCTCCCGCTCGGGCGCGGACACGTCGGAGGCGGCCCGGGTGAACCACTCGTGCGCGTCGCCGGTGTGGTTGCTGGTGATGTCGCCGAGCAGCCGCCAGCCCCGGGCGCGTACGGCGTCGGCGAGGCGGGCCAGCGCGGCGTCCCCGCCGAGCAGCGGGTCCACCGTGTCGAAACTGGCGGCGTCGTAGCGGTGGTTGGAGCGGGCCGGGAAGATCGGGGTCAGGTAGACGGTGTTCACGCCGAGGCGGTCCAGGTGGTCCAGCCGCTCGGTGACGCCGTCCAGGTCGCCGCCGTAGAACTGGCGGGGGGTCTCCGGGCCTCGACCGATCACGGGGGTGTCCCAGTCGCACGGGACGGCCCAGTCGGGCAGTTCCCGCCCGTCGGCGGCGGCGGAGCGGGCGAACCGGTCAGGGAAGATCTGGTAGATCACCGCGTCGCGGGCCCAGGCGGGTGGCGGGGCGTGGGTGACCAGCTTGAAGTCGCCGTTGTCGGGCACGTCGTGGCGCACCACGCCGGCGGCGTTCAGCCAGCGGTGGCCGCGGCGGCCGGTGAGCATGAACCGGTAGTTGCTGACCGGGTTGCGGGCCTCGACGGGGACCCGCCACCAGACGTCGCCGTCGTCGGTGCGGTCGATGACCGCCTCGGTGAACCGGGGCTCGCCGTCGCCGGTGGTGCGCACGTGCACCTGCCGGACGTCGGCGCCGGCCGGCACCCGGACGAAGACGTCGACGGTGTCGCCGAGCGCGGGTTCCTGCTCGGGGACGTACAGGGCGGATCCGTCGTGGTGTGGCAACAGGGACATGGCGGTGCCTTTCGCGTCGATCGGACGGGGAGAGAAAGGGGTCTCCCGCCGCGGCCGGTTCCCCGACCGCGGCGGTCGATCCGTGACTGCTCCGGTGTACGTCGAACGCCGACGCCCTTGCCGCAGCGAACGGAAGATCGGTGGGGGGTCAGGCCGGCGGAGCCGGCACGCTGACCCTGCCCTCCGTGGGAGGGCGGCCACCCATCCGATTCATCCCTTGACAGCTCCGGCGGTGAGGCCGGAGACGATGTAGCGCTGGACCATCTGGAAGACCAGCACCGTGGGGATCGCGGTGAGCAGGGTGCCCGCCGCGAAGATCCCGAAGTTGTTGTTGCGTTCGCCGGCCACCAGGCCGAACATGCCGACCGCGAGGGTCTTCGACTCGCTGTTGGTCAGGAAGACGTTCGCCATCAGGAACTCGTTGATGGTGCCGATGAAGGCGAGCAGGCCGGTCACCGCCAGGATCGGCGCCACCAGCGGCAGCATGATCCGGAAGAAGACCTGGGCGTGCGTGGCGCCGTCCATCGTGGCCGACTCGTCCAGCTCCCGGGGGAGCGTGTCGAAGAAGCCCTTCATCAGCCAGGTGTTCACGCCGAGCGCGCCGCCCAGGTAGAGCAGCAGCAGGCCCCACGGCGTGTTGAAGCCGATCGCCGGCCACAGGTCGGTGATCGTCGTGAAGATCAGGAAGATCGCCACGATCGCCAGGAACTGCGGGAACATCTGGATCAGCAGCAGCGACAGCAGCCCGACCCGGCGCCCGGAGAACCGCATCCGGGAGAAGGCGTACGCCGCCAGCGCCGACAGGAAGACCGACGCGAACGAGGCCACCCCGGCGATGAGCAGCGAGTTGAAGAACCACCAGCCGAACGCCGTACGGTCGAACAGGTTCGTGAAGTTCTCCAGGGACGCCCCGGTCGGCAGCAGCTCCGTCGAGGAGAGCGTGCCGAGCGGGTTGAGCGCGGCCGACAGCACGAACAGGATCGGGAAGAGGCTGAACGCGACCGCCAGCACGCCGACCAGGTGACGCCAGCCGACCTGGGCGAACCAACGGTTGCGACGCCGGCCCGCGGTGCGGTTGGTGGCCGGGGCGGGGCCGGTCGCGCCGCCCGCGACCGGGGTGCCGCGAAGCGAGGTCACGAGTACACCTCCTCCTGCTTACGGGTGCGCCGGAAGCTCACCGCCGACACCACCGCGACGATGGTGAAGATGAAGATCGACACTGCGGCCGCCAGGCCGAACTGGGCGCCCTGCGCCCCGAAGGCCAGCCGGTACGTGTACGTGATCAGCAGGTCCGTCGCCCCCGCCGTCGGGTTGTCCGCCGGGAAGGGGCCACCCTCGGTGGTCAGGTAGATCGCGTTGAAGTTGTTGAAGTTGTACGCGAACGACGCGATCAGCAGTGGGGAGAGCGCGACCAGCAGCAGCGGCAGGGTGACCGCCCGGAACGACTGCCACGGCGACGCCCCGTCGACCGAGGTCGCCTCGGTCAGCTCCTTCGGGATGGCCTGGAGCGCGCCCGTGGCGACCAGGAACATGTACGGGTAGCCGAGCCAGAGCTGCACCAGGATCACCGCGATCCGGGCCGACCACTCCTGGCCGAACCAGTCCACCCCGAGCCCGAACAGGTTGTTGATCAGCCCGAAGTCGGTGTTGAACATGTCCCGCCAGACCAGCAGCATCGCGAAGGACGGCATGGCGTACGGCAGGATCAGCAGGATCCGGTAGAGGTTGGTGCCCCGCATCCGGGGCGAGTGCAGCGCCAGGGCGATGAACATGCCCAGGATGAACGTGCCGCCGGTGGAGCCGACGGCGAAGGCGAAGTTCCACAGCAGCGTGCCGAAGAACGGGCCGGAGATGGCCGGGTCGGTGAGCACCCGGGAGAAGTTCTCGAGCCCGACGGTGACCTTCCAGCCCTGGGCCAGCCGCTCGCCGTCGGCGGCGACGAACGCACCGGTGTCCTCGTCCGCCGTCCAGGTCCTGCCGGTCTCGGTGTCCCTGACGCAGTCGCAGCCGGCGTCGTACGCCCGGACCGCCTTGCCCTCGTAGGCGCGGGACAGGCCGGCGGAGCGCAGCGCGCCGCCGGACGTCGGCACCACCAGGTCGGTGATCTCCTGGCTGCGGGCGCTGGCCTGGCCGAAGTTGAGCACGGTGTAGCCGTCGGCGGCGGTGACCTTTCCGCCCGGGGCCACGGTGACGTCGGCCGGGTCGAGCTGGCGCAGCCCGCCGGCGTCGCCGGCCGAGACGGTGCCGGTGCCCGGGTCGCTGACCAGGAAGACGAGCGGGCCGGTCGCCGGGTCGCCCTGGGTGGCGACGGAGAGGGCGTACTCGGCGGAGCCGGGCACCTGCTTGACGGAGGCGGTCTGGATGGCGACGATCGCGTCCTCTTTGGTGCCACGGTGGCCGTCGCCGAAGTTCGTGAAGGCGGTGCTCGCCGTGTAGAGCACCGGGACCACCTGGAACGCGATCAGGAACAGCGTTCCGGGGACCAGGTACTTCGCCGGGATGTGCCGGCGGGTCAGGTAGAGGTAGAAGAGCCCGGCGGTGGTGGCGGCCAGGACGGCCAGTCCGACCCACTTCTCCGCCTCGATGAGCGGGAAGGCCGCCCAGACCGCGATCCCGGCGGTCAGGCCGAGCAGGAGCACCTTGCCGAGCAGACCGGTCGTGGTGGTCGGCGCGTGGTGCCGCGCGGTGCGGGACTTGCCCGGGAGCCCGGGGCCGACGGGCTCCCGGCCCGGGGGCTGGGTGGCAGCCCCCGGGCCGGACAGCGACGTGGTCATTACTTGATCTGGCCGGAGATGGTCTTGCCGGCCGCGGTGATCGTCGTGGCCGGGTCGGCGCCGCCGATGATGGCGGCTTCAGCCTTGCCGAACGGGTCCCAGATGGTGGCCATGGCCGGGATGGCCGGGAGCACCTGGCCGTTCTTGCCGGCCTCCTGGAACTTGGCCAGGTCCGGGTCGGTGCCCTTGACCTGGTCGAGGGCGGCGGTCAGCGCCGGCGGGCGGGGCTCGGCGTTGTAGAGCGCCACGGCCAGCTCGGGGGTGGTGACGTGGTTGGCCACGAACTCCTGGGCGAGGGCCTTGTTCTTGCCCTTGGCGGCCACGTAGAACGCCTGGACGCCCACGAACGGCTGGGCCTCCTTGCCGCCGGCGAAGCCGGGGACCGGCGAGATGTCGTAGGAGATGTTGGCCTTCTTGGCGTCCGCGACGGCCCACGGGCCGGAGACCAGGAAGGCGCACTTCTTGCCGGTGAACGTGGCGATCGAGTTCTCGCCGGTGATCGAGCGCTTCAGCGCGCCCTCGCCCTTCTCACCGAGCTTGGCGATCTTCTTGAACGCCTCGATCGATTCCGGCTTGCCCACGCCCAGGTCCTTCGGGTCGTAGTCGCCGTTGGCGGCCGTGCCGAAGAGGTACCCGCCACCGGAGGTGTAGAACGGGTAGATGTGGTAGGCGTCGCCGTTCTGGCCGGACTGGAGGCAGAGGATCTCGCTGGCCTTCTTCTCGGCCTTGAGCTTCTTTCCGGCGGCCACCAGGTCCTCGACGGTCTTGGGCGCCTCGGGGGCCAGCTCGGTGTTGCGGATCAGCGCCAGGTTCTCCATGGCGTAGGGCACGCCGTAGACCTGGCCGTTGAACGTGACGGCCTTGACGGCGGTCTCGTTGAAGCCGCTCTTCTGCTCGGCGGCGAGCTGCACGGGGTCGATGGCGCCGTTCTGAACGAGGTTGCCGATCCAGTCGTGCGCGCCGACCACGACGTCCGGGCCACTGCCCTGCTGCGAGGCGGTGACGAAGTTGGTCTGGAGGTCCTTGGAGACGGCCTGCACCTCGACCGTCACGCCGTTCTCCTGGCCGAACTTCTCGGCGAACGGCTTGAGGGCTGCGGTGCGCTTGTCGTCGGCCCAGATCACCAGCTTGCCGCCGGCGGCGGCCTTGGTGGATTCCTTCGCGGCCGGCTCGTCGCTGCTGTCGCTGCCGCAGCCCGAGGCGGCGAGGGCCAGTCCGAGGACGGCGACCACACCCGTGGTACGGATGCGCATCGGTACTCCTGTCGTCATGGCGGCCCCCGGGGGGAGGGCGATCCGCCAGTGGAAGCTCTGTAAGTTTCTTGCCAACCGGCGCCCGGCGTGCTGCGCCGCTGCTCTCGCGTGTTGCGGGGACGTTAGCAAGAGGTTGCAGATAATGGAAGACCTTGCAGAGGCGTACGCAAGAACTTGCCCGTGAGCTACAGTGCGCCCATGCGCGCTCGACTGTCCGACATCGCCCAGCAGGCCGAAGTCAGCGAGGCCACGGTGTCGCGGGTGCTCAACGACCGCCCGGGAGTGGCCCCCGAGACCCGGCAGGCCGTACTGACCGCCCTCGACGTGCTCGGCTACGAGCGCCCGGCCCGGCTGCGCAAGCGCAGCGCCGGCCTGGTGGGCCTGGTGGTCCCCGAACTCGACAACCCGATCTTTCCCGCCTTCGCCCAGGTGATCGAGTCGACCCTGGCGCAGAGCGGCTTCACCCCCGTGCTGTGCACCCAGACCGCCGGCGGGGTCACCGAGGACGAGTACGTCGAGATGCTGCTCGACCGGCAGGTCTCCGGAATAGTCTTCGTCTCCGGCCTGCACGCCGACACCTCCGCCAACCACGACCGCTACCGGGCCCTGATCGCCCGCCCGCTGCCCGTCGTGATGATCAACGGTTACGCGCCCGGCATCCCCGCGCCCTTCGTCTCCTGCGACGACGGCGAGGCCACCGAGCTGGCCGTGGCCCACCTCGTGGCGCTCGGGCACCGCCGCATCGGCCTGATCACCGGCCCGGACCGGTTCGTGCCGGTGCAGCGCCGGGTGGCCGGCTTCCGGGCCGCGATGGGCCGGCTGGTCGGCGTCGACGAGGCCGGCCTCGACGAACTGGCCGAGCTCTCCCTGTTCGGTGTGGAGGGTGGCGAGGCCGCCGCCGCGCGCCTGCTGGACCGCGGCGTCACCGGCATCGTCTGCGGCTCCGACCTGATGGCGCTCGGCGCGATCCGGGCCGCCCGGCAGCGCGGCATGTCCGTGCCGGGGGAGCTCTCGGTGGTCGGCTACGACGACTCGCCGCTGATGGCCTTCACCGACCCGCCGCTGACCACCATGCGCCAGCCGGTGGCCGCGATGGCGGTCGCCGCCGTCCGGGCCCTGGTCGACGAGATCAACGGGCACGCCGCCCCGCACTCGGAGTACGTCTTCCGCCCCGAACTGGTGGTGCGCGGCTCCACCGCGGTGGCCCCCACACGCCCCGCTCCGGCCCCCCCGCGCCCCTCACGCCCCGCACCCCCCGCGCTCGCCGTCCCGGCCTGACGTTCGTTCCCCCGCCTCGCCGATCTTGCACTTTCGGCCCGCGACTCGCGGCGTACGCACCTTTTGTCGAGGCCAGAATTGCAAGATCGCGGGCGGCAGGGCGGAGGCGGCGTCGGTTCTTGCGCAAGGAATGCTTGACTCTTGCAGAGGTGCGCGGCATTCTGCTCAGACACATCGCAACCCGCACCCGCGACTACGCCGGGTGCAGCCGTGCCGCGCCACAGAACGGGGAACGCCCGAGATGACCGTCAGCCACCCCGCACCGCCGACCTCCGACGACGACTGGTGGCGCTCCGCGGTCGTCTACCAGGTCTACGTACGCAGCTTCGCCGATTCCAACGGTGACGGTGTCGGCGACCTCCAGGGCATCCGCGAGCGCCTGCCGTACCTGCGTGACCTCGGGGTGGACGCGCTCTGGCTGACCCCGTTCTACACCTCGCCGATGATCGACGGCGGGTACGACGTCGCCGACTACCGCGACGTCGACCCGATGTTCGGCACCCTCGCCGACTTCGACGCGATGATCACCGACGCGCACGCCCTCGGGCTGCGGATCATCGTCGACCTGGTGCCCAACCACACCTCCAGCGCGCACCCGTGGTTCCAGGCGGCGCTGGCCGCCGGGCCCGGCTCACCCGAGCGCGCGCGCTACCTCTTCGCCGAGGGCACCGGCGAGGACGGCGAACTGCCCCCCAACGACTGGGAGAGCATCTTCGGCGGCCCCGCCTGGACGCGGATCGCCGACGGCCAGTGGTACCTGCACCTGTTCGACCCGGCCCAGCCGGACCTGGACTGGCGTCACCCGGAGGTCCGGGCCGAGTTCGAGGGCGTCCTGCGCTTCTGGCTCGACCGGGGCGTGGACGGCTTCCGCATCGACGTGGCGCACGGCATGATCAAGGCCGAGGGGCTGCCGGACGTCGGGTTCAACTCGATGACCACCGGCCAGCGCCAGGCGGAACTGCTCGGCAAGGGCCGGCTGCCCTACTTCGACCAGGACGAGGTGCACGACATCTACCGCGCCTGGCGGCCGATCCTGGACAGCTACCCGGGCGGCCGGATGGCGGTCGCCGAGGCGTGGGCCGAGACCCCGCAGCGCCTCGCCCGCTACATCGGCCCCGACGAGCTGCACCAGGCGTTCAGCTTCGACTTCCTCGACGCGACCTGGTCGGCCGACTCGTTCCGCAAGGTCATCGACACCGCGCTCGCCGAGTCGACCATCGTCGGCGCCCCCACCACCTGGGTGCTCTCCAACCACGACAAGCAGCGGCACGTCACCCGCTACGGCGACGGCGCCGAGGGGCTGCGCCGGGCGCGGGCCGCCACCCTGCTGATGCTCGCCCTGCCCGGCTGCGCCTACATCTACCAGGGCGAGGAGCTGGGCCTGCCCGAGGTGCTCGACCTGCCGGACGACCTGCGCCAGGACCCGGCGTTCCTGCGTACCGGCGAGAGCCGCGACGGGTGCCGGGTGCCGATCCCGTGGAGCGGTGAGCTGGCCCCGTACGGCTTCGGGCCGGCCGGCAGCGAGCTGAGCTGGCTGCCGGCCCCGGCGACCTGGCGCGCCCTCTCGGTCGCCGCCCAGGCCGGCGTGCCCGGCTCGACGCTGGAGCTCTACCGCACCGCGCTGCGGATCCGCCGGGACCACCCGGCGCTGGCCGCCGACGCGGGCGGGGTCACCTGGTTGGAGGCCGGGCCGGGGGTCCTCGCCTTCAGCCGCGCCGCCGGCGACACCGTGCTGACCTGCGTGGTCAACATCAGCGGTGCGCCGGCCCTGATCGACGGGTACGGCGCGCCGATCGCCGCCAGCGAGCCGCTCACCGGGCAGGGCTCCGGCCACCGGCTCCCGGTCGACGCGGCAGCGTGGTTCGAACGGCGCTGAGCGGGTAACCCGTCATCGACCTGGTCGTCCGTTGTGCCCCGCGCCGACGGGCGGCCGGGCCATCGACCCCTTGTGGTGGGGGGTGAGGTGGCGCCGGCGCCCCCGGAGTCCGCTCCGGGGCGCCGGCGTCCGTCTGGACGCGCCCCGTCGGCTCAGTCGGCCCTGCCGGTGAGCTTCGCGGCGATGCGCTCGAAACCGGCCCGCAGCTCGGCCTCGGTGGGCGGGGCGGGCGGCCCCACGCGGTCGTCCTCCGCGGCGGCCGCCTCCAGCTCCTCGTCGATGGTGTCCTCGAAGTCGCCGTAGAGGTCGGCCTCCTCGATCTGCGCCGTCTCGTCCTCGGCGGCGACCTGCGCCGCAGCGATCTCGCCCCGGATCTCCTCGACCGAGACCGCGGGCAGCAGCGGCTCGACCACCGCCATCAACTGCTCCTCGGCCACCACCGCCTCCGCGAGCGCGAGCGCCTGCGGGCGCTCGTAGGGACCGCAGACCACCGGCTCCCACTCGTCGACGTCGCCGAGCGGGCCGATGGTGATGATCCACGGCAGGCCGAGCATCGGCGAGTCGTCCGGCAGGTCCAGTGTCACGAGTGCGCCCACGCGCCCATCATGGTCCGTACCACCGGAGACCCGGGTGGCATTCGCCCTAATCACCGCCGCCGGGGACGGTCACCGCTGTCGTCGGCGGTGACCCGAGCGCCACCGCGCCCTCAGCCCGGTCGTGTCGCGTCCAGCGCCGCGCGGACCAGGGCCAGCGCCGCCGCGGGCGGCACGCCCAACCGGGCAGCCTCGGCAGCGTAGTCGGCCGCCACCCGCTGCAACCGGTCCGTCGCATCGTCGCGCCCCGGTGCGACGAAGGTGCCGTGCCGGCCCCGGGTCTCCAGCAGGCCGGCCGCCTCCAGCTCCCGGTAGGCCCGGGCCACCGTGTTGACGGCCAGCCCGAGGTCCGCCGCGAACCGTCGGACGGTCGGCAGCCGGGTGCCCACCGCCAGGTGGCCCGTCCCGATCAGGGCCGCGAGCTGACCGCGCACCTGCTCGTACGGCGGCACCGCCGATGCCTGGTCGACCGAGATCCGCACGCCCACTCCCCCACTCATCCGGCCCCGCCCGGGGTGCCGGGACCCGTGTCCACGTCCAGGTCGGCCGGCACCGGGCCCGCCGCCAGGTCCACCACCCGGCCGCGCGGGCTGGTCGCGGCCAGCGCCGCGCCGAAGAGCACCAGTTGGTTGAGCAGGTAGAGGTAGAGCAGCAGCCCCACCGCGCCCGCCACCACCGTGTACGCCGGATTCCGCTCGGTGCGCACCACGTAGTAGCGCCCCACGGTGTTCAGCAGCGTGATGCCGACCGCGACCAGCAGCACCACCGGACGCAGCCGGGACCGGCTCATCCGCAGCCTCGGCACCGCCACCAGCAGCAGGGTGGCCAGCACCGCGTTGACCAGCACGCTGAGCACCGCGCTGACCGTGGTCAGGCCGACCGAGCCGGTGCTGCGCAGCAGGAAGCGCAGCAGCGACTCCAGGGCGTCCACCGCCGCCACCGAGATGCCGAGCAGCACGAAGACGACCACCAGCACGCCGAGGTCGACCAGGCGGCGGACCACCAGGTTGCCGGGCTGCTGGTTGAGCCCGTACATCAGCCGCTGGGAGGAGCGGATCGCCTCCATCCAGCCGATCCCGGTGAACGCCAGGATGATCAGGCCGACCACCCCGACCGTGCCGCTGCTGTCGGCGATCTGCACGGGGTCGAGGAACGGCAGGTTCTCCCGCAGGAAGCCCGCAGCCGCGGCGCTGACCTCGTCGTTGTCCTCCAGGATGGCCCCGAAGATCGAGTACCCGACCAGCGCCAGCGCGAAGACCGCGAAGAATCCGTAGTAGGCGATCGCGGCGGCCAGCCGCCCGCCCAGCACGTCGGTGTAGAGCACGCCGGCCCGCCACAGGTGGTCGGCGGCGCCCCACCGGCGGCGCATGGCGCTGATCCGGCGGTCGATGCCCGCCTCGATGCGGCCCAGCACGTTCACGCCGTCATCCTCGCCGATCTCCCGCCCGTGCACCGGCAACCGGACGGCAGCCCACGCCGGGCGGCGGTCGTACACCGCGGGCCGGCGTCGGTGGCGTGGACGCCGTGGCGCACCCGGGCGACCGCTCAGCCGCCCAGCCGGAAGTCCCGGCGCGGTTGCCACCGGGTCTGCCCGCTGTGCGAGAAGAGGGTGAACGCCTCGACCTCGAACATGGCGGAGAAGTCGGCCAGGTCCTCGTACGCCCTGTCCAGCGCCTCCGGCGCGACGTCCTGCGCGACCGTGACGTGCGGGTGGTACGGGAAGCGCGTCTCGCGGTGCAGCTCGGGGGCGGCGCTGATCGCGGCGGCGAGCAGCTCGCACTCGCTGATCCCGGCGGCCACCGCGACGAAGACGACCTGGGTCACCGGCCGGAACGTGCCGGTGCCCCGTAGGTGCAGGGTGAACGGCAGGTGGGCGGCGGCGACCGCGCCGAGGTGCCGTTCCACCACCGGCAGCGCCGCCACCGGGATCTCGGTCGGCCCGAGCAGGGTCACGTGCGCGGGCACGACCCGCGGGTCGCCGGCCTCGACCCGGCGCCGGGTGAGCATGCCGCCCCACGGCTCCGGGATGTCCACCGCGATGCCGATCTCGATGGTGTCACCGGCGTCCTGCGCCCCGTTCCTGCGATCCACGCTGTGCGCCATCCCTCCGGCCACCGACCCGTCCGCCCTCACCGTCGCGCCGGGGCGCTACTCGCCGCGCACCGGTGGGAAGAAGCCCACCCGCTCGTACACGGTGCGCAGCGTCGCCCCGGCGAGCACCCGGGCCTTCTCCGCGCCGGCGGCGAGCAGCTTGTCCAGCTGTGCCGGGTCGTCGAGGTAGGTCCGGGTGCGCTCCTGGATCGGGCCGACGAACTCCCGCACCACCTCGCCGAGGTCCTTCTTCAGGTCGCCGTAGCCCTTGCCCGCGTACGCGGCGACCAGGTCGTCGATGCTCCGGCCGCTCAGCGCGGAGTAGATGGTCAACAGGTTGGAGACGCCGGGCTTGGTCTCGGTGTCGAAGACGATCTCCCGTCCCGTGTCGGTGACCGCGGAGCGGATCTTCTTGGCCGAGCGGGCCGGATCCTCCAGCAGGTTGACGATGCCGGCCGGCGACGAGGACGACTTCGACATCTTGGCCGTCGGGTCCTGAAGGTCGGTGATCTTCGCGGTGTCCTTGACGATGTGCGGCGCGGGCACCGTCAGGGTCTGCCCGAACAGCGAGTTGAACCGCTGCGCCAGGTCTCGGGAGAGCTCCAGGTGCTGGCGCTGGTCCTCGCCCACCGGCACGGCGTTCGCCTGGTAGAGCAGGATGTCGGCGGCCTGGAGGATCGGGTAGGTGAACAGGCCGACGCTCGCCCGCTCGCCGCCCTGCTTCTGCGACTTGTCCTTGAACTGCGTCATCCGGCTCGCCTCGCCGAACCCGGTGATGCAGCCCAGCACCCAGGCGAGCTGCGAGTGCTCGGGCACCTGCGACTGCACGAAGAGCGTGCTGCGCTCCGGGTCGAGGCCGACGGCGAAGAGCTGCGCGGCGGCCATCCGGGTGCGGTGCCTGAGCGTCTTCGGGTCGTGCCCCGCCGTGATCGCGTGCAGGTCGACCACGCAGTAGTAGGCGTCGTGGGTGTCCTGCAACGCCACCCAGTGCCGCACGGCGCCCAGGTAGTTGCCGAGGTGGAACGAGTCGGCCGTCGGCTGGATGCCGGAGAAGACGCGGGGACGGGCGGGAACGTCGGACATGGCGGCAATTCTGTCAGCAAGGCCCGGTGCGCGTCATGACGGGCCGGCGGGTCGGCTCTGCCCCGCCGGTGTCGGGGCGGCGACCTCGCGCCGTGGCTCCGGCAGGCGCACGGCGGAGACCGTGAGCCGGGCCACCCGCCGCCCCTCCAGCGTGAGCACCCGCAGCAGCCAGCCGCCGGGCGGATCGCCGGGTTCCGCGCCGCCGTCGCCGGCCGGGCCGGTGGCCACCGGCACCTCGTCGCCGGCGGCCGGGAGCCGGCCCAGCGCCGCCATCACGAAGCCGCCGACCGTCTCGTACGGGCCGGACGGCAGGCTCACCCCGGTGCGCTCGGCGAAGTCGGCGAGGTTGAGCCGGCCGTCCACCACGGCGGGCAGGCCCGCGTGCACGGGGTCGGGGGCGGTGTCGTACTCGTCGTGGATCTCCCCGATCAGCTCCTCGATCAGGTCCTCCAGGGTGACGATGCCGGCGGTGCCGCCGTACTCGTCGACCACCACGGCGAGGTGGTGGCGTTCCCGGCGCATCTCGCTGAGCGCGGCGAGCACCCGCTTGCTGCCCGGTAGCCGCTTCACCTCCCGGGTCAGCTCGCCGACCGTGGTGCAGGGGTCGAGGTCGGGACGGAGCAGCACGTCGCGCAGGTGCACGAAGCCGACCACGTCGTCGTGGGTGCCGTCGACCACCGGGTAGCGGGTGTGCGTCTCGGCCCGGACCATCCGCTCCGCCTCGGCGATGGTGAGCCGGGCGGAGAGGAAGACCACCTCGGTGCGCGGCATCATCACCTCGCGCACCAGGCTGGCGCCCGCGACCAGCACCTCGTCGATGATCCGGCGTTCGACCGGGTCGAGCAGGGTGTTGGCGGCGACCAGGTCGCGCAGCTCCGCCTCGCTGATCCGCTCCCGGCCGGCCGCCGGGCTGGCGCCGAGCAGGGCCGTCACCGCCCGGGTGGCGCCGTCGGCGGCGCGGACCACCATTCGGGCGACGGCCCGGGGCAGCGGCCCCGGCTCGTGGCGTGGCCGGTTCCGGGCGCGTCGCCGCGACCCGGGACCACCCACTTCCCGCATGACAGTGATGGTAGACAGCGCCGGGCCGGCAGACTGCCCATGTTCGCCGATGTGCTGAATTGTGCACCGGAGCACGGGCCGCCGACGGACGGCGGCGACGGGGCGACCGGCCGTAGGGTGATCAGGCACGGGCCGCGACAGGCGGTCAGGCAGGAGGAGACCGACGTGAAACTGCTCGTAACCGGTGGCGCCGGCTTCATCGGCAGCGTGGTGACCCGGATGCTGCTCGACGCCGGCCACGAGGTGGTGGTCCTCGACGACCTGCGCACCGGCCACCGGGAGGCGCTCGCCCCCGACGCGGCGTACGTCGACGCGCCCGTCCACGACGTCGCGCGGGTACTCACCCCGGGTGCGGGTTTCGACGGGGTGCTGCACTTCGCCGCGCTGATCGCCGCCGGCGAGTCGATGACCAGGCCCGAGCTCTACTGGCACACCAACACGGTCGGCTCCCTCGCCCTGATCGACGCGGTCCGGGCCGCCGGCGTGCCCCGCCTGGTCTTCTCCTCCACCGCCGCCGTCTACGGCAACCCCGTCGAGCTGCCGATCCCGGAGACCGCGGTCAAGGCCCCCACCAACACGTACGGCGCCACCAAGCTCGCCGTCGACATGGCCCTCACCTCGGAGGCGATCGGGCACGGCCTGGCCGCCGTCTCGCTGCGCTACTTCAACGTGGCCGGCGCGTACCTCGACGGCGACGTCGCGCTCGGCGAGCGGCACGACCCCGAGACCCACCTGATCCCCATCGCGCTGGAGGTGGCCGCCGGCCGGCGGGAGAAGCTCCAGCTCTTCGGCGACGACTACCCGACCGTCGACGGCACCTGCGTGCGCGACTACATCCACGTCGCCGACCTGGCCCGCGCCCACCTGCTGGCGCTCGGCGCCGCGACCGCCGGGCAGCACCGCATCTACAACCTGGGCAACGGCAACGGCTTCAGCAACCGGCAGGTGATCGACGTGGTCCGCGAGGTCACCGGGCACCCCGTGCCGGTCGAGATGGCGCCGCGCCGCGAGGGCGACCCCGCCGAACTGGTCGCGTCGTCCGCGCTGGCCCACGAGGAGCTGGGCTGGGTGCCGCAGAAGCCGACCCTGCCCGACATCGTCGCCGACGCCTGGTCCTTCTACCGCACCCACGTCCTCGGGGCGCGGTGACCGACGACGTCGCGGCCCGCGCCACGACCGGCTTCCGTTCGGCGTACGACGAGCCGCCCGCCGGCCGCTGGGCGGCTCCCGGGCGGGCGAACCTCATCGGCGAGCACACCGACTACAACGACGGCTTCGTGCTCCCCTTCGCCCTGCCCCTGCGCACGGTGGCCGCCGCCGCCCGGCAGCCCGGCGACACGTGGACGGTCCGCTCCGAGCTCTCCGGCGAGACGGTCACGTTCGGCGCCGACGAGGTCGCCGGCCCCGGGCGGATCACCGGCTGGGGCGCGTACGTGGCCGGGGTCGTGTGGGCGCTGCGGGAGGCGGGGCACGCCGTGCCCGGCGCGCGCCTCGCGATCGCCTCCGACGTGCCGCTGGGCGCGGGGCTCTCCTCCTCGGCCGCCCTGGAGGCCGCCGTGCTGGCCGCCCTGGTCGACCTGGGCGGGCTCGACCTGCCCGCCGGGCGACGGCCCCGGCTGGCCCAGCGGGCGGAGAACGGCTACGTGGGTGCGCCGACCGGCATCATGGACCAGTCGGCGGCCATCCGCTGCCGCGCCGGGCACGCGCTCTTCCTGGACTGCCGCGACGAGTCCGTCGAGCACGTCCCGTTCGACCCGGACGCCGCCGGCCTCGCCGTGCTGGTCGTCGACAGCCGGGCCCCGCACCGGCACGCCGACGGTGAGTACGCCGCCCGCCGCGCGTCCTGCGAACGGGCGGCCCGGCTGCTCGGCGTCGCGGCGCTACGGGACGTCCCGGCCGACGGGCTGGCCGACGCCCTGGCCCGGCTCTACGAGGACGTCACCCGCCGCCGCGTGCGGCACGTCGTCACCGAGAACCAGCGGGTGCTCGACACCGTCGCGCTGCTGCGCGCCGGCCGGGTACACGAGATCGGCCCGCTGCTGACCGCCTCGCACGCCTCTATGCGGGACGACTTCGAGATCACCGTCCCGGAGGTCGACACGGCCGTCGAGGCGGCCCTGACCGCCGGGGCGCTCGGTGCCCGGATGACCGGCGGCGGCTTCGGCGGCTGCGTTCTCGCCCTGGTCGACGCGGAACGGGCCGACGCGGTCGCCGCCGCCGTCACGGCCGCGTACGCCGAGCGGGGTTTCGGCGCCCCCCGCCACGTCACCGTCCTGCCCGGCCCCGGGGCCACCCGGCTGGACTGACGGTGAGCGTGGCGGGGCCGCCTCAGCAGTGGTGAGCTGACGGCCGGCGGCGGTGCCGCCCGTCGGTGGGCGTCACTGCGCCTCGACGATCATCCCCGCGCCGACCGTACGGTTGGTGGCCTCGTCGATGATCACGAAGCCGCCGGTGGTGCGGTTGCGGCGGTACTCGTCCGCGAGCAGCGGCACGGTGGTCCGCAGCCGCACCCGGCCGATCTCGTTGAGCCTCAACTCGCCGGCCGACTCGTCGCGGTGCAGCGAGTTGATGTCCAGCCGGTAGTGCAGCCCACGCACGATCGCCCGCGCGGAGCGGGTCGTGTGCTTGACGGCGTACCTGCCGCCGACCTGGAGCGGCCGGGTCTCGTCCAGCCAGCACACCATCGCCTCGATGTCCTGGGCGACCGCCGGGGAGTTGTTCGGGCGGCAGATCATGTCGCCCCGGGAGATGTCGATCTCGTCTTCGAGTCGTACGGTCACCGACATCGGCGGGAACGCCTCCGTGACCGGCCCGTCGGCGGTCTCCACGGCGGCGATCCGGCTGGTGAACCCCGACGGCAGCACCATCACCTCGTCGCCCGGCTTGAGCACGCCGGAGGCGACCTGGCCGGCGTAGCCCCGGTAGTCGGTGACGGTGGTCGACTGCGGGCGGATCACGTACTGCACCGGGAAGCGGACGTCGACCAGGTTGCGGTCGCTGGCGATGTGCACCCGCTCCAGGTGGTGCAGCAGCGACGGACCCTCGTACCAGGGCATGTTCTCCGACCGGCTGACGATGTTGTCGCCGCGCAGCGCGGAGATCGGCACCACCGTCAGGTCGGGCGCGTCGAGCTTCGCGGCGAACGCGGTGAACTCGTCCGCGATCCGCTCGAAGACCTCCTGCGACCAGTCGACCAGGTCCATCTTGTTGACGCAGAGGACCAGGTGCGGCACCCGCAGCAGCGAGCAGAGGAACGCGTGCCGGCGGGACTGCTCGACCAGGCCCTTGCGGGCGTCCACCAGGATCAGCGCCAGGTCGGCCGTCGACGCCCCGGTCACCATGTTGCGGGTGTACTGGATGTGCCCCGGGGTGTCGGCGATGATGAACTTCCGCCGGGGGGTGGCGAAGTAGCGGTACGCGACGTCGATGGTGATGCCCTGCTCGCGCTCGGCCCGCAGCCCGTCGGTGAGCAGCGCCAGGTTCGTGTACTCGTCGCCCCGCGCGGCGCTGACCGCCTCGACGGCGGCGAGCTGGTCGGTGAAGAGCGACTTCGTGTCGTACAGCAGCCGGCCGATCAGGGTCGACTTGCCGTCGTCGACGCTGCCGGCGGTGGCGAAGCGCAGCAGGTCCATCGGCCGGGCCTCCGGCGCGCCGCCGGCGGCGGCCCGGCCGTCAGTCGCGTTCGCGACGGTCTCGGTGGTCATCAGAAGTAGCCCTCCCGCTTGCGGTCCTCCATGGCGGCCTCGCTGACCCGGTCGTCGCCGCGGGTCGCGCCGCGCTCGGTGATCCGGGTGGCGGCGACCTCCTCGATGACCTTCTCGACCGTGTCGGCGTCGGAACGGACCGCCGCCGTGCAGGACGCGTCGCCCACCGTCCGGTAACGCACCCGCGCCTTGAAACGGTCCTCGCCCGCCCGTGGACGGAAGAACTCGTTGACCGCGTAGAGCATCCCGTCGCGCTCGATCACCTCGCGCTCGTGCGCGTAGTAGATCGACGGCAGCGCGATGCGCTCGCGGGCGATGTAGTGCCAGACGTCCAGCTCGGTCCAGTTGGACAGCGGGAAGACCCGGATCGACTCGCCCGGGTGGTGGCGGCCGTTGTAGAGCGCCCACAGCTCCGGACGCTGGTTCTTCGGGTCCCACTGGCCGAACTCGTCGCGGAAGCTGAACACCCGCTCCTTGGCGCGGGCCTTCTCCTCGTCGCGGCGCGCGCCGCCGAAGAGCGCGTCGAAGCGGTGCTTCTCCACCGCGTCCAGCAGCACCGGGGTCTGGATCCGGTTGCGCATCCCGTCGCCCGACTCGCGTACCAGCCCGCTGGCCAGCGCCTCGGGCACGCTCGCCACCACCAGTTGCAGCCCCAGCTCGGCGACCCGCTGGTCCCGGTATTCCAGGACCTCGGGGAAGTTGTGCCCGGTGTCCACGTGCATGACCGGGAACGGGATGTTGGCCGGGGCGAACGCCTTCTGGGCCAGCCGGAGCATCACGATCGAGTCCTTGCCACCGGAGAAGAGCAGCACCGGCCGCTCCATCTCGGCGACCACCTCGCGCATCACGAAGATGCTCTCGGCCTCCAGCGCGTCGAGGTGCGACACCTGGTAGGCGGCGGGGGCGGTCATGACACGGGCTCGCTTCGCTCGAATCCGCTCATCGTATTCCAGACCTTTCCGGTCGGGTATGCCAAGAAGTGCCGCTCAGGCTACCCGGAATGGCGCTGCAACGCTGCAAGCAACCGACTGGCGAGATCCTTGCGGCAGACCAGCAGATCGGGTAGGCGCGGGTCCGCCTCGTTGTATTTCAGCGCAGAACCATCGATCCGGGAAGCGTGCAGCCCGGTGGCCGTCGCCACAGCCACCGGCGCCGCCGAGTCCCACTCGTACTGGCCGCCCGCATGTATGTAGGCGTCCACGTCGCCGGTGACCACCGCGGCGATCTTCGCCCCGGCCGAGCCCATCGGCACCAGATGCGCGCCGACGTCCTCGGCCAGGTCGGTCAGGAACACCGGCGGCCGGCTCCGGCTCGCCGCCAGGCGGATCGTACGACCGCCGGGCGCTGTCGCCGCCTCCACCGTCATCGGCGGGTACGCCGGCGGATAGTCGGTGCCCAGCACCCGGTGCTGGGCCGGCAACCCGACCGCGCCCGCGACCAGGCCATGCGGCGTCGGCGCGGTACGCGCCCAGAGCGCCACGTGCACCGCCCAGTCCGAACGCCCCTCCTCGGAGTACTCCCGGGTGCCGTCCAGCGGGTCGACGATCCACACCCGGTCGGCGGTCAGCCGGGGCACCGTCCCGGCGTTCACCTCCGCCGCCCAGGCCAGCCGCGAGCCTTCGTCCTCCTCGGAGAGGACCGCGTCACCCGGCCGCCACCTCGCCAACTCGGTGCGGATCAGGTCGTGCGAGACCTTGTCGCCCGCGGCCTTCAACGCCCCCGCGTCGGCGAAGCCCATCTCGGAGCGCAGGCCCAGCAGCGCCTCACCGGCCCGTGCCGCCAGCCACCGGGCGAAAGCACCGTCGATCGTCGGAGGACTGCCCATGATTCCTGCTCCCGTCGCCTCGCCACGCTCCGCGCCGGCCCGCCCACCGCCGACGACCCGCGTCGCGCCGAAAGGCGAAGACTACCGGCCCCCGGCACCCGGCCCGGTGCTCACACCCCGTGGTAGAGGTTCTGCGTCGGCTCCACGCCCCTGGTGATCACCGACTCCACCACGTCCGCGGCCCGGTCCACCAAGAACTCCAGCTCCTTGCGCTCGGCCGCGCCGAAATCCGACAATACGTAGTCCGCCGGGTCCTGCCGCCCCGGCGGCCGGCCGACGCCGAACCGCACCCGGACGTACTCCTTCGTGCCCAGCGACTTCGACATCGACCGCAGGCCGTTGTGCCCGCCCTCGCCGCCGCCGCACTTCACCCGCAGCTGGCCGTAGCCGATGTCCAGCTCGTCGTGCACCGCGACCACCTGGCCCGGCGGCACCTTGTGGAACTGCGCCAGGCCGGCCACCGGCCCACCGGAGAGGTTCATGTACGTCAGCGGCTTGACCAGCACCAGCTTCGGACCGCCGAAGCCGAGCCGCCCCTCGGCGACCTCCGCCACCGCCCGCTTGTGCCGACCGAACCTCGCGCCGAGCCGGCCCGCCAGCAGATCCGCCACCATGAAACCGACGTTGTGCCGGTTGCCGGCGTACTCCCGACCCGGGTTACCCAGGCCGACCACCAGCCACGGTCCCGTCTCGTCCGTCACGCCCCGCCCCGCCCCTCCCGCTGCTCGCCGTCATCCGCCCGCCCGGACACCGATACGCCGACAGGCGCCCCCGACCGCGCGGGGACGCCTGTCGCAACGATGCGGACCGATCAGGCTTCGGTCTTCGCCTCGGTGGTCTCCTCGCCCTCGGCGGCCGGAGCCTCGGCGCCCTCGGCGGTCTCCTCGCCGACCTCGGCCTCGGCCTCCTCGGCTGCCTCCTCGACCTCGGGGAGGGTGGCCTCGAGCTGCTCGGCGGTCGGCGCGGCGGTCACCGCGGCGACCTGCAGCTCCGGGTCGGCGACCAGCTCGACGCCGGCCGGCAGCTTCACGTCACCGGCGGTCACCTGGGTGCCGGCCTCCATGCCCTCGATCGAGGCCTCCAGGTGGTCCGGCACCTTGGTGGCGTCGGCGGTGACCGACAGGGTGTCGTGGTCGTGCACGATCAGGGTGTCCCGCGCGGCCTCGCCGGTCAGCTGGACCGGGACCTCGACGGTGACCTTCTCGCCCCGGCGGACCAGCAGCAGGTCCACGTGCTCGAAGGTGTCCCTGATCGGGTCACGCTGGATCGCCTTCGGCAGCGCCAGCACCTGGGTGCCGTCGCTGACCTCGATCGCGAAGAGCTGGTTGGCACCGCCCTTGCGGATCGCGGCGGCGAACTCGCGGGACGGCAGCGCGATGTGCTTGGGCTTCTCGCCGTGGCCGTACAGCACGGCGGGCACCTTGCCGGCCCGGCGGGTACGACGGGCACCACCCTTGCCGAACTCGGTACGGGGCTCGGCGCTGATCTTTACCTCGGACACGGGAGAACTCCTGATGCTTTCGCTGCGGCGGCTTGTCGACTGGCGGTGCTGGGGCGAGGGGCTCGCTGGGGCTCATGCGTCGAGAACGACTGCCCGGAGCACCGCGTCGATGACGGTGCCTCCGTGCGGCGCTTGTCAGCGGCCCGCCGGGCACCCTCGCCGTGGCAACCGCACCAGTCTACCCGAGCTGATTCCGTGCTCTCCGGCAGTCCCCTTATCACCGTTCCCGCAGGCCCGCAGGGTGATAAGGATCCGCCCACCCCGCCGCCTCCAGGCCCCGCGCACGCCGGGCCGGAACCCGCCCGGCCCAGGCCCCGCCACCTGCGGCTCCGGGTCCGCGTACGCCCGACACCGGGCCGGTGGGCGGCGGCGCCACCGGCCCGGTGTCGGCGTCAGGCGGTCAGCTCAGGCCGCCGAAGAGGGTGGTCACCGAGCCGTCGTCGAAGACCTCGCGGATCGCCCGCGCCAGCAGCGGCGCGATCGACAGCACGGTTATCTTGTCGAGCTGCTTGTCCGACGGCAGCGGCAGCGTGTTGGTCACCACGACCTCGCTGATCGGGGCGTTCTTGAGCCGCTCGGTCGCCGGGTCGGAGAGCAGCGCGTGGGTCGAGGCCACGATCACGTCGGCCGCGCCGGACTCCCGGAGGATGTCCGCCGCCTTGCAGATCGTGCCGCCCGTGTCGATCATGTCGTCGACGATGAGGCAGACCCGGCCCTCGACCTCACCGACCACCCGGTTCGCCACCACCTGGTTCGGCTTCAGCGGGTCCCGGGTCTTGTGGATGAAGGCCAGCGGGCAGCCGCCCAGCCGGTCCGTCCACCGCTCGGCCACCCGCACCCGGCCCGAGTCCGGCGCGACCACCGTCATCGGGCGGCCGGCGTACTTGTGCTGGACGTACTCGGCGAGGATGTCCATCGCGAAGAGGTGGTCGACCGGGCCGTCGAAGAAGCCCTGGATCTGCGCGGTGTGCAGGTCGACGGTGAGGATCCGGTTCGCCCCGGCCGTCTTCAGCAGGTCCGCCACCAGCCGGGCCGAGATCGGCTCCCGGCCGCGGTGCTTCTTGTCCTGCCTGGCGTACGGGTAGAACGGCAGGACCACGGTGATCCGCTTGGCCGAACCGCGCTTCAGCGCGTCGATCATGATGAGGGTCTCCATGACCCACCTGTTGACCCCGTGCGTGACGGACTGGACCACGAAGGCGTCCGAACCACGCACCGAGTCCTTGAACCGTACGAAGATCTCACCGTTGGCGAACTCGTACGCGTCGGCCGGCGTCGGCGCGACGCCGAGCACCTCACCGATCTCCTTGGCCAACTCCGGAAAGCCACGTCCGGAAAAAAGCATCAGGCTCTTGCGGTTTTCGGCGACGATGCTGCCCATGGGCCCGTCTGCTCCCGTTGGTCGGTGGTACCCGGCGGTGGTGGTGGGCCGGGGACTATTCGGTTGCAGTATCCCCCGCGCCGGACGCCGACCTGACCGGCTCGGCATCCCCGTGGATTGCCTCACCTTCACTTGCCCCGGACCCCGACGCCGACGCACTCTCATCAGCCGATCTGGCCCGCGCGGCCGCCTCGGCGGACGCCGTACCGGCCCGCTTGCGGACCACCCAGCCCTCGATGTTGCGCTGCGGCGCCCGGGTGACCCCGAGTGCACCCGGCGGCACGTCCTGCGCGATCGCGCTGCCCGCCGCCACGTACGCCCCGGCGCCCACCTCGACCGGCGCGATGAGGCTGGTGTCGCAGCCGATGAAGGCGGCCTCGCCGACCGTGGTGTGGTGCTTGTTCACCCCGTCGTAGTTCACGAAGATCGTCGCCGCACCGATGTTCGCCTTCGCGCCGATCGTGGCGTCCCCCACGTACGACAGGTGCGGCACCTTCGCGCCCGCACCCAACTGCGAGTTCTTCACCTCGACGAACGTGCCGACCTTGGCCTTCTCGGCCAGCCGGGCGTCCGGCCGCAGGTACGCGTACGGCCCGACGGTGGCACCCGGACCGACCTCCGCGCCCACCGCGTGACTGCGCAGCACGGTGGCGCCCGGGCCGACGACGGTGTCGATCAGCGTCACGTCCGGCCCGACCACCGCACCGGTGCCGACCACCGTGCCGCCGCGCAGCTGGGTGTTCTGGTCGACCACGGCGTCCCGGTCCAGCGCGACCGTCACGTCGATCCACGTGGTGTCCGGATCGAGCAGGCTGACCCCGGTACGCATCCAGGCCTCGTTGACCCGGTCGCGCAGCAGCCGGCGCAGCGTGGCCAGCTCGACCCGGTCGTTGCAGCCCAGCGTCTCCACGTGGTCCGCCGCCACGTGCACCGCCACCGGCTCACCGGCCGAGCCCAGCAGGCCGAACACGTCGGTCAGGTACTCCTCGCCCTGGTCGTTGTCGGTCGACAGCTTGCCCAGCGCGTCGCGCAGCCGGGCGACGTCGAACGCGTAGATGCCGGCGTTGATCTCCCGGATCGCCCGCTGCGCGGGGGTGGTGTCGCGCTCCTCGACGATCTGCTCGAGCCGCCCGTCCGGGTTGCGCACGATCCGGCCCAGACCGGTCGGGTCGGGCACCTCGGCGGCGAGCACGGTCGCCGCCGCACCCGCCACCTCGTGCGCCTCCACCAGGGCGGCCACCGTCTCCGGGCGGAGCAGCGGCACGTCGCCGTTGATGACGATCACGGTGCCGGTGGCGTCCGGCGCGGCGTCCAGCGCGATCCGGACGGCGTGCCCGGTGCCGAGCTGTTCGGCCTGGAGCACCGGGGTGGCCTCGGGGGCGATCTCCGCGAGGTGCGCGCGGACCTGGTCGGCGCCGTGCCCCACCACGACCACCGTGCGGTCCGCGGTCAGCGGCGCGGCGGCGGCGAGGACATGGCCGACGAGGGTACGGCCGAGCAGCGGGTGCAGCACCTTGGGTAACGCCGACTTCATCCGTTTGCCCTCACCGGCGGCGAGCACGACAACGGTGCGGAGGTGGGGCTGGGACACGACACGGGCTCCCGTCGGGACGGCGAACAGTCTCGCGGCCATGCTAACCAGACGATGAGCCGCCATTTGGCATGGCCACACGAATGCCGGGAGATGCGGCGTGAGCTGGGGTGCCTGGATTCGAACCAGGAGCTCAAGGCTCCAAAGGCCTGCGGGTTGCCGTTACCCCACACCCCATCAAATATCAAGCGTCACGTGTCGCAGATTCCGGCTCGCGTCGCCTGACCGTCTGGAACAGCTCGGCGATCATACCTTCGATCCGCCAGTAGAGCTCGCGGCTGCCCGGCACGGTGATCACCAGGCAGCCACGATAGTCCTCTCCGACGTTGCGTCGCACCGTCACCGCACGGTGTTTCTTGAGGTTGGCGCGCTGGAATCGCTCAACCGGCAGATCGAGGTTTCGCACCCACCACTTCAGCGCCGCGTCGAGGTCGGCCGTCTCGTGGATGCTGACGCGGTAACTGGGGACAGCGCGATCGACCCCGCACACCTCGAGGAAACGCAGGAAGAGCGCGAGCAGCCCCGGATCGCTGTTGACGAACTGGAGGCGGTCGTCCCGCCGCCACGGCTTCGACTTCGTCCCCTCACACCAGTAGACCGCCGCGCCGAGCAGCAGCAGGTCCCGGTCGGCGAGGCACCCGACGAGGCTTGCCGCACGCACGTGCTCCGCGGCCCGGGCCGTGTCGCGGGCCTGACGATGCGCCGCCCACCGCGCCTCGGTCATCAGCGCCGCGTGTGCCCGGCGCCGCTCCGCGTCCGCCCCGTCTCGGGCCAACGGCAGGTGCCTGACCCACTGGTAGGCGGTCGACTTCGCCACGCCGAGTTGACGGGCGATGTCGTTGACCGAGTGTCCCTCGGCGCGCAGCTCGACCGCAGCCGCCCTGAGGTCGTCCTTGGCGTTGGGTCGACGAGTCCGCTCAGGCGGTGGGACACCCCGGAGCAAGTCGTTGATGCGGTTGCGGCCAAGCCCGGTGCGTGCCCGGATCTCCCGGACGGAGAGCTGCTCAACGGTGCGCAGCCGACGCACCTCGTCGGCGAAGGGATCCGTCATGAGCAGGAGCTTAGAACGCACGTACGACAACTCGGGACATTCATCCACGACGCTGTCCGATGCGCGCCTCGGGAACCTAAGTTACGGTGACGTAGGCGTAACTTCGTGATCTTCCCCTCCCTCTGCGAGGTGCCATGTCCACCACATCCCTCGATCCGTCCGCAGGCCCGAAACCACTCACCCAGGGCACCCAGTCCCGAGGCATCCTCATCGCCCTCTGGGCGTTCGTGGTGATTCCCTTCCTGGCCCTCGTCGCCGCCGTACCGGTCGCCTGGGGCGGCTGGCTGAGCTGGACCGACGTGGCCGTCGCCGGGTTCTGGTACGTGGTCTCCGGGCTGGGCATCACCGTCGGCTACCACCGGTACTTCACCCACGGGTCGTTCAAGGCGAAGCGCTGGCTGCGGGTCGCGCTGGCGGTGTCCGGCTCGTTGGCGGTGCAGGGCGAGATCATCCAGTGGGTGGCCGACCACCGGCGCCACCACGCCTTCTCCGACCTGGAGGGCGACCCGCACTCGCCGTGGCGGTTCGGGGAGAGCGTCCGCGGCCTGACCCGGGGCCTGTTCCACGCCCATGTCGGCTGGCTCTTCGGCCGGGAGCTGTCCAACCGGAAGCGGTTCGCGCCGGACCTGCTCGCCGACCGGGACATCAACCGCGTGGACCGACTGTTTCCGCTACTGGTGGTGGTCTCTGTGCTCGGCCCCGCGCTGATGGGCGGCCTGCTCACCTGGTCGTGGCGGGGCGCGCTGTCCGCGCTCTTCTGGGCCGGCCTGGTGCGCATCGCGTTCCTGCACCACGTGACCTGGTCGATCAACTCGGCCTGCCACGTCTACGGGGAGCGCCCGTTCGCGATGCGCCAGGGCGACCGGGCGTCGAACTTCTGGCCGCTGGCGATCCTGTCGTTCGGCGAGAGCTGGCACAACCTGCACCACGCCGACCCGACCAGCGCGCGGCACGGCGTACTGCGCGGTCAGGTGGACGTCTCGGCGCGGGTGATCTGGCTGTTCGAGAAGGTCGGCACGGCCTGGGACGTGCGCTGGCCGAAGCCCGAGCGCATCGCGGCGAAGCTCGTCGAGCCGGGCACCGGGCGGTAAAGCGGGCGGGTGGGCGCGAAGGTCACCTGGCAGTATGGCCGGGTGACCGAGCGAAGCGGGTGCGACGCCGGACGGCCCGGCGCCCCGGAGGCGGGGCCCGCCGCGGATACGGTCGCCGGGGGCGGCAACGCCACCCGACCGACGACCGCGAGGGGGCGACGTGACCCAGCACGGCGGCGGCACCATCGGACGACAGGGCGTCACCGAGCGCCGGCGGAGTGACGAGAACATGGCGGATGTCCCTGGCAGCGACGGCACGACCGGCCGGCGGCGGGCGGTTCCCGCCGCGGCCCCCAAGCCCTCCTCACGGGTACGCATGTCGGCGGCCCAGCGCCGGGAGCAGCTGATCTCGATCGCCCGGCAGATCTTCGCCGAGCGCGGCTTCGACGCCACCTCCATAGAGGAGGTGGCGGCCCGCGCGAAGGTCTCCAAGCCGGTGGTCTACGAGCACTTCGGCGGCAAGGAGGGGCTCTATGCGGTGGTGGTGGACCGGGAGGTCCGCGCCCTGCTGGACCGGATCACCACGGCCCTGACCGCCGGCCATCCGCGCGAGTTGCTGGAACAGGCGGCGCTGGCCCTGCTGACGTACATCGAGGAGGAGACCAGCGGCTTCCGGGTGCTGGTGCGGGACTCGCCGGTGTTGTCGGCGGCGGGCAACTTCAGCAGCGTGATGAACGACGTGGCGCACCAGGTGGAGCACATCCTGGGTGCGGAGTTCAAGAGCCGGGGCTACGACCCGAAGCTGGCCGAGCTCTATTCGCAGGCGCTGGTGGGGATGGTGGCGCTGACCGGCCGCTGGTGGCTGGAGGTGCGCAAGCCGCGCAAGGAGACGGTGGCGGCGCACCTGGTCAACCTGGCCTGGAGTGGGCTGTCGCACCTGGAGGCGAAGCCGGGCCTGATCACGGTGCGGGGGCGCTGACCCCGGTCGTCAGCGGCTGTGTGCCTCGGAGACCGGGTGGTGCCGGCGCCGCCGTTCCTCCTCGGCGTGCTCGTGGGTGCCGACCTTGTCGTACAGGCCGGTGCCGAGCAGGAGCAGGCCGAAGAGCATCGACACGACGACCGTGGACATCGAGAAGTTGAGGAAGTTGGCGTCGGTCTGGAGCACGGACATCATGAGGATGCTGGTGACCAGGAAGACGACGCCGGCGGTCAGGTTCATGTTGTGGCCGAGGTTGCCGCGCCGTGACGCCCCGACGATGAGCACGGCCCCGAAGACGACGGAGGCCAGCGAGAAGGCCAGGTTGGTGCGGAGCCCGAGGGCCCAGTTGCTGCCTCGGTCGAAGAGCGGGTCGCCCCAGGTCAGGGCGACGCCCCAGACCCCGAAGACCAGGATGTAGAGGCCCACCAGTCCGGCGAGGACCCGGTAGACCGGCCGCGCCGGATGGTTCACGGGAAAGTGCGGCATGATCCCTCCGCCCGAGTACGACAATCATCCGATTGTCACCCGGCCAGAAGCCAGATGTCCGGCAAACCGCCCACAACAGCGACGCCCGCGCGGTGCCGTACACGCAGAAGATCCCACCCGCCGGGCAGCAACGGCCGGACGGAGCGGGACCACGGCGGTTGTCGCCGGAGCCCGACCCGCGCAGGGATCAGCCTGACCGCCCGGAGCGGGTCGGGCTCCGGCGACAACCCGGAGAGCAACCAGCGAAGGATCAGAGCACGAGCCGGGCCTTCTGCCAGGCCTCCTGCTCCTCGTCCGTGCCGACCTTGCCGTACATGCCGACCATCAGCAGGATCAGGCTGACCACCATCAGCACCACGATCGTGAAGATGTTGAAGTTGAAGATGTTGGCCTCGGTCTGGAGGAAGGCGAGACCGGCGAGGCTGATCACCATGATGGCGTACGCCAGCCACTGGTTGACCATGACGTCGATGTTGCGACCGATCGCGGTGCCGGCCAGCACCCCGGCCCCCAGCAGGACGCTGAGCAGCGAGAAGCCGAGGTTCGTGCCCTGGCCGAGGATCAGGGTTTCATCCTGGGCCAGGACCTCGTCGCCGACGCTCGTGATGATGCCGAGCACACCGAAGGCCACCAGGTACAGACCGGTCAGCCCGCCGATCGCCCGGTAGACCGGCCGCGCGGGGTGGTTGACGGGGGTGTGGGCCATGTCTGAGTCTCCAACGCCGTTCGGGTGAGGGGTCGCGGACGATTGTCCCGCACGCCGAGGTGTGACGCCGCACACGGGTGTCTCCCGGTGCGGCGCCGCGACCCGCGTGGTGGCTCAGATCGCCGGAATCTCGTCCGCCAGGGCCAGCCAGGACTCCTCGGTACGCTCCCGCTCGGCGCGCAACTCCTTGAGCTGCGCGTCGAGTTCGGCGACCTTGGCGTAGTCGGTGGCGTGCGTGGCGAGCTGGTCGAGCAGCGCCGTCTCCTTCTGCTCCAGCTTGGCGACCTGCCGTTCCAGCCGGGCCAGTTCCTTGCGGGCCTGCCGCGCCTCGGCGGCGGACATTCCGGTCGCGGCGGACGTGCCGGCGCCTGCCCCGGGGGCCGCCTCCGGCGTCGCCGGCCCGGGTCGGCCGGCGGCCCGGGCGAGGTACTCGTCGACGCCGCCGGGCAGGTGCACCAGCCGGCCGTCGCCGAACATCCCGTACGCGACCTCGGTGACCCGCTCGATGAGGTACCGGTCGTGGCTGGCCACGATGACGGTGCCGGGCCAGGAGTCGAGCAGGTCCTCCAGCGCGGCGAGGGTGTCGGTGTCGAGGTCGTTGGTGGGCTCGTCGAACAGGAGCACGTTCGGTTCGCTGGCGAGCAGCCGGAGCATCTGCAACCGGCGACGCTCTCCGCCGGAGAGGTCGCTGACCGGCGTCCAGAGCCGCCGGTCGTCGAAGCCGAAGATCTCGGCGAGTTGGGCGGCGGAGACCTCCCGGTCGCCGAGCTGCACCCGCCGGGCGACCTCCTCGACCGCTTCGAGCACCCGCAGGTGGCCGGGGAGCTCGGCCAGTTCCTGGGAGAGGAAGGCCGGCCGGACGGTCGAGCCGGTGGCGAGGCGCCCGCCGTCGGGTCGGGTGATGCCGGCCAGCATCCGCAGCAGGGTCGTCTTGCCGGCGCCGTTGCGGCCGAGGACGGCGATCCGGTCGCCGGGGCCGACCTGCCAGGTGACGTCGCGAAGGATCTCCTTCGGGCCGGCGTGCAGGGTGACCTGCTCCAGGTCGTACACCTGCTTGCCGAGCCGGGCGGTGGCGAGGCGTTGCAGCGACATGGTGTCGCGCGCCGGGGGGACGTCGGCGATGAGGGCGTTGGCGGCGTCGATGCGGAAGCGCGGCTTGGAGGTGCGGGCGGGCGGTCCGCGCCGCAGCCAGGCGATCTCCTTGCGGAGGAGGTTCTGCCGGCGGGCCTCGGTGGCGGCGGCGACCCGGTCGCGTTCGGCCCGGGCGAGGGTCCAGGCGGCGAAGCCGCCCTCGTACGCCCGGACGGTCTGGTCGGCGACCTCCCAGGTGTTGGTGCAGACGGCGTCGAGGAACCACCGGTCGTGGGTGACCACGACCAGCGCGCCCTTGCGGCCGACGAGGTGCTTCGCCAGCCAGTCGACGCCGCCGACGTCGAGGTGGTTGGTGGGCTCGTCGAGGATGAGCAGGTCGGACTCGCGGACCAGCAGCGCGGCCAGTGCGACCCGCCGCCGCTCGCCGCCGGACATCGGGCCGACCGGCTGGTCGAGGCCGAGGTGGGGCATGCCGAGGCCGTCGAGGATGGCCCGGACGCCGGCGTCGCCGGCCCACTCGTGCTCGGCGCCCATGCTCTCGCCGAGCCAGGCGGTGCCGAGCACCACGTCGCGGACGGTGGCGTCGGGGGCGAGTTGGAGGGTCTGCGGCAGCCAGGAGACCCGCAGGTCGCGGCGGTGGGTGACCCGCCCGTCGTCCGGTTCCTCGATCCGGGTGAGCAGCCGCAGCAGGGTGGACTTGCCGGCGCCGTTGAGGCCGACCACGCCGATCCGGTCGGCGTCGTCCAGGCCGAGCGAGACGTCGGTGAGCAGCGGCCCGGCGGCGCCGTAGCCCTTGGAAACCCGGTCCAGGTTGACGATGTTGGCCACGACCTCACCTCCCATGATCAAGGCGTCCCGGTGCCGACCGGCACGAGGACGCCTGAGCCTCCACCCTACGCGGCCCACCCCACCGCCCGCCCCACGCGGGGTTCCCGCGCACTCCCCCGCGATCTTGCACTTGTCGCCCCGACAATCGCCACATTCCGCCCACACCCTGGGCCATAACTGCAAGATCGACGAGGCGGGCGCGGGGGGCGGGGGGGCGGGGGGGCGGGGGCGGGAGGGGTTAGGGGGTGCGGGCGCCGGGGACCGGGCCGTGGGCGGTGCGGGCGGTGCGGCAGACGTCGGCGGACGCCAGTTCGGTGGCGATCCGTTCGGCGTCGGCGGCGTCCGTCGCGAGGAAGACGCAGGTCGGCCCCGAACCGGAGACGATGCCGGCCAGCGCGCCGGCCGCCTCGCCGGCCTTCAGCGTCTCCGCCAGCGACGGGCGCATGGACAGGGCGGCGTCCTGGAGATCGTTGCCGAGGGCCGCGGCGAGCACCCGCGGGTCCCGCTGGCGCAGCGCGGCGAAGAGCGCGTCGGTGCTGCCCAGCGGCTCGCCGGCGGCGCCGGCCTCGCGGAGCCGGTCCAGTTCCCGGTAGGCGGCCGGGGTGGAGAGGCCGCCGTCGGCGACAGCCACCACCCAGTGCCAGGTGGTGGGCCGGGCCAGCACGGGACTGACCGTCTCGCCCCGGCCGGTGCCCAGGGCGGTGCCGCCGTGGATCAGGAACGGCACGTCGGAACCGAGGTCGGCGGCGATCCGGGCCAGCTCGTCGCGGGACAGCCCGGTGCCCCAGAGCGCGTCGCAGGCGACCAGCGCGGCGGCGGCGTCGGCGCTGCCACCGGCCAGCCCACCGGCCAGCGGGATCTGCTTGCGCAGATGCAGCCGGGCGTACGGCGGCACACCGGCGTGGCCGGCGAGGGCGTGGGCCGCCCGGATGACCAGGTTGGTGTCGTCCAGGGCCAGCTCGCCGGTGCCCTCGCCCTCCATCGTGAGGGTGAGCGTGTCGCCCCGGCGGGCGGTCAGCTCGTCGTAGATGGAGATGGCGTGGTAGACGGTGTTCAGCTCGTGGTAGCCGTCGCCGCGCAACGGCCCCACCCCGAGGTGCAGGTTGACCTTGGCGGGCACCCGGACCCGCACCGGTCCGCTGGCTCCGCGCCGCCGCCCGTCCTCGTCGTCCGGTCCCCAGGCCTCGGTCACGAGGCGGTGTCCGGCACGCGCAGGCGGATGTCGAACGGCTTGGTCACGATCAGCTCCTCGGCGGAGTCGACGGACGGCTCGTACCGGCCGTCGACCAGGTCGTACGCGTACACGTGCGGATGGCCCCCCGTGGGCACGGCGTCAGCCTACTGCGCGGCGGGTGGGGCGGCCGGGGCCGACGCGGCGATGGCGGCGAACTGCTCGACGGTGAGTGACTCACCGCGCGCGCCGGGATCGACACCGGCGGCGGTGAGGGCGGCAGCCGCCCGGTCGGCGCCGCCGGCCCAGCCGGCCAGGGCCGCGCGCAGGGTCTTGCGGCGCTGCGCGAACGCCGCGTCCACCACGGCGAAGACCCGCTGCCGGGGTACGTCGGCGCGGGGCGGCTCGCGGCGGGCGAAGGCGACCAGTCCCGAGTCGACGTTCGGCACCGGCCAGAAGACGTTCGGCGGGACCTTCCCGGCGGCGCGGGCCGAGGCGTACCAGGCGAGCTTGACCGAGGGGACGCCGTACACCTTGGAGCCGGGGCCGGCGACGAGCCGGTCCGCGACCTCCTTCTGCACCATCACCAGCCCGTGTCGCAGGCTGGGCAGCTCGGCGAGCAGGTGCAGCACCACCGGCACGGCAACGTTGTAGGGCAGGTTCGCCACCAGCGCGGTCGGCGCCGGATCGGCCAGCTCGGCGGCACGCACCCGCAGCGCGTCGGCGTGGTGGACGGTCAGCCGCGCGGCGTCGGGCCCGGCGTGCCGGGCGGCGGTGTCCGGCAGCGCGCCCGCCAGCGTCGGGTCGAGTTCCACGGCGTGCACGTGCGCGGCGGCCGGCAGCAGGGCGAGGGTGAGGGAGCCGAGGCCGGGGCCGACCTCCAGCGCCACGTCGTCCGGGGCCAGCCCGGCGGCGGTGACGATGCGCCGGACGGTGTTCGGGTCGTGCACGAAGTTCTGGCCGAGCCTCTTGGTGGGGGTGACGCCCAGCCGGGCGGCCAGTTCCCGGATCTCCGCCGGGCCGAGGAGACCGGTCACGCCCCGTAGCCTATGCGGCCCTCCATAGGGGTGAGGAAGGGCCCTTCCTCACACCACGGGCCGAAGACGCGGTCGCCGGTGGTGGAGATGGCGGCGCAGAGCCGGTCCAGGTCCGTGCCGGTCGTCTCGGCCAGCGACCGTACGGTCAGCGGGATCAGGTACGAGGCGTTCGGCCGGCCCCGGTGCGGCATCGGGGTCAGGTAGGGCGCGTCGGTCTCCACCAGGATCTGCTCGACCGGGGTCATCGCGGCGGCCTCCCGCAGGGCGGTGGCGCTGCCGAAGGTGACCGTGCCGGCGAAGCTGAGCAGGTAGCCCCGGCGGACGCACTCGCGGGCGAAGTCGGCGTCGCCGGAGAAGCAGTGCAGCACCACGGTGTCCGGCGCGCCCTCGTCGTCGAGGATCCGCAGCACGTCGGCGTGCGCGTCCCGGTCGTGGATGACCAGCGCCTTGCCGTACCGCTTGGCGATGGCGATGTGCGCCCGGAAGCTCTCCTCCTGGACGGCGCGCCCCTCCTCGCCGGTGCGGAAGAAGTCCATCCCCGTCTCGCCGATCCCGCGTACCCGGTCCCGGGCGGCGAGCGCCTCGATCTCGCGCAGTGCCTCGTCCAGGTCGGGCAGGCGGGGGGCCTCGTTCGGGTGCAGCGCCACGGTCGCCAGCACGGCCGGGTGGGTGTCGGCGACGTCGGCGCTCCAGCGGGAGGAGGCGACGTCCACGCCGACCTGCACCAGCCGGTCCACGCCCACCGAGGCGGCGACGGCGACGGCTGCGGCGACCGGGTCGTCGGCGGTGCCGTCGCCCGCGGGCGACTGCGGGGCCCGCGGGGGTACGCCGGCCTCGCTGACGGTGATGTCGAGGTGGGTGTGGCTGTCCAGCACGGGACGGGGCAGCGGCTCGGGCACGGGCGGGAACTCCCCGGCCCGGCGGGCGGCGCGCTGCTTGCGGGTTTCGGTGGGCTCGCTCATCGCGGCCAGCATCACACACCGCCGGCGGCCCGTGTTCCGGGGACGCCACCGGCTGTTCACCGGGGCGGCACCTGACGCGCCTAGCGTCGACGCCGTGACCACCACCCCTCAGCGCAGCGGAAACGACCCGTGTGTGACGTACGGGGGTGTGGTGTACCCGGCGGAGGAGATCGCCCGGGGCGCGGCGTACGAACTGTTCAGCGCCGAGGCGGCGCCCGGCTTCGAGTGGGCGCCCCGGCCCGGCGGCACGCTGCCGTGGCGCAGGTTCGTGCACGCCACCGAGGTCACGGTCGTACGACCGGCGGTGGATCCGGGCGAGGAGGCGGAGTCCCCGCTGCTGGTGCCGCTGCACCGGGAGCGGGGCTGGTCGTACGTGCAGCAGCTCAGCCAGCAGCCGGCGGCGGCCGGTGACCCGACGCTGGCGGCGGTGCGCGCCTCGGCGGTGCTCCGGCGGGGCACCCGGATGGTGAAGGTGCTCTCCGCCCGGCAGCTCGCCGGATTCGTGCGCGGGTGGCTGCCGCACGGCTTCTGCTACCGGGAGCACGACGTGGCGCACCTGCGTACGCCGGCGGCGATGACGGTGCTGCGCACCGACGGCACGGACGGTCACGACGGCGCGGACGTGACGTACGCGCTGCGCTGGCGGGCGGCCGACCCGGCCGACTACGACGTGCCGGTCGGTGAGGCACACCGGGGGCTGACCGCGCTGGCGCCCCGGGACCGGCTGGGTGGGGCGGTGCTCGGTACGGGTTTCGTGCCCAGCGGTGGCCAACTCGTCCCGGAGTTCGTCACGGCCGACTTCGCGGACCTGCCGATGCCGGCGAACGCCACCCTGCTCGCCTACCCTTCCGACGGCGTGGAGGTGGTGCTCTACAGCTATCAGGTCGAGCAGCGCGGCTGGCTGCGGATGGCCGGCCCGCAGTGGCGGCACCTGTTGGCGGCGGTGCCGGGCCTCTCCCCCGACCAGGAGTACGTGCCGACCGGCGAGGCGCCCCACTCCACCCGGCTGGTCGGCGGCTACGCCGGCGGCGAGTACGAGGCGGTGGCCGACCTGCCCGGCGGGTTCCGGGTGCTGGCGATGACCCGGGCCGCCCGGTACCCGGTGGAGTCGGCGGCCCGCCGGCTGCGGCTGGCCGACTGGCGGGGCGTGCCGTGCCTGGTGTTGCGGGAGGAGTCCGGGTGGCTGCGGCTGCGCCTGCGTCGGCCCGGTCCGGACGCGGTGGCGGAGACCGGGGCACAGTGCCAGGAGCGGGGCGTCTACGAGGCGTGGGCGCCCGTGGCCGAGGTCACCGACGACCGGGTGGTGGATCTGCCGTACGCGCTCTGATCGGGGCGCGGCGCCTGCCTGCGGCGGCATAACGGCGGGTGGGGCGGGAACCCGCGGGCGTCCGACCGTCACGTGACCAGGAGACGCGTATGCCTTTCATCACCGTGGGGACGGAGAATTCCGCCCCCATCGACCTGTACTACGAGGATCACGGCCAGGGGCAGCCGGTCGTGCTGATCCACGGCTTCCCGTTCAACGGGGCGACCTGGGAGAAGATGAGCGGCCCCCTGCTCGCCGCGGGCTACCGCGTGATCACGTACGACCGGCGGGGTTTCGGCAATTCGGCGCAGCCGAGCTTCGGCTACGACTACGACACGTTCGCCGCCGACCTCGACGTGTTGATGGGCGAGCTGGACCTGCGCGACGCGATCCTGGTCGGCCACTCGATGGGCACCGGCGAGGTGACCCGCTACCTGGGCGTGTACGGCTCGCAGCGGGTCGACCGCGCGGTGCTGCTGGCCCCGCTCGCGCCGTTCCTGCTGAAGACCTCCGAGGACCCGGAGGGGGTCGAGAAGAGCCTCTTCGACGGTTTCCAGCAGGCGATCGTCGACGACCGGTTCGCCTACCTCACCACCTTCTGCGAGGCGTTCTTCAACTATCAGGAGAACAAGGGCAGGGTGGTCAGCGAGGAGGCGTTCCGGGGGCACTGGGAGATCGGCGCGCGGGCCTCGGCGAAGGGTACGCACGACTGCGTGGATGCCTGGCAGACCGACTTCCGGGGCGACCTGCCGAACATCGACGTCCCGATATTGATCGTCCAGGGCGACAAGGACGCCGTGCTGCCATACCCGGTGACCGGCCAGCGACTGGCGTCGATGCTGCCCGACGGCAAGCTGGTGACCCTGAAGGGGGCGCCGCACGGCATCCCGTGGACGCACCCGGCCGAGGTGAATCGCGCGATCATGGACTTCATCGGCGCGCCCGCGATGGCCCGGGCCTGAGCGCGTACGCCGACGGGCGCGACCCCCGGGAGGGTCGCGCCCGTCGTCGCGTGCCGGCCGTCAGTCGGCCAGGCGGGCCAGCTCCTCGTCGACGATCGACGGGTCGAGCTTGCGGAAGACCGGCTTCGGTGCGGCCAGTGGCCGGCCGGCCTCCAGCGGCACGGACTCCCAGCGCGCGCCGATGGTGTAGTCACCGGTCAGCACCGGGTACGCGGGGCCGCCGTCGAGGTCCTCGACCTCCTCGATGACCGGCATCGGGGCGTGCACGCCGGTGCCGCCGAGCAGCTCGTGCACCTTCTGCGCGGAGTGCGGCAGGAACGGGGTGAGCAGCGTGTTGGCGTCGCTGACCACCTGGAGGACGACGTGCAGGATGGTGCCCATCCGCGGCTTTTCGTCGTCGCCCTTGAGCTTCCACGGCGCCTGTTCGGAGAGGTACCGGTTGGCTTCCGCGACCACCTTCATCGCCTCGCCGATGGCCTGCTTCTGCCGGTGCCGGGCGATCAGGTCGCCGACCGTGGCGAAGCCGGCCCGGGCGACTGCGAGCAGCGCCTCGTCGGCCTCGGTGAGGCCGGCCGGGTCGACCGGCGGGACGGCGCCGAAGTTCTTGGCCGCCATGGAGACGGACCGGTTGACCAGGTTGCCCCAGCCGGCGACCAGCTCGTCGTTGTTGCGGCGGAGGAACTCGGCCCAGGTGAAGTCGGTGTCGTTGCTCTCCGGCCCGGCGGCGGCGATGAAGTAGCGCAGCGCGTCGGCGTCGTAGCGCTCCAGGAAGTCCCGGACGTAGATGACGACCCGGCGGGAGGAGGAGAACTTCTTCCCCTCCATGGTGAGGTATTCGCTGGAGACCACCTCGGTGGGCAGGTTGAGCCGGCCCAGCCGGCCCGGCTCGCCGTCCCGGCTGCCCTCGCCCGAGTAGCCGGAGAGCAGTGCCGGCCAGATCACCGAGTGGAAGACGATGTTGTCCTTGCCCATGAAGTAGTAGCCGCACGCGTCCTTGCCTTCCGCGTCGGCGGACCACCACCTGCGCCAGGCCTCGGGGTCGCCGGAGCGGCGGGCCCACTCGATCGAGGCGGACAGGTAGCCGATCACGGCGTCGAACCAGACGTAGATGCGCTTGTCGGGGCGCTCCCGCCAGCCGTCGAGCGGGATCGGCACGCCCCACTCCAGGTCACGGGTGATGGCCCGGGGCTGGAGGTCGTCGAGCAGGTTCCTCGAGAAGCGCAGCACGTTGGGCCGCCAGCCCTCGCGGGTGTCGAGCCACTGCCGCAGCACGTCGGCCAGGGCGGGCAGGTCGAGGAAGAAGTGCTCGGTCTCGACGAACTTCGGGGTCTCCCCGTTGATCCGCGACTTCGGGTCGATCAGGTCGATCGGGTCGAGCTGGTTGCCGCAGTTGTCGCACTGGTCGCCGCGGGCGCTGTCGTAGCCGCAGATCGGGCAGGTGCCCTCGATGTAGCGGTCGGGCAGTGTCCGGCCGGTGGACGGGGAGATCGCCCCCATGGTGGTCTTCGGGACGATGTAGCCGTTGCGGTACATCCCCTCGAACAGCTCCTGCACCACCGCGTAGTGGTTGCGGGTGGTGGTGCGGGTGAACAGGTCGTAGGAGAGCCCGAGGCCGTGCAGGTCCTCCACGATCACCCGGTTGTAGCGGTCGGCCAGCTCGCGCGGGGTGACCCCGTCGGCGTCCGCCTGCACCTGGATGGGGGTGCCGTGCTCGTCGGTGCCCGACACCATGAGCACGTCGTGGCCGGCCATCCGCATGTACCGGCTGAAGACGTCGGAGGGAACGCCGAAACCGGAGACGTGGCCGATGTGGCGCGGGCCGTTGGCGTACGGCCAGGCGACCGCCGCGAGAACGTGACTCATGACCAGCAAGCCTAGTGACCCGCTCGCGGCGACCGCGAACCAATAGGGTCCGCGGGGAGAGGCCCGACCGAAACAGGTCTGCAACCTGTCCGATTTGTCGCCGATGTGCGGCCTGGCCTGTCGTTGAGCCTGGTGGCGGCCGCCTGGTGGCCCCCGGCGGCTCAGGCGTGCACGACGGCGTAGACGTCGCGACGGCGCAGGCCGTACCCCGTGGCGACCTCGGTGATGGCGTCCCGGCGGGACAGGCCGGCGGCCTCCCGGGCGGCGACGGCGGCCCGCAGCGTGTCGTCGTCGGGCCGTTCGGGGGCCGACTCGGGCGCGCCGGCCACCACGAGGGTGATCTCGCCGCGCGGATCCCCCTCGGCCGCCCAGTCGGCCAGTTCGCCGAGCGGACGGCGGACGATCTCCTCGTACGTCTTGGTCAGCTCGCGGCAGAGCGCGGCGGGCCGGTCCGCGCCGAACGCGGCGGCCAGGTCGGCGAGTGCGGCGGCGATCCGGTGCGGCGCCTCGAAGAAGACGAGCGTCCGCTCCTCGGCGGCCAGCGCCCGCAGGCGGGACCGGCGGGCGCCGGGGGTACGCGGCAGGAAGCCCTCGAAGCAGAACCGGTCGCAGGGCAGGCCGGACAGCGCCAGGGCGGTGGTGACCGCGCTCGGGCCGGGCGCGGCGGTGACCGGCACGCCCGCGTCCAGGGCTGCCCGGACCAGCCGGTAGCCCGGGTCGGAGACGCTCGGCATGCCGCCGTCGGTGACCAGGGCGACCACGTAGCCGCTGGCCAGCACCTCGACCAGCTCGGGCGTGCGCCGCTCCTCGTTGCCCTCGAAGTAGGAGACGATCCGGCCGCCGACGGTGACGTCGAGGTCCCGGGCCAGCCGGGTGAGCCGGCGGGTGTCCTCGGCGGCCACCACGTCCGCGGCGGCGAGCGCCTCGCGGAACCGGGCGGAGGCGTCGGCGGGGTTGCCGAGCGGGGCGCCGAGCAGGACCAGGCGCCCGGTGTCGGACATATCACCCACGAGATGCAGCTCCTTCATCGACGGTGGTACCGGTTATCGGGGACGACGGGCGCCACCGGGCACCTTCGCAGCCTACGATCGCCGAGTGACGAGTGCGTCGACAGCACAGAGCGCGAACCAGGCGGGACCGGATCCCACGGACGGGAAGACGCCGGAGGAAGCGTCCCCGGCTTCCGGCGGCGGGCTCCCCGGCGTCCTCCGGCGGCGGCTGGCCACCGTCGAGGCCCGGCTGGACGGGCGTTCCTGGCTGGCCACGGGCGTGATCGTCGCGATCGCGGCGATCCTGCGCTTCGCCAACCTGAGCCATCCGCCGGGCAAGATCTTCGACGAGACCTACTACGCCCGCGACGCCTGGGCGCTGGTCGACAAGGGCGTCGAGTGGAACTTCAAGGACAACGGCCCGTCGTACGTGGTCCACCCGCCGCTGGGCAAGTGGCTCATCGGGCTCGGCGAGTGGGCCTTCGGCTACTCCGACGCCGAGCACGGCATCTCCGTGCCGGGGCACCTGACGACGACCGCCCCGGAGTTCGGCTGGCGGTTCTCGGCGGCGGTCATCGGCACCCTGTCGGTGCTGCTGCTGATCCGCATCGGCCGGCGGATGTTCCACTCGACCGTGCTCGGCTGCGCCGCCGGCCTGCTGCTCGCGCTGGACGGTTTCCACCTGGTGCTGTCCCGCACCGCGCTGCTCGACATCTTCCTGCTCTTCTTCGTGCTGGCCACGTTCGGCGCCCTGGTGCTCGACCGGGACGCCCGGCGGCGCCGGTGGGCCCGGGCGCTGGAGGCCGGCCTGGATCCGGGCCGGCCGGGGCGGGCCGGGCGGCCGGCGGGCGGCTGGCGGAACTGGCCGTGGTGGCGGCTCGCCGCCGGGGTCCTGTTCGGCTGCGCCTGCGCGGTCAAGTGGAGCGCGCTCTACTTCCTGCCCGTCTTCGCGCTGCTGGTGATCCTCTGGGAGGTCGGGGTCCGCCGCTCCGCCGGCGTACGCCGGCCGTGGCGGGACACCCTCCTCGACGAGGTGCCGTGGCTGGTGCTGGCCGGGGTGCTGATGGTGGTCACCTACGTCGGCACCTGGTCCGGCTGGCTGCTCGGCGACGACGGCTACTACCGGCTCGCCGAGCGGTACCCGAACGCGCCGCTGAGCGACACCCCGGTGTTCGGCGCGCTGAACAACCTGATCGAGTACCACAAGGCGGCGTACGGCTTCCACACCGGCCTCGACGACCCGCACAAGTACCAGTCCTGGCCGTGGCAGTGGCTGCTGCTCGGCCGGCCGGTCGCCTTCTACTGGTCCGGCAACGGGCCCTGCGGGGCGCCCAGCTGCGCCTCTGAGGTCCTGCTGCTCGGCACTCCCCTGCTCTGGTGGTCGTTCCTGCCCGCCCTGGTGGCGCTGGTCTGGCTGGGCCTGGCCCGGCGGGACTGGCGGGCGGGGGCGATCCTGCTCGTCGTGGCGGCCGGCCTGCTGCCCTGGTTCTGGTTCGCGCTCGACGGCCGGACGATGTTCTCCTTCTACACCGCGCCGGCCCTGCCGTTCCTGGTCCTGGCGGTGGTCTACGTGCTGGGCGCGATCGTCACGCCGACCGGTCCACCGGGTGCCGTCGCCGGGCCGTCGGGGGGTGCCGGCCCTGCCGTCACGCGCGGGGAGTTGGACGAGGCACGGGACCGCCGGCTGGTCGGCGGCGTGATCGCCGGGGCGTACGTCCTGCTGGTCGCGCTCTGCTTCGCGTACTTCTATCCGGTCTTCGTCGGGAAGGTGCTGCCGTACGCGGAGTGGTCGGCGCGGATGTGGCTGGACGGCCGCTGGATCTGACGGACGACCCGGCACCCGCCGCGCGCCCTGCACGGCGGGTGCACGGAGAACGGGCCCGCACGCGGTGGCGTGCGGGCCCGTCGACGTAGATGCGCGCCCCGATCGCCTGCCACGGGGGAAGCGGGCGATTGGGGCGCGCACCAAGAGCTTAACCACCCCGTACCACGGACACAACGGGTCGACTTCGGTCAGATTTCCGACCTATGCGACACCAAACGGATGGTTTACATCCGACATCTGACGGTCCGTCATCTTGCACAAACCGTACGGATCGGTGGGCGCCGCCCGGGCCCGGCGTCCGCCACATTTGCGCCCGGCGGAATTCCCACCGACAGCCGGCTTCCCGTAACGTATCGATAGATTTGGTTTTCCAGTCATCCGGGGTCCGGCCCGTCGGCACCCGCGCCGGCTGCACTGTCGGCCAACCCCCGATCGATCGGACGGAGTTCGCGATGACCCGTACCCTCCGCTGGACCGGCGGCCTGCTGGCCACCGTCACCGCCGCCACCCTCGGCCTGTCCGCCCCCGCCCACGCGGCAACCGTCTCGGTGCCGCTGCGCACCCTCGTCGCCGACCTGCCGGTGGCCACCGAGGTCCGCACCGGATACTCCCGGAGCCTGTTCCCGCACTGGACCGACGCCGACTCCGACGGCTGCAACACCCGGTACGAGGTGCTGATCGCCGAGGCCACCACCCGCCCCACGGTGGGCTCCGGCTGCCAGTTGACCGATGGACGCTGGCGCTCCTACTACGACGCGACCTACTGGACGAACCCGTCCGACCTGGACATCGACCACATGGTCCCGCTGGCCGAGGCGTGGGACTCGGGCGCCCGGAACTGGACCACCTCACGGCGGCAGGCGTTCGCCAACGACCTCGGCGACGTCCGCTCGCTGGTCGCGGTGACCGACAACGTCAACCAGTCCAAGGGCGACCAGGACCCGGCGACCTGGATGCCGACCCACGAGAAGTGCCGGTACGTCGGCGAGTGGGTGGCGGTGAAGACCCGGTGGCGACTGAGCGTCGACAGTGCCGAGAAGAGCGCGTTGACCAGCCGGGCCAGCTCCTGCACGAACATCACGATCACCGTGACACACGCATACTGACCACACCTCCCCCTCCCCACCCCCGCACCCCGCACCCCGCACCCCGCACCCCGCACCCCGCACCCCGCACCCCGCACCCCGCACCCGCGATCTTGCACTTTCTGCCCCCGGTTTGCGGCTTATGCCCGCATTGCCTGGGCGGAAAGTGCAAGATCGCCGGGGCGAGACGCCGCGCCGCATCGACCTCTGCTCAGCGGGAGGTTTGCGACCGGATTACCCCTATCCGACTAGATGCGTCGTTCGTCACCCGCGTCGCTTGACGGGCCGTTCATCCGGACATTCATCTTCTGGAAACTCCCCGTCACGCAACGAGGCATAACCAGACATAAAACTCTTATTGCCTCCCTAGTCTCATCCGAGTGGTCGTTTACATTCACGACGGTGGGACGCCTGCCGTCCTCAAGGGACTTCCCGTCGCCAACTCCGCCCCGGTCCTCGTCGAGGTCACCGGACGGCGACATCGCCCCGCACGCCCCGGCGGAGTCCTCGGCACCGCAGGCTCCCTGACGCGCCTCCCGGTCGCCGCGACCACCGTCTGGTCAGGACCGCAACGCCCGACCCTCAGCCCTCGGGGCGCCGACGGCTCGCCCCACCCGTACGCGACCGACGAGTCCCGCTCGTCCACGGGAGCCAGCACCGGCTGACCAGAGCGACAGCCAGCGGTTCAGGCGACCCCGGTCACGACACTTCGCCACTTCCGTGACGCCCCCGGTGGGCCTCACGGCACATCTCGCCGTCCATTTGCTCGTGCCCCCGTCCCGGCTTCCGCCGGAAACCCCTGCCACCCGCCTGGTGACCGCGGGGGTATCCGCCGCGCGGCGCCGGGGCTGACTCGTGATCAAGCAGGAGGTTTGCGGTTCCGTGAAGCAGGCAGGTCTCACCGGCACACCCACGTCGCCCCTGCGGCCGGAGCATCCTCCGGACGCGGCCGCGCGCTTCGTGGTCGGTTCACTGGCCGTCGCCCCCGGGACGGGGCCAGGGGACGGAGGCGGCGTCACACGCACACGGCGTCTGCACCACGTGTTCGAAACCGCGTGCGAACGGAATCCGTCGGCCGTCGCCCTCGAGTGCGAGGGTGCCCGGCTGACTTACCGCGAACTGGACGAACGCGCCAACCGGTTGGCCCACCACCTGCGCGCGCTCGGTGTCGGTGACGGCTCGCGGGTGGCCATCCTGCTGCGACGATCCGTCGAGACGTACGTGGCGTTGCTGGGCATCGGAAAGGCCGGCGCCGCCTTCGTGCCGATCGATCCCGAGTCCCCGGCCGACCGGGTCGCCTACATCGCCGAGGACTCCGACGTCGACCTGACGGTGACGTCCTCGGCCCTCGCCGACCGGGTTGGCGGCCGACCTGCTCTCGTCGTCGACGAGTGCGCCGCCGAACTGGCCGCGGCGCGGGACGACCGGCCGGCGCTCGGCGACGACGGGAGCCGGGACCCCAGCGCCTACGTCATCTACACCTCCGGGTCGAGCGGTCGGCCCAAGGGCGTCGAGGTCGCGCAGTCGAGCATCTGCAACTTCCTCGACGTGGTGCCCGGCGTGTACGACGTGCGCCCGACGGACCGGGTCTACCAGGGCATGACGATCGCCTTCGACTTCGCGATCGAGGAGATCTGGCCGACCTGGTCGGTCGGCGCCACCCTGGTGGCCGGTCCGAACGACTCCCGCCGCCTCGGCGCGGAGTTGGCGGACTTCCTCGACGAGGCACGCGTCACCGTCTTCTACTGCGTACCCACCCTGCTGGCCACCGTCCCGCGCGACCTGCCCCGGATCCGCAACCTGCTCGTCGGCGGGGAGGCGTGCCCGGGGCAACTGGTCGAGCGGTGGAGCCGGCCCGGCCGGCGCATCCTCAACACCTACGGGCCGACCGAGGCCACGGTCACCGCGACCTGGGGAGAACTGCTCCCCGGACGCCCGGTCACCATCGGGCGGCCCCTGCCCACCTACTCCGTGGCGCTGCTGGACGAGCAGCGGCAGCCGGTCGCCGACGGCGAGGTGGGTGAGATCTGCATCGGCGGTCCGGGGGTGGCGCGCGGATACGTGGGGCGCCCGGACCTGACCGCCGACCGGTTCATCGAACACGCTCTGGCACCCCCCGGCAGTCGGCTGTACCGCACCGGGGACCTGGGTCGGATCACCCCGGAAGGCGAGATCGAGTACCTGGGCCGGGCGGACTCCGAGGTGAAGATCCGTGGTCACCGGGTTGACCTCGGTGAGATCGAGAGCGTGCTGCTGGAGGACCCGGAGGTGGCCGAGGCCGTAGCCGCGCTGGTCCCGGTCGCCGACGACCCGGACGCCCCCCACGAACTGGCCGCCTACCTCGTCGCGCACGACGGTGACGAGGGCGGCGGGGAGGAGTTGGCCGTACGGCTGTGCCAGACCATGCAGACCCGGCTGCCCGGCTACATGGTGCCCTCCTTCCTGGACGTCGTCGCCGCCCTGCCGACCATGCCGAGCGGAAAGGTCGACCGGAAACGGCTGCCCCCGCCGCACCGCCGGCTCACCCTCCCCGCCGGCCCGCTGGTGGCCGCCGCGGGCGAGTTGGAGGAGCAGGTACGCGCGGCATGGGCGGAGGCGTTCGGCATCGAGGCCGAGTCGCTCTCGGTCGAGGCGGGCTTCTTCACCGACCTCGGAGGGCATTCGCTGCTCGCGGCGCGGGTGGTGTCGCTGCTGCGCGCCCGCAAGGTCGGCGTGAGCCCGGCGGTCCGGGACCTGTACGCCCACCCGACCGTACGGGGCATGGCCGCTCATCTCGGCGCCGCCGATCGGACCGGCGGGCCCGCCGCCCCGCCCCGCCCCGCCCCGCTGCGGCACCGCAGCCGGCGAATCGCGCTCGCCGGGTCCGGCCAGGTGGCGGTGATCTACCTGCTGCTGCTGGCAGTCACGCTCCCCGTCTCCTTCGTCTACACCCGCAACGACGGTCTCGTGTCGGCCCGCGTCCTCGCGGAGCTGATGATCGCGATCCTGCTCAGCTATCTCGGCGTGCGGTGGGTACTGCCGGTGCTGCTGGCCCGGCCGCTGGCTGCGGGCATCCGGCCCGGCCGGTACCGCCTGTGGGGGCTCACCTACGTGCGGCTCTGGGCGGTGGACACGCTGCTGGCGGTCGGGCCGCTGCCCGTGCTCAGCGGCTCTCCGCTGATGGCGGCCTACCTGCGGCTGCTCGGTGCCCGGGTCGGCTGCCGGACCATGATCGCGACCAGCGCGATCAGCCTGCCGACCCTGATCTCCGTCGGCCGGGACGCCTCGGTCGGGTACGGCGTCTCGCTGCGGCCGTGGCGGGCAGAGGACGGCTGGGTCGTCGTCGGTCCGATCACGATCGGGGCGGACGCCTTCGTCGGCGCGAACGCGGTCCTCGAACCCGGCGCCTCGGTCGGGGCGCGAGCCGGCCTCGGCGAGCAGTCCGTCCTCGCCCACGGCGAGGCGGTGCCGCCCGGGGCGCGGTGGGCGGGCTCACCGCCGGCGCCGATTCCCCGGCTCGCTCCCACCGTGGAGTCCCTGCTCAGCTACCGCCGCCTGCGGCGTGGCTGGCGTGTGCACCACGGCGCCGCCGCGCTGGTCGGCCTGATCGGGCTGGAGCTCGGGGCCATCGCGATGGTCCTGCCCAGCGTGGCGCTGGTGTGGTGGGTGCTGCTGACCCGAGGCCTGCTTGCCGGCCTGGTCGCGACCATCCCGGCCGGAATCGTCTACGTGCTCACCGTCTGCGCGCTGGTCGCCGCCGGCAAGCGTCTCGTGCTGCCGCGGGTACCGGTCGGCGTCCACCACCGCCTCCACTCGATGCTCGGCGTACGGAAGTGGATCGCCGACAAGCTGCTCGAGTCCAGCCTCATGTTCACCAACTCGCTCTACGCGACCCTCTACACCGGGCCGTGGCTGCGGCTGCTCGGTGCCCGGGTCGGCCGTGGCGCCGAGGTCTCCACCGCCGCGCACCTCGACCCGGACCTGCTCACCCTGGGCTCGGAGAGCTTCGTCGCCGACATGGCCAGCCTCGGCGCCGCGACGTTCGCCAACGGCCGGATGGCGTTCCTGCCCACCACGGTCGGCAGCCGGGCCTTCGTCGGCAACGCCGCGTTCGTACCGGCCGGCACGGTGCTGGGCGACGGATCCCTGATCGGCGTCGGCACGCTGCCGCCCGACGCCGGTGTCCCCGAGGGCACGTCCTGGTTGGGCTCACCGGCGATGCACCTGCCGGTACGCCAGAGCAGCGGTTCCTTCTCGGAGGCGGTGACGTTCCGTCCGCCGCGCGTCGTGGTGGCCCGCCGGCTGTTCGTCGAGTTCTTCCGCGCGACCCTGCCCGCATCGGTGCTCGGCGCCAGCTTCTACCTCTACCTTCTGGCGTTGTCCTCGCTCGCCAACGGCCGGGACCTGCTCGTGCCGGCGTTGGTGTCGCCCTTCGTCGCGATGGCGTCGAGCGTCGCGGTGATCGCCTTCTGCGCGGCGACCAAACGCAACGTCGTCGGCACCTACCGGCCCCGGGTGGAACCGCTGTGGAGTGGCTTCGTCCGCCGCACCGAGTTCGTCACCGGCCTCTACGAGGCCGCGGCGGTGCCCGCCGGCATCGGGCTCCTGGTCGGCACCCCGTTCCTGCCGCCGATGCTGCGCTGGTTCGGGGTCCGCGTCGGCAGACGCACCTGGATCGGCACGACGTACCTCACCGAGTTCGACCTGGTCGAGATCGGCGACGACGCGACCGTGGGCACCGAGGTGTCGCTCCAGACCCACCTGTTCGAGGACCGGGTGATGAAGATGTCCGTCGTCACGGTCGGTGCCGGCGCCACGATCGGCACCCGCGCCATCGTGCTCTACGACGCCGTCGTCGGCGACGACGTCATGTTGGGCTCGCTCTCGCTGCTGATGAAGGGCGAACACCTGATTCCCGGGACCCGATGGCGCGGGATCCCCGCCCAGGGGGTGCTCGCCCGGGCCGGCACCAGACAACGGGCGGCCTGATGCCGCCGTACCGCCGCGGTTCGCACCACGCCGTGGACCGCGATCCCCGTCCGTCATCCGCTCCCCGAGAGGAAGAACGCTCGATGAACAAGGCACTGCTGGTCTCCGACGCGGCCCACTTCCGGGTCGACTACGAGATCAACCCGTACATGCACACCGAGGTGCAGCCCGACCGCGCGGTGGCGATTCTCGAACACGAGCGCATCATCGCCGCGCACCGGGCGGCGGGACGCCGCATCGAGTACGTGGCGTCGGCGCCGGAGTGCCCGGACATGGTCTTCACCGCGAACGCCGCGCTGGTGCGGGGTCGCCGGGCCGTGCTGGGAGCACCGCCGCCCGAGCGCAAGGCGGAGCTGCCGTACTTCCAGGAGTGGCTGATCAACCACGACTTCGAGGTCCTGGAGGCGCCGTACCCGTTCAGCGGGCAGGGCGACGCCCTGGCCTGCGGCGATCTGCTGCTCGCCGGCCACGGCCAGCGGACCGACCGGCGGATGCACGCCGTGCTCGCGCGGGAGCTCGGCTACGAGGTGGTGCCGCTGTGCACGGTGAGCCACCGGTGGTACGACCTCGACCTGGCGGTCGGGGTCGTCGAGCCGGGACGCACGCTCGCCTACTGCCCGGACGCCCTCGACGAGCCGAGCCGCCGCCGGCTGCGCGGCCTCGGCATGGACCTGATCGAGGTCGCCGTCGAGGAGGCGGCGCGCTTCGCGCTCAACCTGATCAGTGACGGCGCCACCGTGACCATGACCAGGGGAGCGCCACGGCTGGCGACCGCGCTGCGCGAGCGCGGCCTGCGGGTCGTCGAACTCGACACGACCGAACTCGCGAAGGGCGGGGGTGGGGTCCGCTGCACCGCGCTGACCCTCGACAACCCGCTGCCGGCGAGGTCGTGATGGCGATGGGGAACATGGGTCGGTTGCTCGCCGCAGGCGGGCGGGCCCTCGCCGGCCGTGGTTTGACGGTCCGTTCGCCGCTCCCCGGGCTGCCGGAGCCGCCGGTGGCGCTGGTCTACCGGGGGCCGGCGACGCTGCCCGGATGCCCCGAGGCGGTGGCGGCGCTGCTCAAGTCCAGCCGTTGGGGCTTCGACGTCCGGTACGTCGGCCCGGACGAGGACCTGCCGTTGTCCCGTCGGGCCCTGGCCGGGGCGACGCTCTACGCCCAGCCCGGTGGCGGCACCCTCAAACGCGGCTACCGCCACCTGAAACGCCACCGCGACGAGATCAGGCAGTTCGTCCACTCCGGCGGCAGGTACCTCGGGATCTGCCTCGGCGGCTACCTCGCGGGGGCCACCCCCGGCTTCGGCCTCCTGCCCGGGGACACCGACCAGTACACCGTTTCGTCCGCCGCCACGGTCCGCTCGGAAGGGAACACCGTCGTCCAGGTTTCCTGGCGCGGCCGGCGGCGGACGCTCTTCTTCCAGGACGGCCCGTACTTCTGGCTGCGCCCGGAGGCCACAGCCGACGTCCTCGCGACCTACCCGAACGGCACCATCGCCGCGCTGACCACCGCCTTCGGCGCGGGCCGGGTCGCGGTCGTCGGCCCCCACCCCGAGGCCACCGACGACTGGTACGTCGACGCCGGGTTACCGATCGCCGACCGGCTCGGCACGGATCTCGGCTGCGACCTGGTCGACACCGTGATGCGGCCATGACACAGACCGCCCACCTCAGTCGCACCACCCTGGACAGAGCCGCCGACACTCCGCCTGCGACGGCCGACCCGTCGGCCGGGCGGACCCGGTTGCTCGGCGTGGACGCCGCGCGTGGCGTCGCGCTGTTCGGAATGATCGCCGTGCACTCGTTGTACCAGGCTGACGCCGCGGGTCTGCCGACCTGGTCGTTCACGCTCTTCGGAGGGCGGGCGGCTGCCCTGTTCGCGGTGCTGGCCGGAGTCGGTATCGCCTTCCTGACCGGTCGACGCCGGGTTCCCCTGGCCGCCGGGGCGGGCCCGGTGGCGGCGCTCGGCGTCCGGGCCCTGGCCATCGGCGCGATCGGGTTGGCGCTGGGCTACACCGACGCGTCCCTGGCCTCGGTGATCCTGCCCTACTACGCGGTGATGTTCCTGCTGGCGATCCCGCTGGTGTTCCTGCCGACCTGGTTGGTGGCGTGCACCGGGGTGGCCGTGGCCACCGGCGTTCCCGTGCTCCGCCAGCTCCTGCTGCCGCAGCTGCCGGAACCGACCTACGACAACCCGGCGTTCGCGCAGCTCCTCGACGCCCCCGGCGCGCTGCTCACCGAGTTGGCGTTGACGGGCGAGTTCCCGGCGACGACGTGGCTGGCGTACCTCTGCGCCGGGCTGGTGGTCGGGCGGTTGTCCCTGAACCGGTTGGTGGTGATCCTCGGGTTGCTCTACACCGGGGTCCTCCTCGCCGCCGGAGCGGCGGTGGCGTCGTGGGTCCTGCTGAACCGGTACGAGGGCTTGCAGCAGATCTGGCTCACGCAGCCGGGAAGCGGGCTGACCGTGGCCGATACGACGGAACTCCTCCTGTTCGGCGCGGACGGCAGCACGCCCACCTCGACGTGGTGGTGGCTCACGGTCGCCGCGCCGCACACCGGCACCCCGCTCGACCTGCTCGGCACGATCGGGAGCGCGATCGCTCTGCTCGCCGTCATGCTGCTCGCCTTCCACGTCGCGCGGCCCGGACCGAGGCGGGCGATCTCCGTGCTGCTGGTGCCCCTGGCCGCGGCCGGCAGCATGACACTGACGCTCTACACCGCGCACATCATGTTCATCAACTCCGAACTCGACTCCTTCGAGCCCGTGACCGGATACCTCGCGCAGGTCCTGGCCATGGTGCTGTTCGGGACGGCGTGGTGGGCCACGGCCGGCCGTGGCCCGCTGGAGGGCCTGGTGGCGCTGCTCTCCGGCGGTGCTCGCCGACTGGTCGTCCGGCGGAACCGAGGCACCCGGCGCCGGGCAGGCATGTCGATGTATTCAGGACCGGACGCGCACCGGCTGTCACCTCGGCAGGCGACCACCCGGCACCGCCGTTGAACGACGGACGGGCGACATGAGATGGATCGGTTCGGGCCTGCGGCCCGGCGGGACGCGCCGGATCGACCGGCGGCGCCTCCTGGTCGGTGCCGGCGCCATCGGCACCCTGGCCGCCCTGGGGTGGGCCGGCGTCTCGGCGGTCACCGGGGACCGCGACCGGCCGCTGGCGCTCGTCTACCGGGGCCCGGCCGCCTGTTCGGGCTGCGCCGAGGCCGTGGCCGCCCTCCTGCGCGCCGCCCCGAGCGGGTTCCGCACCGAGTACTGCGGTCCGGACGAGGAGCGGCCGCTCTCGCGGAGCACGTTGACGGAGGCGGTCGTCTACGCCCAGCCTGGCGGCGGCAACATCAACCCGGCCTGGCGAAGGCTGCGTGACCACGCCGACGAGATCCGTGACTTCGTCCAGGGCGGCGGTCACTACCTCGGCTTCTGCCTGGGGGCGTACCTCGCCGCCGGCCGGCCCGGCTTCGGACTGATCGACGGGAAGGTCAACCGGTACATCAGCACCGACGGGGCGAGCGTCGACAGCGTCGACGACACGGTGGTCCCCGTCCGGTGGCGCGGCGGTTCCCGGCACATGTTCTTCCAGGACGGGCCGACGATCGAGCTGCGCCCGGGGGTGCCGGGCGTCGTGCTCGCCACCTACGACACCGGGGCGCCCGCCGCCGTCGTCACCACCTTCGGCGCCGGGCGGGTGGGGCTCGTGGGACCGCACCCGGAGGCCGACCGGTCGTGGTACGCCGAAGCAGAGCTGACCAACCCGGACGGCATCCGCTTCGACCTGGGCCACGACCTGATCGGAAGCACGGTCGACGGAACGGATCTGCCCGTCCGGTGACCTGCCGGTTCGGCGTTGCGGCCGACGCGGGCAGCGGTGGCGGCAGGAGCGGGGTTGCGGGGACGGCGAGCCGTCCCCGCATCCGTCACATTCGCCGGTGTTCCCGTGGCAGCCAGCCGATGAACCGGTCCTGGAGGACCGTCCCGCGCGCGGCCGACAGGTCCTGCGTGGCAGCCGCCAGGCAGGAGCCCAGATACACGCTGAGCATCGCCCGGTCGGCCCGGTACTCCTCCAGCAATCGCACGCGTTTGGTCTCGCACGGCCAGTCTGCGCCGCAGGTGCCGCAGGTCCAGGCCGGCATCACCGGCGTGTGTTGGTCCATGGGGGATGCCGTGGATTCCGCACCACCGGTCATCGCGCTCCCTCTCCGGTTCCACGTGGCGGCCACCACCGGCGTGCCGCGCCGACAACAGAGCCCGTCGCCCGTCGGCGACGCCCTGTCAGCGCCACGGAACGCTACGGCGTTACACCATTGCGGTACGTTCACCAACCATGCCCCTCATGACGCTGACCGTGGATCGGGTGTTCGGGCCTGCCACGAAGGGCTCCACGGTCGTCCCGGCCGACCGCCGCGCCGCGGTCGGCCGGGCCGCCGGCTCGGGGGGCGGCGATGCGTGACCTGCTGCCGCCGGCCGTGGCGGTGGCCGTGGCCGGGATGGCGGACTGGACGGGTGTGCTGCTGCCGGCCGAGCGGGCCTGCCTGACCGAGCGCGCGGTGCAGAGCCGCCGCCGCGACTTCACCGCCGGGCGGGTCTGCGCCCGCCGGGCGATGGCCGCGCTGGGCATGCCTCAGGTCGCGGTGCCGGCAGCAGCGGACCGTTCGCCGGTCTGGCCGGCCGGCGTGGTCGGCGCCATCACCCACACCCAGGGCTACTGCGCGGCCGTCGCGGCCCGCGCCGGTGAGATCCGGTCGGTCGGCATCGACGCCGAGGGACACCGGGAACTCAACGCGGGCGTACGCCGGCTGATCTGCCTGCCCGAGGAGGAGGAGCGGTTCTCCCGGCTGCCGGTGGGGACCTCCTGGCCGGCGGTGGTGTTCAGCGCCAAGGAGACCGTCTACAAGGTGTGGCACCCGGTCGTCGGGACGTGGCTGGACTTCCACGACGCCCTGGTGGAGCTCGATCCGGACGCCGGCACGTTCACCGCCCGCATCGCGCCGGCACGGTGCGACGGCGCACCGGTGGCCGATCCGCCCGCGTTGGTCACCGGCCGGTTCACCGTCGACGACGCCCTGGTCCGCACCGCCGCCGTGCTGCTGCCCCTTTGACCCCGGGGACGGAATCCGAACAGGGGACGGCGGGGCGCTGCCGGAGACGCGAAGATGGTCCGTTGTCCGCGCACGGTAGCGTCAGCCGCGTTTGCCGTCGTCGCCAGGTGCCTAGGAGTACGGTGAGTCACCCCCAGCCCCCTTACGGGCCTCAGGATCCGAACCAGCCGAACCCGGAGCAGCAGCCGCAGCCGTACCCGCCGGCCCCGATGCCGCACTTCTCCGCCGAGCAGGGCGGCTACCCGCCGCAGCCGCCGACCTCCGGCGCCCCGCAGCCCGCGGGCGACCCGTGGGCCCCGCTCCCGCCCGTGCCGCCGCAGCCGCCGGCCGGCGACCCGTGGGCCGCGCCGCAGCCGCCGGTCTCCGGGGCCCCGCAGCCCCCCGTGTCGGGCGCGCCCGGCGAGCCGTGGGCGCAGCCGCCGGTCTCCGGGATGCCGCAGCCGCCGGTCTCCGGGGCGCCGGGCGAGCCGTGGGCCGCCCCGCACCAGCCGACCTCGGGCGTGCCGCAGCCCCCGGTGTCGGGGACGCCGTACCCGCCAATGTCCGGCCCGCCCGGCTATCCGCCGGTGTCCGGCACACCCGGCTACCCGCCGGTGTCCGGCGCACCCGGCTATCCACCTGCGGGACCCGGCTACCCGCCTGCGGGGCCCGGCTACCCGCCTGCGGGGCCCGGCTACCCGCCCGGTGGGCCCGGCTACCCGCTCGGCGCGCCTCATCCGGTCGCTCCGCCGAAGAAGAACAGGACCGTCCTGATCATCGTGGCGGTGGTGGCCGTACTGGTCCTGCTCTGCTGCGTCGGCGGCATCGCCGCACTCGTCGCCGGCGCCAACAAGGCGGCGGACGACCTGGAGAAGGCCCTGCCCACCCCGGGAACCACCCAGGCGGCACCGGGTGGCGCCTCCGCACCGACGAAGAACGGCGAGACCTACAACCTGAGGCCCGGCGCCACCCTGGTGCTCTCCGACGACGAGGGCACCGTCGAGATCACGGTCAGCCGGTTCACCACGGAGACCAAGGGCTGCCGGACGTACGCCCCGGACCCGGACAAGGGCATGTACCTGATCGCCCACGTCAGCGCGACGGTGACCAAGGGAACGGGTTCCATCAACCCGTTCTACTTCGAGTGGGTGGCCGCCAACGGCAGCAGGGCCAACGGCCTGGCGAGTGCGCTCTCCGGCTGCGGTGACCTGCTGGGCTCCGGCAACAACCTGGGCGTGGGCAGCAAGCGGGCGGGCACGGTGGTGTTCAACGTGGCTGACAAGAACGGCGTGCTGGAATACCGGCACAGGTTCCAGACGGCCGGCTCCTGGAAGCCGTGATCCGTACGCGGTGACGGGAGGCCGGTCCCCCCTCGGGGCCGGCCTCCCCGTCTTCTTCCCGGCGGTCGCCGACCCGTCCCGACTCTTCGTCACCGCCCCTGTTCGAGCAGGTCGGCGACCGTGACCAGCGGCGTCAGCAGGGACTGCACGAGGGTGGGGTCGTGCAGCCGACCGCGCCGGCAGGTGATCAGCTCCGCGCCGTGCACGCTCCACGCCGGCACCGCCCCGGCCAGGTGCGCGGCGAGCAGGGTCGGCCCGACCAGGGCCTGCTGCCCGGGAGCCGCCGCGCCCACCCGCCACTGCCGGTCGAACTCGGCGTTGCCGGTGGCGTACCCGTCGCTGCCGAACAGGGCACGGCCGAGCTTCGAGAACCCGTGGCGCGGCGCCACCGCGAGTTCCGGGAACGGCCGCCGCAGCCACACGAACGCGACGACGTACGAGTGGGTCTGCGAGTTCGTCCTCTGGTTGCCGTCCGCGCCGGTCGAGGTGTGCGTCTCGGTGTACGCGTACTCGGCCACTCCGACCGGCCGTCCGTACATCGTTCCGGTCAGCGCGAACCGCACGCCCCGACGGTTGCGTCCCGGCACCCGGCCGGTCCAGGCCACCTGCGGGTTCTCGGTGAACGTCCACCCGTGGTGGGCCGCCCAGCGACGCCACGAGTCCCGCCGCTCGCGCTCCCGACGGTGGGCCACCACCACGGTCACGGTCAGTGCCGCCCCGAGGAGGAGCGCGAGGCTGGCGCAGCCGCCCATCCAGAACAGGCTCATCACACGGTCCACGGGTGGCAGCGTAGTAACCGTCCACACGCGACGTATCCGTCCCGTCGGGAGTGCTTGACCATCCCGTGACCAACAATTCCACCAGAGCCATGGGAGCGCTCCCTATGCTGCTCGGCGACGATCCCGTCAACTGGAGGTGGAACATGAGTGGACCACTCGACCTGACCGCCCTGGACATCGCCGAGGTGTCCTGGACCGAGCAGACCGACGACACGACCAACCTGTACGCGGTCGCCCCCGCCGGCAGCGTCTCGGTCACCGAGGGCGCGAACGACGGCCGGAGCTGCTGTGGTGGCGGCTGTGGCGGTCGCCCGATCCAGTGGTGCTGCATCAACTGCCACTGATCCGGTGACCGGCGCGACCGACGTCGGCCAGCCCGACGCCGGACGCGTCCCAGTCGGGGTGCCGGCGCCGCCGGCACCCCGACCCCCACGAGGTGACCTTTGACGGAGGGAAGTCGGATGGCGGAACGGGCGGACGACGCGATCGAGTTGAGCGTGGTCATACCCACGCACCAGGACGCGCAGTGTCTGGCACCGACGCTGCGGTCACTGACCCGGCAGACGCTGAGCCGCGAGCGCTTCGAGGTGGTGGTGATCCGCGACGGCGGCTCCCCCGCCGGGTACGCCGGCATCGCCGGGGCGGGCGACGGGCTCGACCTGCGCCTGCTGGAGTTCGCCGAGCGGAGAGGCCGGGCAGGCGCCCGCAACGAGGCCGTCCGGCACACCCGGGCGCCGCTGCTGCTCTTCCTCGACGCCGACTCGTACACCTCGCCGCAGTTGCTGGAACGCCACCTGGCCCACCACGCGGTCCCCGGCCGGGCCCCGGTGTTGCTGGGTCGCCGCGACGAGTTGGGCCTGGAACACGTCGAGGCCGCCCTCGACGGCAGGGAGATCACCGACGTGCCCCGGCGTCGCGCGGACGGCGGCGGCGACCTGCGTTTCCCGCACGGCCAGCCGCCGGGACAGGAGTGGCTGCGGGCGGGCTGGCTGTTCAGCTACACCCACAACATCTCCCTCGCCCGCGACCTGTTCGACCTGGTCGGCGGGTTCGACGAACGCTTCGGGCCACGCTGGGGCCTGGAGGACATCGAGCTGTTCTACCGGGTGCACAAGCACCTCGGCGTGACCGAGCTGAACTTCGCCTACGACGACGAGGCCCGCGCCTTCCACCTGCCGCACCACCGCAACATCGACCGCAACTGGGCCGAGTTCGCCGCCAACCGGGAACTCGCCGCGGAGCCGGTCATCGAGTGGGAGTTCTACGGCATGTTGGAGGTGTACGACTCGGTGGAGCGGATCGTGCACTACCGGGCCGCGGTCACCGACTGCGCGCGGCGGTCGACGTGCCGGATCGGGCCGGCGGTCGAACGGCTCGCCGACCGCCTTCCCGGCCCCCGCGTGCTGTGGGTGGGCACCGGCAGCGCGGCGGCCGACCTGCCGGCCGAGGCGCTGACGTTCGACTACGCCGCCCCGCCCGGCCCGACCAACCACCATCTGATCGGCATGAACCCGCCGATCGCGCCGGGCAGCCTCGACGCGGTGGTCAGCGTCGACTTCTGGCGGTACCTGCGGTGGGACGACCTCTGCCAGTTCGTCAACGTCGCCGGGCACCTGGCCGGCGAGGTGCACCTGGTCCGCACCGACGATCCCGGGTCGGCGTCGCTGCCTCCCGGGCCGGCGGGACTGGACTACGTACGCCGTGCCCTGGAGGCCGCGTTCGTCACCGACCTCGCCCGCGTGGACGGGCTCGGTGACGTGCTGACCCTGCGTCCCCTGCCCGCGCCGCCGCCCGACCCGGCCGGCCCGTGACGACCGGAGTGGTCGCCCGCTACCTGGCGGCGGTGGCGGCGCAGGGCGACACGGCACCCGCGAGCTACCCGCCGCCGCGCGCCAAGCGGTACCCGACCGCCCGAAGGTGGCCGCTGCGCTGGCCGGGAGCGGGTGCGCCGCCGCTGGGAGCGGCCGGGCCCGACCGGCTCAGCGCGCTGCTGCTGGGGTACGCGCCCCGCCGGCTGGAGCTGATCACCAACGCCGCTTTCGCCGCGATGAGCGGGGACCCGGCCACCTCCCCCGCGTCGGCGCGGCTGCTGCCCGCGTGGTTCACGTCCCGGCGCGCGGTGCCCTCCGGCGGCGCGTTCCACCCCGCCGAGCTGTACGTCGTCTGGGCCGGCACCGCCGAACTTCCCCCCGGGGTCTACCACCACGACGCTGTGCACCACGCCCTGGAACTGCTCCGCCCCGGCGATCCGGGCGCCGCACTCGACCGCCTGTTCGGTGACGACGCATCGGGACCGCGCCATGCGCTGGTGCTGGCCTGCCGCGCCTTCAAGAACGCCGGCAAGTACCGCTCCTTCGGCTACCAGCTCGCCATGATGGACAGCGGTGTCCTGCTGGGACAACTCGCCGGATCGCCCCTGGCCGGGCAGGTGCGGCTGGTCACCGACCCGGCTGCCGCCGAGGCGCTGCTCGGGTTGGGCGGCGAACTGGAGACCGTCGTCGCCGTCGTCGAGTTGCCGGCGGCCCGCCTCGGCGGCGGCACCACGGCCGCCACCCCACTGTCGGGCGCCATGCCCCCGGCGCCGGTCGGGCTGGACGGCGACCGCCGCAACCTGACCGTGGCCGACCCCGCCGTCACCGCCCTGCACCGGGCGATCCGTGCCGGCGTCGACACCGCGCCACGGGCTGCACTGGCCGACGCCGCAACGCCGCCGGCCCTCCCGCAGCCGCCCGCCGGGTCGCCACCGGCCGCGCCGCCCCGGACCGGCACTCCGCCGCCGGCTGTCGAGCTGCCGCCACCGGCGGTGCCGTCGCGCGGTGCCACCGCCCGCCGGGCGTCGGCCAACGACCTGGCGCCGGGGCTGACCGTCGGGCAGCTCGCCGGCATCCTCGCGTACGCGGGCGGCCACCGGCCCGCCGGCGCGCTGGCCGGACTGACCGGGCACCCGCGCCATCCCGCCCTGTGGTGCCTGGTCAGCAGGGTAGACGGGCTGGCTCCGGGCGCCTACCGGTACGACCGGGACCGGCACCTGCTGTGGCCGTCGACCGCTCACGACGGGGCGCCGAGCCGGGTGCGGACCTCCCTGGACGCCGGAATGAGCGCGGCCGGCGCCAGTCTCTTCGTCGTGGCCGACGGGCCTCCGATCGATCGTCTCGACCCGGTCGCCCTGCGGGACCTGTACCTGCGTACCGGGGCGGCGGTGCAGCTCGCCGCGTTGGCCGCGCAGACCGTCGGGGCGGCCACCCGGCCGATGGGCGGATTCGACGCCGAGGCGGCCACCGCCCTGCTGGGCCTGCCGGCCGGCGCGGTGCCCCTGCTGCAACTGCTGGTCGGCGCCCCGAGACCACGGGCCGGCTCGCTGGCCGTAGCGTTCACGGAGGGAAGTGCGGATGCATGAGGGCCAGGTCCCGGTGCTCACCGGGACGCGGAAACCGGCGGACGTCCTCGCGGCGGTCGCCGCGCACGGGGTGGCGCTGCTCCGCGACGGCGGCTGGCAGCGGGACACCTTCGTCGCGCTCGGCGACGCGCTGATGGAACCCGTCCCGTACGCGGACGGTTTCCACCAGGAACGGGACGTGATCGGCGACGACCGGACCACCACCACGGTCACCCGGGGCACCCGGGGCATGCCGCTGCACCGGGAGGCGTCGTACGCCCCGGGCTCACCCGATCTGCTCACCTTCCTGTGCGAGCGGCCGGCCGCCGACGGGGGCCGCACCACGCTGTGCGACGGCGTCGCCCTGCTCGCCGCGCTGCCGCCCGAGGCGCGGGCCGAGTTCGAGCAGTTGGAGATCGTCTGGGAGAACGCCCTGCCCGACGGCGAGTGGCAGCGGGCCTTCGGCACCGACGACCCGGCCGCGGTCCGGCTGGCGCTGCGACAGTGGGAGCCCTACCTGCGGCCCTGGGAGTCGGTGCGGGTCCACGCCACCGACACGGCTCTGGTCACCGGGTTCGGCACCCGGTGCACCCCGCCCACGCTGTTCGGCGGTGTCCCGGCGTTCTGCAACTCGCTGTTCATCAGCCGACCCGACGCCGACGAGTACCACGACCAGCGGCTGCGGGTACGGACAGCGTCCGGCGCGCCGGTTCCCGCAGGGCTGCTGTCGGTCGCGGCGGAGGCCGCCCGCCGGCTGACCGTCACCGTGCCCTGGCAGGCCGGCGACGTCCTGGTCGTCGACAACTCCCGCTACCTGCACGGCCGCCAGGCGTTCACCGACACCGGCCGGTCGGTCATGGTCCGGATGGGCCACCTGCACCTGAAGGAGACGGCATGAGGGCGAAACTCCGCGACGACCTGCTCTACGTGGCGGTCGAGAACGGCGTCTACCTGGAGACCGGCCGGGGCAGCACCGAGATCAGCGGCGGCTCCGCGTACCGGCTGGTCCAGCAGCTCGCCCCGCACCTGGACGGCAGCCGTACGGTCGAGGCGCTCACCGCCGGCCTGCCGCCCGCCCAGCAGCGCCTGATCGCCGAGATGGTGACGATGCTCGTGCGGCGCGGCCTCGCCCGCGACCTGGACACCGAGCCGCCGCACGGGCTCCAGGACTGGGAACTCGACCGCTACCGGCAGGCGATCCTGTACGCCGAGCACGTCGCCGACGCCCCCGTGCACCGGTTCGAGGGCTTCCGCGACGCCCGGGTACTGCTCGTCGGCGCCGGGCCGGCCCTGCACAGCCTCGTGCAGACCCTGTTCGACCTCGGGTTGCGGGCCGCGACGGTGATGGAGACCGGTGAGGAGCAGGCCGACGGCGAGGCGTACCGGCGGATCCTGGAGCGCTGCCGCGACGGCGACCCGACGGTGACGCTGCGGCGGGTTCCCGACACCACGGCGGGGCCCGACGCCGAGGCGGCGCTGACGGCGGCGCTCGGCGGGTTCGACGCGGTGCTGCACTGCACCGGTCACGAGCTGGCGGGCCGCGCGCTGGCCGTCACCCGGGCGGCCCACGCCGCCGGGATTCCCGCGCTGCACGCCGTGCCGGACGGCGACGCCGCGTGGGTCGGGCCGACCGGCGGCGGGGTCGCCGCCGGCTGCTGGGAGTGCGCCGTACGCTCCGCCCACGGTGCGGCCCCCGCCGACGGCGACTTCGCCGCACACGACCGGCCGGATCGGCGCTCGGCGCCCCTGAGCGCGCCGATGGGCACGCTGCTCGGCGCGGTCCTCGGCTTCGCCTACTTCCGTGGCGCCGTCGCCGGGCCCGGTGCCGGGGCGAACACCATGACCCACCTCGACCTGGCCTCCGGGGAGACCAGCGAGCACCTGCTCGGGGTGCACCCCCGGTGCGGCACCTGCGGCGGGCGGGACGTCCCCCGCCGGCTCGCCGAGCAGGTGGCCGGGATGGCGGGCCGGCCGCCGCTCGACGCGGACGCGTTCGCCAGCCGGGTGACGGCGCTGATCGACCGGCGGCTCGGGCCGGTCGTCGAGGTGGGCACCGGCGAGCACTCCCAGTTGTCGGTCAGCTGCCTGGCGGCGACCGTCGCCGACCTGACCGGCGCGGGAACCGGCCCCCGGGTGGTCACCGCCGTCGGCACGAGCCGCCGGCAGGCCCTCGTCCGGGCCACGGTCGCCGGGCTCGAACTGCTCGCCGCCGAGGCCGCCACGACGGCCACCGGGCCCGAGCCGCCCGGCACCGGGGCCGGCGACGGGTCCGAACCACCCACGGCCGAGGTCGGCACCGGGCCCGAACGACCCGCGCCCCGGACGACGGTCGCCGGCGAGTGGTGGGACCCGCTGGCCGGAACCATCGTTCCGGTGGCCGGCGGGGGGTCGTACCCCGTTGTCGTGGCCGGCGGCCTGAGCTGGGCCGAGGCCCAGGGCCGGGCGGCGCTGCGGCTGGCGCACGCCACGGCCGACGGGCCGCCCGGGCCCGGGGACGCCGCCGGGCCCGGCGGCTGGGGTCGGGAGCACTGGCCCACGGCCGCTCGGCGACTCGCCGACGACCTGGCCGTGCTCGGCCACGAGCTGCGCGCGTGGCGCGCCGCCACCGACGTGCCGACGGTGTTCGTCGGCACCGGCGAGGGCTGGCTGGCGCACGCCTGCGCCACCGATCCGGGGGTGGCGCTGGAGTTGGCCACCCAGGCCGCCGCCGCCATCGTCACCGGCCGTGGCCCGGACGGCGCCGACGTCGGCCCGGACGCCGGTGCCGGCGCCTGGGACGGCGAGCTGGAGACGCTGCTCAGGAGTTTCGCGGCCAATGGACGGCGGCTCCTGCTGCGCCCCGTCGACCACCTGCCGGCCCTGCGGGACGTGCTCCCGTTCGTGGTGGCGGCGACCCTGACCGAGGGCACCGGAGGAAACCGATGACATCCGTGACGGAGACGGGCCTGAGGTCGCTCGGCGACGGCGACCTGCATCGGGCGGTGACGGCGAGGATCGACCCGCACACCGTGCCGGCCGTCGACCTTCTCGTGGTCGACGGCCCGGAACCCGACCGGGTGCTCGCCGCCGCGACCGGGGCGTACCGGGCCGGACGTGACTTCCTGCCGGTCTACCCGACCCCGCGCGGGGTCCGCATCGGCCCGTTCGCCAGGGCCGGCACGCCGGGCTGCCACCACTGTGTCCGGATCCGGGAAGGCCGCGCCCGGGTCACCGGCACCCCGCAACGCTCGGCGCTGTGGGAGGCCCTCTACGACGGTACGGCGCAGGCGCCCCCGCCCGTCCTCGCACCGCCGGTCCGGGCCGTCGTTGCCGCCCTGGTCGCCGACGAACTGTCCCGCGCGGATGCCGGCACGGCCCTGCGGTGCGACGGCGCCGTGCTGGAGGTCGACACGGCGACCCTGCGGGTCAGCCGGCACCGTTTCATCCCCGACCCGGAGTGCCGCCTCTGCGGTCACCTGCCGGACGACAGCCCGGCGGCGGGAAGCCTGACCCTGGTGTCCCGGCCCAAGCCCCGGCCGGACGAGTACCGGGCGCGCAGTCTCGCCGCCGAGCACGAACGGTTGCTGGACCTGATGGTCGACGGCGAGACGGGCCTGATCTCGACGATGACCGTCTACCACCACCACCCGATGATCCTGGCTGCCGCGATCGGCGGCCCCGCCTGCTGCGTCGAGCTGTCCGGGTACGGCCGCACGTTCAGCTACCCGGCCAGCGTGTCGGTGGCCATCGCCGAGGCCCTGGAACGTCTCGGCGGCACCCTGCCCCGGACCAGACGCACCAGCGTCACCGCTTCCTTCCGCGAGCTGGGGCCGGGCCGGGCCGTCGACCCCGTGACCCTCGGACTGCCCCGGCAGCCGCCGAGCCACCAGTCGGTCCGGTACCACCCGGACCTGCCGGTGGAGTGGGTGTATGGCTACTCGTTCCGCAGCGACGGCCCCGTGCTGGTCCCGGAGAGCTTCGCCTACTACGGCTCCCACCAGACCATGTTCGGCGTGGAGAGCTCGAACGGCTGCGCCCTCGGCGGGACCATGGAGGAGGCGATCCTGCACGGCATCTTCGAGGTCGCCGAGCGGGACGCCTTCCTGGCCACCTGGTACGCCCGGCTGCCGGTGCCCCGGGTCGACCCGATGACCTCCGCCGACCCGATGACCAGGCTGCTGGTGCAGTGGCTGGAACGCACGACCGGCAGCCGGCTGCACGTCTTCGACATCACCATGCCGGAGGGCATCCCGGCCCTGTGGCTGATGCTCGTCGACGAGGAGGGCCGGCCGGGCCAGCCGAAGGCGTTCTGCGGGGCCGGTGCCCACCTCGACCCCGAGCGGGCGCTCTGGGCGGGGCTCGTCGAGCTGGCCAGCGTCGCCGACGCGACCCGGGACATGGTCGCCGAGGACACCACCGCACCGGGCCTGGTCGCCGACCCCGATCTGGTGGTGCGGATGGAGGACCACATGCTGGTGGCCGCCGCGCCGGAGAGCTGGCACCGGTTCGGCTTCCTCTACGAGCGCGACGAGATGCTGTCGATGGCGCGGGCGTTCCCCGCCGCCGAGCGCTACCGGCCGGCCGACGACCTGCTGGACGACCTGACCGGGGTGGTCGACCGCTACCTGCGCGAGGGCCTCGACGTGGTGGTGGTGGACCAGACCGCCATCGAGCAGGCCACGGCAGACCTCACCTGCGTCAAGGTCATCGTGCCGGGCCTGCTGCCGATGGCGTTCGGGCACCGCAACCGACGTGTCGACCTGCCCCGGCTACGCGACCTGCCGGTACGCCTCGGCTACCGCGACCGTCCACTGGAGGCTGACGAGATCAACCCGTACCCGCACCCGTTCCCGTGACGGTTGCCGCCCGGTCCTGGACGGGCGCGCCGGACCGCACGGTGCTGCGCTGCCGGCCTCCGGGGTCGCCGTGTTGCTACCGGCTGGCCGCCCCGGGGTGACTGACGGCCAGGCATGGAACCACGCGTGGTCGGCCGCGATGACATCATCGGGCCATGCCCCTGATCGAAGTGGTACGCGGTGACATCACCCGCGAGGACGTCGACGCCATCGTCAACGCGGCGAACGAGTCACTGCTGGGCGGCGGCGGTGTCGACGGGGCGATCCACCGGGCGGCAGGCCCGCGGCTGGCCCGGGCGGGTGCCGCGCTCGCGCCGTGCGACCCGGGCGAGGCGATCGCCACCCCCGCGTTCGACCTGGACCCACCCGTACGCCACATCATACACACGGTCGGCCCGGTGTGGGCGGGCGGCGACCACGGCGAGGCCGACGTGCTGGCCTCGTGTTATCGACGTAGCCTCCAGGTCGCCGACGAGATCGGCGCCCGTAGCGTCGCCTTTCCCGCCATCGGCACCGGCGTCTACGGATACCCCTCCGACCGGGCGGCAACGATCGCGGTCACGACCATCAGGGCGACGCCCACCGCCGTCGAGCACGTCCGTCTGGTGGCCTTCGACGAGGCCACATATCGATTGTTGCTGGCGGCTTCCGAGGTCTGAGCCGGGCATGCGGTCGAGGTGAGGTTCGAGGTGATCGCCGCACGTTGGCGAGGCAACTGCGTGCAGGGCGGGCACTCGCTGGCCCCACATCTCCCGGATATTTGAACGATAGTTCTACTTGTACTATCGTTCAAATAATTCCCTCGGAGGAGACTGACATGCCAGAGACCGCGACCCGACGAGCTGGCGCGCGGGAGTGGGTCGGCCTGGGACTGCTGGCGCTACCGACCGTGCTGCTGGGACTGGACGTCACCGTCCTGTACCTGGTGTTGCCGAGCATGGCCGCCGCCCTCGACCCCTCCGCCACCCAGACCTTGTGGATCATGGACGCCTACGGGTTCTTCATCGCCGGATTCCTCATCACGATGGGCACCCTGGGCGACCGCATCGGCAGACGTCGCCTGTTGCTGATCGGCATGACGGCGTTCGCCGTCGTGTCGGTGCTCGCCGCCTTCGCTCCCAGCGCCGAGTTGCTGATCGCAGCCCGTGCCCTGCTAGGGATCGCAGGGGCGACGTTGATGCCGTCCACGCTGTCGCTGATCTCGCACATGTTCCCCGACGTGCGTCAACGTGCGGTGGCGGTCGGGGTGTGGGCCACGATGTTCGCCCTCGGCATGGCGGCCGGACCCGTGGTCGGCGGTGCGCTCGTCGACGCGTTCTGGTGGGGTGCGGCGTTCCTGCTCGCGGCCCCCATCGCGATCATCGTCCTGGCTGGCGCGAAGGCTCTGCTGCCGGAGTACGCCGCCCCACAGGCCGGACGGCTGGATCTGGCCAGTGTCGCCCTGTCGCTGGGGGCGATCCTGCCGGGTGTCTATGCCGTCAAGCACGCCTCCGCACATGGCGTGGATCCGAGCACGGCGGTCCTTCTCGCTGTCGGCGCGACCGCAGGCGTGCTGTTCGTGCGGCGACAACAGCGGCTGACCTCCCCGTTGCTGGACGTCTCGCTGTTCACCAACCGGGCCTTCTCCGCAGCGCTGGCCGTGCTGCTGATCGGGCTCGTCGGGGTCGGCGGCACCATGTACCTGGTCACCCAGTACCTCCAACTCGTCGAGGGCCTCACCCCGTTCACCGCGGGACTCTGGATGGGGCCACCGGCCCTGGCGATGTTCGTCGCCGCCATCGGCGCACCCCTGATCGCCCGCCGGGTCCGCCCAGGCCTGGTCATGGGAGTCACGCTCGCACTGTCGGTCCTCGGGTACGCGCTACTGGGGACCGCCGGCACCGGCGACGCCGTGGCCGTGGTGGCCGGGTTCGCGTTCGTCTACCTCGGTCTCGGCGCGATCGCCGCACTGGGCACCGACATGGTCGTCGGCGCCGCGCCGGCAGCGAGGTCCGGATCGGCCGCCGCGATGTCCGAGACCGTCCAGGAACTCGGCATCGCCGTCGGTGTCGCCCTGCTCGGCAGCCTCACCACCGCCCTCTACACCGCTCACCTGACCGCGCCCGCCGGCGTCGCGCCCGAGGATGCCGACCGGATCACCGACAGCCTCTCCGGCGCGCTCTCGATCGCAGACCGGGTGCCTGCCGAGGTCGTGCAGGCCTCGCAGGAGGCGTTCACCACCGGGATCAACATCGCCTCGGCCGTAGCCGGCGGCGCCATCGCCGTCGCGGCCGTGCTGTGCCTGGTGACGCTGCGGCACGTCCGTCCGCTCGGCGAGGACCAGGAGGCCGCAGCAGATCCCCGATGACGGACTCAATTACCCTGAACCCAGGGGGGCGGAAGCATGAGCGGTGGCGAGGGACGACCCGCCGACGGACGACGCGCCAGGGGCGACAAGCGCCGTGCGGAGATCATCGAGGCGACCCTCGCCGTAGTCACCCGTGACGGCGCAGCGGGGGTCACCCACCGCACCGTCGCCAGGCAGGCCGGCATCACCACCAGCCTGAGCACCTACTACTTCGCCGCCCTCGACGACCTGCTCGTCGCCGCGCTGTCCAGCGTCGCCGACACCTATACCGCGCGCATCCGCCAGATCATCGACGAACCTGGCGACAAGCTGCGCGGCCTCGCCGAACTCATCGTCGAATCCGGCGGCCCCGGGCGCGAACGCGCCCTGGCCGAACGCGAACTGTCCACCCTCGCCGCCCGCAGGCCAGCTCTGGCACCGGTCGCCCGACAGTGGCGCGAGGACGTCGCCGAACTCGCCGCCACCCTCACCGACGACCCGGAAGCCATCGCCGCCCTCGTCGCCGCCTCCGACGGCCTGTGCACCGCCATCCTCATCGACAACGTCCCCGCCGACACCGACTATGTCGAGCGTGTGCTCTCCCAAGCCCTCGGCGCACCCGCGAGGCATAAACACCACGACGAGAACCGGGCCATCCATCGCAATCGCACGTAGCCACTCTCGCGAAAGCGTGTCCGATTTCGAAATCTGAGCAGCTCATCCGGGTTCCGGATACGAAACTGCCCCGCCATCAGACGGGGCAAACTTCGACCTTCCGAACTTAGGTGGAGTTGAGGGGATTCGAACCCCTGACCCCCTCGATGCGAACGAGGTGCGCTACCGGACTGCGCCACAACCCCCTCCACCGGCGAACCGGCTTCGGTCCCACCCGGCTTTCACCGGGAGGGCCGGCGACAAGGCTAACAGGTCGGCTGCCCCCGCCGCGAATCCGCCCCCCGCACGGGGAGATCTTGGCACGAAACGGCCCCCGGAGGGGGCCGTAACTCACCAAGATCTCGCCGCAGTCCACGCCGTCCAACCAGCTCGAACCGGCCGGCCAGGCGACAGTCGGGAAGAAACCGAGGGCGCGGCAGGTGAGCAGGCCGGGCTAAATCGATGGACAGGGCTTCCACCTCCGAGCAGCCTCGGGGCATGCGACAGGAGAAGCTCTGGGACGCAGACACCGCCCGCCGCTACGACACCCCCGGCACCGGCATGTTCGCGCCGGACGTCCTGGGGCCGACCGTGGACCGCCTCGCCGGGCTGGCGGGCGGCGGGGCGGCGCTCGAATTCGCCGTCGGCACCGGCCGGGTGGCCGTACCGCTCGCCGAGCGCGGGGTGCCGGTCACCGGCATCGAGTTGTCCCGCCCGATGGTCGAGCGGCTGCGCACGAAGGTGGACGAGGCGACTCTCCCGGTGGTGATCGGCGACATGGCGACCACCACCGTCCCGGGCGGGTTCTCGCTGGTCTACCTCGTCTACAACACGATCTCGAACCTGCTCACCCAGGCCCGGCAGGTGGCGTGCTTCCGCAACGCCGCCCGCCACCTCGCGCCGGGCGGCCGGTTCGTGATCGAGTTGTGGGTGCCGGAGCTACGCAAGCTTCCGCCGGGCCAGGCGGCGACGGTCTGGCACTCCGGGTCGGGATACCTCGGCCTGGACACCTACGACGTACTGGATCAGCAGGTCGTGTCGCACCACTTCCACTTCGACGAGAGCACGCAGGCGCGACTGTTCCGGTCCCCGCACCGCTACATCTGGCCCGCCGAGCTGGACCTGATGGGCCAGCTCGCCGGATTCGAGCTGGAGAGCCGGCACGCGGACTGGTCCGGTGCCGAGTTCACCGCCGACTCGCGGTCGCACGTGTCCGTGTACCGACTGCCCGCCACGGACTGACGCCCGGCACGCCGCCCCGGTCAGGCCGAGTGGGAGCCGCGGCCGGACTGGTAGGGGCGACCGCGCAGGCCGCCGGAGCGGCGGTAGGAGACCGAACCGCCGTTGGCCGCCGCCGGTAGGTCGGCCGGCCGGTCCAGGCCCATCGCGGCGCGGCGTACCACCTCGCGTTGGGCCGCCAGGCGACGCTGCGCCTCCCGGCGGGCCGCCGCCCGGCGGGCCTGCTCCCGCCGCACCTCGGCCTGCCGGGCGGCCAGCCACGCCGCCTCCCGGGCCCGCGCCCGCCGCCGCCGGCCATCCGCCACCGCCCGCGCCCGCAGGTGTACGACGTACGCGACCAGCAGGGTGGCGGTGACCGCGAAGCTGATCCAGAAGCCGGGGCTGACCACGACCACGCCGATGAGCTCGACGAAGTTGAGCAGCATCAGCGCGGCGAGCACCCGGCGGCGCCGGTAGACGGCGGGGGTGTGCTGCCGGCGGGGCGGCGGTCGGCGGCGGCCCTTCCTGCCGGCCGGCGGCACGGCGCGCAGCCGGCTCGACCGGCGCGCGGCGGGGGGCGCGGAAACCGGCGTGGAGAGACCGCCGGTGTTCGCGTCTTCGCTGAGTGTGATGACGAGGGAGCGGGGCGGGTGCACCGGCCGTCTCCCCGGCACAGTGCGGCGCCGCCGGCGGCGCTGGAGCACCCGCGCCGTCGACTGCGCCCGCTCCGCCACCAGCCGCTCGGTGGCGTCGTACCGGCGAACCAGCGCCGGGGCGAGGGCGAGCAGACCGGCGGCGGCGAGGACGGCGAGGAGCACCGAGGTCGGCACCCTCACCCCTCCCGTCACCGAATTCGGAGCAACCGTCGCCCCGCCGCAGGATCTTCCACCGATCGGGGTCGGGTACGCGGATCGTACGGATGGAGCAACGCTTGCCACAGCTTGCAGTTACTTGAGGTTACGGGCCGTGGACGCGGATGCAGACACGCCGCGCCGATCCCGTGCGTGGGACGGCTCACCCCCGGGGGTGCGGATCCGGTGCCAGCGGGCCAGCAGCCCACCCTCGGCGACGACCTCCTCACTGGTCATCGCGTATCCGATGTGGTCCCGCCACGCACCGTCGATGTGCATGTAGCGCACGTGGTACGACTCCTCACGGAAGCCCAGTTTCTCCACCACCCGGCGCGACGGCCGGTTCTCCGGGCGGATGTTCACCTCGACCCGGTGCAGCCCGCCCGCGTCGAAGACGTGGTCGACGGCGAGCGCCAACGCGGTGGGGATCACGCCGCGACCGGCCACCCGGGAGTCCACCCAGTAGCCCACGTACGCCGAGCAGAACGCCCGCCGCACGATGCTGCCCACGTTGAGGTGGCCCACCAGCCGCTCCCGGCCGTCCTCGCGCAGGCAGACGGCGAACGGCATCCCCTCGCCGGTGCGCGCCGACCGGCGCTGGTCGCGGTACACCCAGCGGAACGCGGCCGGCGAGTTCAGCTCGTGCCAGCTTCCCGGCAGGGACGACTCCCAGGGCGCGAGCCACGCCCGGTTGGCACGGCGCACCTCCGACCAGGCGGCGGCGTCCGAACGCCGGTAGGGCCGCAGCAGCACCGGCCCGTCGGCCAGCACCACCGGCCACCCCGGCGCCCGCCCCGGACCGAACAGCCTCACCAGGCCGATCCTCCACTCACGACCGCGGGGCTCGCAAGCTCACTCCTCGCGCTCACCGGGCCGGCCTTCCGCTCACGACTGCGGGGCTCGCAAGCTCACTCCTCGCGCTCACCGGCGCCGGTCCAGCAGGAGGACGTCCACCGTGGACCCGGCCGCCGCGCTGGTCACCCGCTCGCCGAGCACCATCAGCCCGTTCGCCTCGGCCAGCCCCGAGAGCGTGTACGGGCCACCGTTGAGCGGCTGCACCGTGTAGCCGCCGCCGCGCCGCTCGGCGACGTGCGCGGGGCGGAACTCGCGCAGCCCGACCGGGGACGAGATCGTCTCCAGCAGGTGCGCGCGGACGCTGGGCCGGAACACCGGCTCCGCCCCGGCCAGCAGGTTGATCGCCGGGCGGGCCAGCACCTCGAAGCCGATCAGGGCCGAGCCCGTGTCGCCGGGCAGGCAGACCACCGGCACCTCCTCGGCGCCGACCGTGCCGAAGCCGAGCGAGGTGCCGGGATAGAGCGCTACCTCGGTGAAGATGACCGGGCCGGCCCGGCTGCCGTCCCGGCGGGAGAGGATCCGGCGCACCATGTCACCGGGGCCGGTGCCGGTACCCCCGGTGGTGATGATCAGGTCGGCGCGTAGCGTCTGGTCCTCCAGCAGCCCGCGCAGCCCTTCGGGGTCGTCGTCGCAGATGCCCACCCGGTAGGCCAGGGCGCCCACCTCGGCCGCGGCGGCGGTCAGCGCGTGCGAGTTGGCGTCGACCGTCTGGCCGGGCTGGCTGCCCCGGCCCACGTCGACCAACTCGTCGCCGGTGGCCACGATGACCACCCGGGGGCTGGGCCGGACCACGACGTGTCCGATGCCGGTGGCCGCGAAGACCGCCACCAGTGCCGGCGAGACGTAGGTGCCGGCCCGGGCCAGCAGGGTGCCGGCGGGCAGTTCCTCGCCGGCCCGGCGCACCCCGTACCCCCGTTTGGGGACGCGGAAGATCTCCACCGCGGCCATGCCCTGGTCGGTCCACTCGACCGGGACGACCACGTCCGCGGCGAGCGGCAGCGGCGCCCCGGCGGCGACGGAGAAGCACGCGCCGGGGGTGAGGCGGACCGGCCGCCAGCTCGCCGCGCCGAGGTCGCCGACGACGTTGAGCCGGACGTTGCGCCCGCCCGGCCCGCCGGACTGGGTCGGGACGTAGCCCATGCTCCGACCGCCTCCGGAGATGTCCTCCCAGCGGGCGGCGTACCCGTCCACGGCCGACTGGTCGAAGGCCGGGAAGGAGTGCGGCGCGACGACGTCCTCGGCGAGGACGTTGCCGTGCGCCTGGGTGAGGTCGAGGTCGAGCGGAGGCAGCGCGCGTAACCTGCGCAGCACGCTGCCCAGGTAGTCGGCGAGCGGCGTCAACTCGTTCGCGGCCGCCTCGGCGTCGGCCGACGCTGTCATGTACCAGTCACGCCCGACGCGCCGGAGTTGACGAACTCGGCCAGCCACTTGCGGAACTCGGCGCCGAGGTCGTCGCGCTCGGCGGCGATCTGCACCACGGTCTGGAGGTAGCCCAGCGGCATGCCGGTGTCGTAGCGGGTGCCCCGGTAGACGATCGCGTGCACCGGCGTGCCCTCGCTGCGCAGCAGCTCCATCGCGTCGGTCAGCTGGATCTCCCCGCCGCTGCCCGGCTTCGTCCGCCGGATCGCGTCGAAGATGGTGCCCGGCAGCACGTAGCGGCCCAGGACCGCGAGGTTGCTCGGCGCGTCCTCCGGCTTGGGCTTCTCCACCATGCCGGTGACCCGGACGACCTCACCGATGTCGGTCAGCTCCGCCTCCGCCGGCTCCACCGAGGCGATGCCGTAGCGCTTCGTCTCGGCCGGGTCGACCTCGAAGAAGGCCAGCACCACCCCGCCGGTGCGCGCCTGGAGCTCCAGCATGGCCGGCAGCAACGGCTCGGACGGCTTGACGAACTCGTCGCCCAGCAGCACCGCGAACGGCTGGTCGCCGACGTGCGACTCGGCGTAGCCGACGGCGTGGCCCAGGCCGAGCTGCTCGGGCTGCCGGCAGGTGTAGATCTCGGCCAGCTCGCTGGGGCCGCGTACGGCGGCCAGCCGCTCGGCGTCGCCCTTCGCCTCCAGCCGCGCCTCCAGATCGGGGCGGCGGTCGAAGTGGTCCACCATCGATGTCTTGCCCCGCCCGGTGATCAGCAGTACGTCACCGATACCGGCCTGTGTCGCCTCCTCGACGATGTACTGCAGCACCGGCCGGTCGACCACCGGGAGCAGCTCCTTCGGCACCGCCTTCGTGGCCGGCAGGAACCGGGTGGCCAGTCCGGCAGCCGGGATGACGGCTTTGACCGCACGGGAGCGACCGGTTGCGGCGGTCGCCGTTGAGGGGTTCGCTGAGTGCTCCGACATGCCGCGAGACTATCGGCCACGGCTCTGTCTTGGAGGGTGAGGACCGGAAGACGCGCCGCCGCCGGGAGCCGGCCCCACCGGGCCGGGCCCGGCCGGCGCGCCCCCGTGGTCGACATCTGCCGGATCGGCCGGTTCGGCACGGGTCCGGTCCGGCTGACGGGGAGCGCCGGCGCGCGGCATCCCGTCCTCCGGAGTGGCCGCCGCGGTCGTGACGGGAATCTCCCGCGCCGGAGCCTCGGCCCGCGCCTCGGCGATGCGCCAGGTGTCCCGGCCGGCCGCCTTGGCGGCGTAGAGCGCGTCGTCGGCGGCGTCCAGCACCTGTTGGCCGGTGCCGCCGTGGTCGGGGTGCACGGCGATGCCGATGGAGACGGTGACCGGGATGTCCACGGCCGCCCCACCGTGCCCGTCGGCGGCGATCGGGGCGTCGCGGATCGCCGCGCCGAGCCGGTCCGCGACGATCGCCGCTCCCCGGGCGTCGGTCTCCGGCAGCAGCAGCACGAACTCCTCGCCGCCCTGCCGGAACGCGAGGTCGACCTCGCGGATCTCGCCACGCACCCGGCGGGCGAACTCGGCCAGCACGGCGTCGCCGGCCGCGTGCCCGTGCGTGTCGTTGACGTCCTTGAACCGGTCCAGGTCGAGGGCGAGGACGCTGAGCATCCGGCCGAACCGGGTCGCCCGCTCGACCTCCCGGCGGATCGACTCGCGCAGGTACCGGTAGTTCCACAGCCCGGTGAGCGGGTCGGTCAGCGAGAGCCGTTGCGCCTCCTCGTGCACCCGGACGTTGTCCACCGCCACCGCGGCGTGGCCGGCGAAGGTGCGCAGGGTGACCAGGTCGTCGTCGTCGAACTCGTCCCCGCCGAGGCGGTCGTAGAGGGCCAGCACGCCGAGCGCCCCGGCCGGGGCCGCCGACTCAGCGCCGGGGCGGGGGGCCGGCCCGTCGCCGCGGGCGGTGGCGTCGGGCGGGCCCGCCGTGCCGGGGGCGGCGAACGGCACCGCGATGTACGTCCGGCAGCGCGGCTCCCCCGGCGGCGTGGCGGCGGGATCCACCCGGCCCCGGCTCGGTTCCCCGGTCGCCGCGACCGCGCCCACCACGCCGCTGCCCAGCGGTACCCGCCACGGCCCCGGCCGGTCGTCCGTCGCAGCGGGCCCGTCCAGCCCCTCGGTGCACTGCGCGACGAGCACCCCGCCGTCGTCCACGAGCAGCACCGCGCCCGCCCGGGCGCCGGTCGCCGCGATCGCGCTGTGCAGGATCACCCGCAGGATGCGTTGCAGGTCGTGCGTGCTCGCCAGGGTGTCGCCCAGCACCGCCAGGTGCCCGCGCAGCTGGTCCCGGCTGCTGGTCAGCGCCGCCACGTAGGTGCCCGTCTCCCTGGTCATCCGGTTGAACGCGCCGGCCAGCCGGCCGATCTCGTCCCGGCTGCGCACCGGCACCCGGGCCGTCAGGTCGCCGCGGGCCACCCGGTCCACCGCGCCCGCCAGCTCGACCAGCGGGCGGGTGGTGACCCGGGCCAGCCGCCAGGCGGCCACCACGGCCAGCAGGGTCGCCACCAGCACCGCCGAGCCCAGGGCGACGTACAGGCCCTGCGGTCGTTCGCTGGGGACCGAGAGCACCAGCGGCAGGGGTTGCCCGGAGGACGGGCCGACCCGGCGGACGTACCGGCCGTCAGGGGTCTCGGTGACGCGCTCCCCGTCGAGCGCGTCGGCGGCGGCGAGTTCGGCGTCGCGGATGCCGGTCGACGCGGTGCTGTCGGCGAGCCGGACGGGTGCCTCGGCGTCGTCGAGCAGGGTGACCGCCACGCCCGTCACGGCCGCGAGGCGCGCCACGAAGGCCGGGTCGACCGGCTGCGCGGCGGTGACCGTGCCCAGCGGCCCGCCGGCCCGGTCGCTCACGTCGGCCCGGGCGGCGAGCGCCCGCACCGGCCCGACGACCGGCGGGCCGGCGCAGTCCCGCCAGGGCGCCGGCGGGCCGCCGGGTGTGTCGTAGGTGACCCGGCCGGTGACGTCGGTGACCCGCACGGCGGCGGCGAGGCCCCGGCGGACCACCTGGCTCGCGGCGGCGGGGCGGTCGCCGGCCAGGGCGACCGCGTCCGCGGCGGCCCGCAACTGCTGGCAGAGGGCGTCGACGGAGGTGCGCACGGTCGCGGCGGCCACCGCCAGCCGCTCGGTGGACCGGCTCGCGTCGACCGCCGCCACGGTCGCCCCGACGAACATCACCCCGAGCACCACCGGGCCGAGCGCCACCGCCAGGAAGGCTGTGGTCAACCGCCCGCGTAGCGTCACTCGGTCCCCCCGGAAGTTACGCCGCCGTTGCTTGCGATGCTGACACAGAGCCACCAGACGACAAACGTTGCGTCAGGAGTGTTGCGTGCCCGAATTTTCTGATGGAGCGGAAGAGCCGAAGCGGGAAGTGCGCGCCGCCGTGCTCGCCCGCCGCCGGACGCTGACCGCGCCGCAGCGGGACGACGCCGCCGGGCGCGTCCAGGCCGAGCTGGTGGCTCTCGTACGCCGGCTGCGCCCGCCGCGGATGACGGCGTACGTGCCGGTCGGCTCCGAGCCGGGCGGGCCCGACCTGCCGGCGGTGCTGCACGCGGCGCTGCCGCCCGGCGGGGAGCTGCTGCTGCCGGTGCTGTGCGACGACCTCGACCTGGACTGGGCGGCCTGGAGCGGGCCGGCCGGGCTGGTGGCCGCCGGCCGGGGGATGCGCGAGCCGGCCGGGCCGCGGCTGGGTCGGGCGGCGGTCGCCGGGGCGCAACTGGTGGTGCTGCCGGCACTGGCCGTGGACCGCCGGGGGCTGCGGCTGGGCCGGGGCGGCGGCTCCTACGACCGGGCGCTGGCCCGGGTGCCGGCGACCGCGCTGACCGTGGTCCCGCTGCACGACGGCGAACTGGTGGAGGCGCTTCCCGCCGAGCCGCACGACCGTCCGGTACGCGCGGTCGTCACGCCGGCCGGCGGCCTGCGTACGCTGGACGCCGCCCCGGGGGGCGCGACGGGTGTCGCGCCCCACACTTCCGCTGGACGAATCCGGGGGCGATGACGCACCATTGGCACTCGAATACGTCGAGTGCCAACCGGCCGTGCCAGATCCGGAGGAGAACGTGCCCACGTACCAGTACGCCTGCACCGCGTGCGGCCAGCAGCTCGAGGCGGTGCAGTCCTTCTCTGACGAGCCGCTGACCGACTGCCCGGCGTGTGAGGGGCGGCTGCGGAAGGTCTTCAACTCCGTCGGCATCGTGTTCAAGGGCTCGGGCTTCTACCGCACGGACTCGCGCTCGTCCGGCTCGGAAACCACGGCCGGGGGCGGTGCCGCCAAGCCGGCGAAGTCCGACTCGTCGTCCGGCGGCGACTCCGGCTCGTCCGGCGGCTCGACCACCACGTCCTCGTCGGGCTCGTCGTCGTCGAGCACTTCGTCGTCAGGCTCTTCGTCGGGTGCGGGCGGTTCCTCCGGCGGCGCGGGCAAGACCCCGGCCGCCAGCACCGCCAGCTCGTCCTGACCCGCGCCGCCCAGCGCCGCGCTCAGTCCCAGTGCGGGGGGCGCTCCGCGAGCAACCAGTCGTCGTTGCCGCCGGAACGCTCGCCCCAGCCCCGGTCGGTGTCGTCGGAGGTCTGCTCGGGCAGCACCACGAAGTCGTCGCTCAGGTCGACCGTGCGGTCGTCGTCGCCGCGTACGGCCGGCGTGCCCGGATCCTCGGTGATGCTCACGAGCGGCAAGACTAGCGCAGCCGCCACCCGGTCAGGGGCGTCGAACGCCGGCAATCGGGGGTCGCCCGCGGCATGGGTCCCGCGAGCCCATTGGGTCGCATCGGCCCGCGGCCAGCTGCGGCCCAGCCGCGGCGGCACCGAGTGCGCCTTGACCGCGCTGTCGAGCTGATGTCGTAGACGATTCACGACCCGAACCCCACGCCCGCCGGACGACCTGGCCAGGGGGCCGGCGGCCAAGGCGTTGTCGTGGCCGACCATCCCGCCGCCGCCACCCGCCGCCCGCCGCGTCCCGGCCGCCCGCCGCGTCCCGGCCGCCCGCCGCGTCCGGCCGGCCTGCGGGCCGGGGCGTTGGTAGCGTCGGACGGCGTGACGACCCCCACCTCCGGCGGCTCCCCGGACGAGTACTGGCGGCGGCCCGACACCTCGCCCGAGCGGCCCCCGGCCGGGCCGGGCCCGGCCGTGTCGCCACCGGCGCGTGGGAGCGGCTACGCGGGCCCGCCCGCGACCACCCCGCCACCGGCCGGGTGGCGCCCTCCGGTGCACCTGCGACCGCCACCGCCCCGGCAGTTGCCGCCGCAGGACATGGCGGAACTCGACGCGGCGGAGCAGCGGGCGCAGCGGCTCACGTACGGCGTGGGCACGGTGGCCGGGGTGGTGCTGGTGGTCCTCGTCTGCGTGCTCTGCTCCCGGCTCGTGTTCTGACCGGCCCGGAACCCACGGGACCCGGTGCGTCAGAAGGTGTTGCCCCAGACCGCCGCGGAGCCGGAGTGCCCGGTGAGATAGACGTAGATGATGCTGACGACGCCCAGCGCCACCACCACGACCGACAGCACCGGCGTCACCCAGGACGGCAGCTTCGGCACCCGCGGATGCCTGCTCGTCACCACGAGCAGCAGCAGCGCCGCCACGCCCAGCGGCAGCACCCAGCGGAACAGGACGTCGCCGTAGCGCGAGTGCTCGAGGATCTGCTCCACGAGCGGGCCCTGCATGCCCCGGGCGATGAACGCGTCGTTCAGTTCCTCACCCGACTGCACCGCGACGAAGGCGGACAGGGGCGCCGCCACGGCGAGGATCGCCACCGCCCAGTCGAGCCGGGACCGGAACCGGGGCAGCGCCACGTACGCGGCGGAGAGCAGGGCCAGCAGCGGCACGAGCACGACGACCGCGTGCACCACCAGCACATGGACCGGCAGGCCCATGATCTCCTTGAACATCGAAACCTCCGGCGGTACGCGGTCGCGGGATGACCAGCGTACGGTGCGCCGGTCGACCCGCCCAGGTCGTCTCGACCGACTACACGCGCCCGGAACCCGTCCGGTTCACCGACCGGACGGGCGACCCGGCTGTGGCCGGCGCCACCCTCAGCCGGAGGCCGGTTGTCGGTCCCCGGCCCGCGTGCTGTCATAGGCGGATGCCCGGTGGCGAGGAACTGCTCCGGTCGAGGGGCCTGCGGGTCACCCGGCCGCGCCTCGCCGTGCTCGACGTGCTGGCCGACGGCGGCCACCTCGAGGTGGACGAGATCACCCGCCGGGTCCGCGAACGCCTCGACTCGGTCTCCACCCAGGCGGTCTACGACGTGCTCGGCGCGCTCTCCCGGGCCGGGCTGTCCCGAAGGATCGAGCCGGCCGGCAGTCCCGCCCGCTACGAGGCCCGCGCCGGGGACAACCACCACCACGTGGTCTGCCGGGGCTGCGGCGAGATCGCCGACATCGACTGTGCGGTCGGCAGTGCGCCCTGCCTGGATCCGGACACCGCCCACGGGTTCGAGGTCGACGAGGCGGAAGTGACGTTCTGGGGCCTCTGCCCCACCTGCCAGGCCCGCCGCTCCGCCGGCGACTGAATGCGGCCCGCGCCGCACGGCGTGCGGTGACGGGGCGTGGCACCCTTGGTCGGTGGACTCCGATGACCTCGGTCTCTTCGGTCCGGGTTCGGTCACGTGGAAGGTGCACGAGGAGCCGATCCTGATCGTCGCCGGCCTGCGTTCGCTCTACCTCCAGTCACTGCACCCCCGGGCCATGGCCGGGGTCGCCCAGAACAGCAACTACCGCTCCGACGCCTGGGGCCGCCTGGTGCGCACCGCCACGTACGTGGGGACCACCATCTACGGGACCACCGCCGAGGCGGAGGCCGCCGGGCTGCGCGTCCGCCGCCGGCACGCCCGACTACGGGCCACCGACCTGTTCACCGGGGAGGAGTTCCGCGTCGACGACCCCGAGTTGCTGCGCTGGGTGCACGTCACCGAGGTCGAATCGTTCCTCGACACGGCCCGCCGGGCCGGGCTGCCGCTGACCGCCGACGAGATCGACGGCTACTACACCGAGCAGCGGCGCTCGGCCGCCCTGGTCGGCCTCGACCCGGAGACGGTTCCCGGCACCGCCGCCGAGGTGGCCGACTACTACCGGCGGATCCGCCCGGAGCTGCGGATGACCCGTGAGGCGGCCGAGACGGCGCTCTTCCTCACCGCGCCGCCGATCCCGTGGAAGCTCAGCATGCCCGCCCGGATCGGGCTCAACCTCGGGCCGGCCCGCTGGGCGTACTTCGGCATCGCCGGCACCGCCCTCGCGCTGCTGCCGGCCTGGGCCCGACGGATGTACGGCGGGCCGGGCCTGCCCACGACCGCGATCTCCGCCGACCTGAGCGTGCGGGCGCTGCGGCTGACCCTCGCCGCCCTGCCCCGCCGGTGGCGGGAGGGGCCGTTGCAGCAGGCCGCCAAGGAACGCGCCGCCCGCCTCGCCGCCACCCCGGCCTGACCACCGGCGGCCCCGGCACCCCGGACCGACAGCCTGCGACCCCAGCCCGACAGCCTGTCGCCTTGCCCTGCTGATGGCAGCCCGGCCCGGCGGCTGGCAGCGCGACCCTGACCGCCTGCCCCCTGCCCGACCGCCCGTCGTGGGCCCGGTCAGCTCTGGCCGGGCACCGGGTCGGTGACACGCTCGACGGCCGCCCACGGCTCCTTGCCCGGCGCCTGCGCCCCCGCCGGGCAGGTGCGCCGGTAGTCGCACCAGCCGCAGCGCGGGCTCGGCGTGGTCGGGAACGCCTCGTCGGGGTCGCCACCGTCGGCGACCGCCCGCTCGGCGGCCATGATGTCGCGGGCGGTCTCCTCGGCCCGGGTCAGCTGCCGGGCCAGCGACTCCTCGGTGTGCTCGTGCGCGGCCACCGTGCCGGTCGGCAGGTGGTGCAGCTCCACCCGGCGGCACGGCCGGCGGAACACCCGTTCGGCGGCGTACGCGTAGAGCGCCAGCGCCTGCGAGCCGCGGGCGTCGTCGGCGTCCAGCCCGGTGCGGCCCGTCTTGTAGTCGACGATCACCAGCTCGGGGCCGTCGGGCCCGGGACGGGAGTCGATCCGGTCGGTCCGGCCGTTGAAGGCCAGCACCGCCGTCTTGACCGCCACCACCCGCTCCACGCCGAGCGGGTCGACCCCGGGCTCCAGGGTCTCGACGTAGGACTCCAGCCAGCCCAGGGCCCGCCGGTAGGCCGCCCGTTCCTGCTCGTCGTCGCGGTAGCCCTCACGCACCCAGGTGCCCTTGAGCAACGCGGCGAGGGCCTCCGGCCGGCGCCGCTCGGGGCTCAGGGCATACCAGTTCTTCAGTGCGGTGTGCACGCTCGCGCCGAGGGAGTTGTGCGCCCACGGCGGGCCCTTCGGCGGGGCCGGACGGTCGACGTAGGAGTAGCGGTAGCGCCGGGGGCAGTCGGCGTAGGCGCCGAGCTTGCTGGGGGTGCAGACGAAGAGCCGCTCCGGCATGCCGTCGAAGCCGAGTTGCTCGGGCTGGTCGCCGCGGGGCCGGGGCGCCCGGCCGCCAGTGGTGGAGGACCGTCCGGCTGAAGAGGCTCGTCGCACACCGCGATCCTGCCATCCGCCCCCGACAGAACCGGCCGGCGGTCAGGTCAGGTTGGCGTACTGGGTCACGAACGCGGCCACCGCGTCAGCGATGAGCTGCACCGCGATCGCGGCCAGCAGCAGACCGGCGATCCGGGTCAGCACCTCGATCCCACCGGGACGCAGGATCTTGACGATCCCGCCGGAGAACCGGAGCACGACCCAGACGGTGAGCATCACCGCGATGATCGCGGCGGCGATGGCCGTGACGTCCGCCCCGCCGTCGGCCCGCTGGACGAAGAGCATGGTGGCCACGATGGCGCCGGGGCCGGCGAGCAGCGGTGTGCCCAACGGCACCAGGGCGATGTTCGAGGTGGTCTGCTGGCTCGGGTCGTCGGCCTTGCCGGTGAGCAGTTCCAACGCCACCAGCACCAGCAGCAGCCCGCCGGCGGCCTGCAACGCGGGCAGGTCCACGTGCAGGTAGTCGAGCAGCGTCTGCCCCGCCACCGCGAAGATCACGATCACGCCCAGCGCCAGGGCGACGGCCTGCCAGGCCGCCCGGTTCCGGTCCCGGGCCGTCAGCGGGCCGGTCAACGCCAGGAAGATGGGCATCATGCCCGGCGGGTCGACGATCACCAGCAGGGTCACGAAGACCTCACCGAACAGCTTGGCATCCACGTGATCAACGTAGCCGCGTCGCCTGGGGCGGAAACACGGATCAGCCCGAAGCGACCTCGGTCACCCCACGCGCCTCGGCGACGATCCGCTCGTACGCCTCGGGGGCGGTGGTGAACGCGCCGAGCCGGACGGTCTTGTGGGTGCCGTGGAAGTCCGACGAGCCGGTCACGAGCAGGCCCAGTTCGTCGGCCAGGGCGCGGACGTGCGCCCGCTCGGCCGGCGAGTGGTCCTCATGGTCGGCCTCCAGCCCCGCCAGTCCGGCCGCGGCCAGGTCGGCGATCAGCTCGTCGGGGACGATCCGCCCCCGCCGGGTGGCCCGGGGATGGGCGAAGACCGGCACGCCGCCCGCCGCGCGGACGAGCCCGATGGCGCGGAAGACGTCGATGTCCTCCTTGGGCAGCCGATAGCGCTCGCCCAACCAGTCCGGCCCGAACGCCTCCGTGGTGGTCGTCACCAGGCCGGCCCGGATCAGCGCCTGCGCGATGTGCGGCCGGCCCACTGTCCCGCCGCCCGCGCCGGTCAGGATCTCCGGCCAGCTCACGTCGACTCCGTCGGCCCGCAGCAGCGCCACGATCCGCTCGCCCCGTTCCTCCCGGGCGGCCCGCACCCGGGCCAGTTCCGCGACGAGTTCCGGGGCGTCCGGATCGAACAGGTACGCCAGCAGGTGCAGCGGCAGCGCCGGCTCCTCGCCGTACCACCGGCAGGAGAGCTCCGCGCCGCGGACCAGGCTGAGCCCGGTCGGCAGCGCCTCCAGGGCCGGCGCCCAGCCGGCGGTGGTGTCGTGGTCGGTGATCGCCACGACGTCCAGCCCCGACTCTGCCGCCGCCCGCACGAGCTCGGCCGGGCTGAGCGTGCCGTCGCTGGCGGTGGAGTGGGTGTGCAGATCGATCCGCGGTGCCGCGCTCATCGGCCCGACGCTACCGGCCGTCCACCCCCGGCACGCGGGCGGTGGTCGACATCAGCCGGGACACGTTCCCGGCGCTGCTCCGGTCAGCGGTCGTCGCCCACCGGCACCGGGCGTTCTCCGGCGGGCAGGCCGTTCACGGGCGCGGGCGCGGCTGCCTCGCCGTCGAGCACGCGGCTCACCTCGACGCGCACCAGGGCGCCGGCCGTGTCGGAGTAGTAGGCCGTCCCCTGTGGCGTCCAGGCCACCGGCCCGGCCACGGGCGGACCGGCCGGGCGGGTCGCCGGGTCGGGGGCGAGCCGGTCCAGGTCGACCAGCAGCGCCCGATCCTCCCGGCCCACCTTTCCGTTGGCCAGGAGCCACCGCCCGTCGGCGGAGACCGCGCCGGGCCCGTCCCCGTCCAGCGTGGGCCCGCAGCCCGTCCGCACCGGGGCGAGGTCCCGGGCCGGGTCGAGCAGTGCGACACAGGGCCGGCGGGGGGTGCCGGCGGACACCAGCGCGACCGCCAGTCCGTCGGGGCGGGTGCCGTAGATGTGCTGGGCCAGGTCGCCCGCGGCACGTGGGGGCCCCGCCACCGGGCGCCACAGGGCGTGACCGGGCCGGCCCGGGTCCAGGCGGACCAGGACGGTGTCTCCGGCGAAACCGACCGGCACCGCGGCGGGCGGCACCGGGGTGCGGACGGCTGCGACCACCTGCGTGCCGACGATGCCCGCCACGACCAGTTCCGCCCCCTCCCGCCAGGCCACCTGCCGCGCGTCCGGGCTGAGGACGATGTCTCCCGCCCCGGCCAGGAGCAGGTGTGCCGAGCCCTGCGGCAGCACGATCCACAGCGAGCGGCCGGCCGTCGTCGGCGCGCCCACCACCGCCCAGCCGGCCCCGTCGGGAAGCCGCTGGGCGCGCTCGGCGGCCGGGCCCACGTCGGACAGGGCCAGCCGCTGCCCGCCGGAGGTGGCCAGCACGTCGTTGAGGATGAGGTCCACCTCGCCCCGCCCCAGAGCGGCCTGCGGGGCGGCCGACAGCTGCGGGGTCGGGTCCGGCCGCGACGAGGCGTACGGGTCGCCGAGCACCACGGTGGGATGGGTGGGCCGGCCCTGCTGCTGCCCCAACTGCACCATCCCGGCGCTGACCGTCACGGTGGTCACCGCGGCGAGGGCCACCCCGACCAGCATCCGCTGGCGCCGGGTCCGGTCGGCCCGCCGGATCGCCAGTCCCGCCGGGTCGGCGACGAGCGGACGCGTGACGGCCACGCGGCGGGTGAACGCCTCCCGTACCGCCTGCTCCAGCTCGTCCTCGGTCACGGCGAATGGACGCGTCGGGCCGCCGGTCCGGTTGTCACCACGGCCGGCCGGAGGGCTCACCGGTGTTTGCCGGCGCCGGTGCCGGCAGGGTGGGCGGCCTGCCGGCCGCGTTGCTCGTCGCGGGCGGTACCCGGCACCTGCCCGGCACCGGCCCGCGCCCCGGAGGCCACGGGCACCGGATCGCCCGCCGACCCGGCGACCGGATCGCCCGCCGGCGTGGTACGCCCGGTGTCCGACGCGGAGAGGTCGGCGGCCTGCACCGGGAGCGCGGTGGCGGGGTCGCCGGGGACGGCGGTGGCGCCGCCCGACCCGTCCGGGACGACGGCACTGCCCGGACCACCCGGGATAACGGCGATGGAACTGCCGGGCCTGCTCGCGGCGACCAGCGGGGCGTTCGCCGCCGCGACCACGGCCGCCGCGTCCTCGCCCACCACCATCATCGGCGCCCCGTAGGCGGTCGCCGGGCGGACCGGCATGCCGCCGGGGTCGGGGGCGGGCCGGGCCGTGCCAACGGGGACGGGACGGCCGGTGCCCCCGCGGGCGTGGCCAGTGGCGGGACGGCCGGTGCCGCCGGGGACGGAAGCGGGCCGGCCGGTGGCGTCGTCGGGTTGCCGGGCCGGGATCGGGTCGGCGCCGGTCGGCAGGTCGAAGGCGGCCTCGACGCCCATCCGGCGACGCAGGGTGCCCAGGGCGCGCGAGGTCTGACTCTTGACCGTGCCCGGCGAGATGTTGAGCAGGGCGGCGGTCTGCGCCTCGGACATGTCCTCGTAGAAGCGCAGCACGAGCACCGCCCGCTGCCGGCTGGGCAGCGCGCTCAGGTGGCGCCAGAGCAGGTCCCGGTCGAGCTGCTGCTCGATCTCGTCGACGCCGGCCCGCTCCGGGAGCACCTCCGTGGGGCGTTCGCCGTGCCAGCGCCGGCGCCACCAGCTGGTCGAGGTGTTGATCATGACCCGTCGGGCGTACGGCTCGATCGCCTCGATCCCGCCGAGCCGCTTCCAGGCCAGGTACGTCTTGGTCAACGCGGTCTGCAACAGGTCCTCGGCGGTGGCCCAGTCACCGCTGAGCAGGTAGGCGGTGCGCAGCAGGGCACTGGAGCGGGCCGCGACGAAGTCGCGGAACTCCTCCTCCAGGGGATCCCTGCTCACCACCGGCCACCTCCGCACCCAGTTCCCCTCGCAGGTTGCCATGCCCGGAGTGGTCAGGTCGACGGCGAACGGTGCGCAGTTCCTCCGATGTTCGGACGAAAAGTTTCACGCCCCGTCGTCGGCCTTGGCCTCGTCGGCCTCCTTGCCCAGCCGCGCCTCGACCGCCTGCGGCTCGTACATCTCCTCGACGACACGCAGGTAGAGCTCGTTCGGGTTGGGCAGGTTCTTGATCTCGCGCAGCGCCTGCTCCTGACCGGCGGACTCCAGCACGAAGGTGCCGTAGTTGAGCGCCCGCCCGGTCGGGGTCTGCTCGTATTTCATGTCGGTGACCCGCACCAGGGGCATCATCGCGACCCGCCGGGTGATGATGCCGTTGACCACCATCACCCGCTTGTTGGTCAGGATGAAGCGGTCGTACCACCAGTCGGCGACCTTCCAGGCCACCCAGCCCATCACGGCGAACCAGAGCAGCACCGCGATCGTGGTGAGCGCGCCCACGTCCTGACCGGCGAGGAAGCCGGAGAGGTAGCCGAGCACGAAGGTCGCGGCGACGCCGACCAGCAGCGGGGTGGAGAGGTGGATCCAGTGCCGCTTCCACTCGCCCCGGTAGCGCTCGGTCGGGAAGAGGTAACGCGCCACCAGCGAGCTGGGCTCGTCCTCCAACGGCAGCACCCGGCGCGGCGCCATGCCGGCGGCGTCGGCCCGCAGGCCGGCCAGCTCGTCCTCGGAAATCTGCGGGGGCTGATAGCCGGCCTCCGGGTCACGGACCCAGGCCCGACCGGAGCGCCCTTCCCCGGCGTACGCCGGGCCGTCGCCGAAGCCGGCATCGTCCGAAAGAGAGGGCCCGTCGGAGAGGCCCGGACCGGTGCCGTAGCCCGGCCCGTCGTCAGGGCCGACCCGGGGAATCGGCTCCGTGTCTTGCTCTCGGCGCTCCCGATCGGGGTCGTCGGGATCGAAGGGTGGACCGGAGGGGTTACCCATCGGCGGCTAGGCGACGAGGCTGGTGAAGAAGTCGCCGAACCCCTGGGCGATGTCCATGATCCCGCCGCCGAGCGACTTGAACACGTCCGCCGCAGAATTTGGCCGGTAGGCGACGAAGAAGATCAAGAATGCGATTCCGGCCCAGGTGAGGACCTTCTTGACCATGGCGGGCCATCCTCTCGCGCGGCGCCGGGTCCCATTACCGCAGCGGTACCCAGAGTATCAGTGTGGTGTCGTACAGTGAATATCTGCGTCCGTTCTCCGTCATTCCGGGAGACTTGTCAAGCCCTGAAGCTCTGTCAAGCCTTCCCGTGCAGATACGGAGACGGTGCGCCGTACACGAGTTCGGGCGGTGTCCACTCGGTCAGGTCGTGCAGCACGACGTCTTCCGCGAGCAGGTGACCCGCACTCGCCGGCCAGGCTATCGCATGAAGCCACAATCCCCGAGCCTCGCCCGCGTACGCGCTTCGATCTGTCGGCGAGTTCACGAGCCACAGTGGAGTCGGATGACCGGCCACCCTGATCCTGGCCTGCCCGACGTGCTCCGGATGCCCCGGCCCGGGATCGGTCAACGCCTGCGCGAGTTCCGGGCCCGGGTCCGGGCCGACCAGCCCCGCGAACCGGGTGCCCAGGCCCACGCCCGGCTCTTCGGCCACGAAGACCAGGTCCGCGGGGCCACCGCCGAGCGGCTCCGGCCCGGCGCAGGCGACCACCGTTGCGCGCACTCCCGTGCGGTCGTCGCCGGCGTACGCCACGCCGGTCATCGTCCAGCCGGTCGGCAGCGGCCACGGGCACCACAGCGGTGTCGCCGGCCGGCGCGGCGGCTCGGCGGCGGCTGTGATCCGCTCCACCACGCTGGCCACGATCCCGGCACCGATGTGCTCGGGCACGTGCAGCGGGGGAACCGGTCCGCAGTCCAGGCAGCGCGACTCGGTGTGCATCAGGTCCGGCGCCCGCACCGGCCCACCACATTTCGGGCAACTCACCGCGACACTCACCATCCCACCGTCGCCCCGCCGCGCCGCCCCGTCAAGCGGAGCGCCGGTTTCGGTGCCACCCGGACCCGCGCCCCGCCCCGTGCCGGTCGCGGTCCCCGCCGTCGGACAGCCCTACGAACACCGCCGCGCGCCGGCACCCGGACCGGCCGGCCAGTCGGGCGGCGGCCCGGCGTACGTGCGGATCCAGGCGTGCATGGCGATGCCGCTGGCCACGCCGGCGTTGATCGACCGGGTGGAGCCGTACTGGGCGATGGAGAACAGCTGGTCGCAGGCCGCGCGCGCCGGCTCGGAGAGGCCCGGTCCCTCCTGCCCGAACAGCAGGACGCAACGCCGCGGCAGGGTGGTGGTCTCCAGCGGCCGGGACCCGGGCAGGTTGTCGATGCCGACGATCGGCAACTCCTGCCCGGCCGCCCAGGCGACGAACCCCTCGATGGTCTCGTGGTGCCGGACGTGCTGATAGCGGTCGGTGACCATGGCGCCGCGCCGGTTCCACCGCCGGCGGCCGACGACATGCACCTCGGCGGCGAGGAAGGCGTTGGCGTTGCGGACGACCGTGCCGATGTTGAAGTCGTGCTGCCAGTTCTCGATCGCCACGTGGAAGTCGTGCCGGCGCCGGTCCAGGTCGGCCACCACGGCCTCGCGCCGCCAGTAGCGGTACCGGTCGACGACGTTGCGCCGGTCGCCCTCGGCGAGCAGTTCCGGGTCGTACCGCGGGTCGTCCGGCGGGTTCCCGGACCACGGTCCCACGCCGACGTCGAGCTGGTCTCCGGTCACGGTCACGCAGGGTACGGCCCGCAGGCCCGGCCCCGGGCCGCGACCCCGGCGCCACCCCTTCCGGCCGGGCGGACCGGGTGGTTCAGCGCAGCCCCAGCGCGCCGCCGAGCCGGTCGAGGAAGCGACGGTCGGCGGGGGCCGGCGGCAGCCCCGGCGCACCGGCCGCCCGGCAGACCCGGGCCGCGACCGACTGCACCCACTGCCGGTACGCGGCCGAGTCGGCGGGATCGGCCCGGCGTCGCAGCACCCGGGTCGCGTCCCGGCAGGCGGCGAGCAGGTCCACCACGTCGGTACGGCGGTCGACGGGGTCGGCCACCCCGTCGTGCCGGGCGTAGATGGCGGCGACGACCGCGCGTACGAGATCGCTGTCGAAGGCCCGACCGGCCGCGACCGCGTCCAGGCCGGCGAGTCCGGCGGCGACTCCCGGGTGGGGCCGCCCGGGGCCGGGCACGGCGGCGGCCACGATCACGCGGCCGGGCAGGGCGGTCAGCAGATCCCACTCGGCGACGGTGTAGACGGCGGTGGTCAGCGGTGCGGCGCGGCGGCCGGCAGAGGACGGCTCTCCGGCGACGGAGTGGCTCATGGGGACCTCCGGCGCCAGCATATGCCCCGGATGGGAAAAAGAGCCCCTACCACCCGGAACCCGGGTGAGAAGGGGCCCATCGGTCAGCGCGGCTCGGGAAAGCTCGGCCGTTCCGGGTCGACGCCCTCGGGCACCGTCGTCGCGGCGTACTCCTTCTTCGGGACCATCACCCGGCGGCGGAAGACGCACACCATGGTGCCGTCCTGGTTGTAGCCGCGGGTCTCGACGGAGACGACGCCCCGGTCGGGCTTGGAGGACGACTCGCGCTTGTCGAGCACGGTGGTCTCGCCGTAGATCGTGTCGCCGTGGAAGGTCGGCGCCACGTGCCGCAGGGACTCGACCTCGAGGTTCGCGATGGCCTTGCCGCTGACGTCGGGCACCGACATGCCCAGCAGCAGCGAGTAGATGTAGTTGCCGACCACCACGTTGCGCTTGAACTGGCTCGCCGTCCCGGCGTAGTGCGCGTCCATGTGCAGCGGGTGGTGGTTCATGGTGAGTAGGCAGAAGAGGTGGTCGTCGTACTCGGTGACCGTCTTGCCGGGCCAGTGCCGGTAGACCGCGCCGACCTCGAACTCCTCGTAGTAGCGGCCGAACTGCATCCTTGTCCCCTTCGACGGGCGGCGATGGAGTTCGGCACAGCATGCCTTATGGAGTGTTAAGGCGAGGCGTGGGGCGCGTGGCGTGCGGAAATGTCACACCCGCCAGAACCGGGGGGAGACGCAATGAGCGGCGGGGCCCTCCCCGGCACCCGCCGCCCACGCTCTGATGGGGAAGATTCTGCCGTACGACAAGGCGAATCGAACAGAGACCGAGGTCACATTTACCTTTTCGTAACAATACTCTGCGTGAGCAGCCGACCGAGCCCCGGCGATCTCCGCACATCGAATAGCCGCTTGTCAAGCGCCTGATTGCTCATTTGCGCCGGCCAATCGTGTCGATCTTCCTGGAAGCGCTCCCATCACGGCTGGTCACGCAAATGCGTCGTGCACTTGCGTACGGCAAGGGCGGCAGGAACAACGCCAGTCGATGGGAGCGCGACCGGCCCACGGGGGCGAAGAGCACGTTTCGGCGGAGGCGGGCCGGGAATTCCAGGCGGTACGCGCTCGTTCCACCAGAGGTAGCTATTCCGCGCCGATCGGAGACTTTCATGGCAACCGTAGAGCTGACCACGGCAAACTTCGACGAGGTGACCGGCAGCGATGGCATCGTGCTCGTCGACTTCTGGGCCGACTGGTGCGGCCCCTGCAAGCGGTTCGCCCCGGTCTACGAGCGCTCCTCCGACAAGCACTCCGAGATCGTGTTCGGCAAGGTCGACACCGAGGCGCAGCAGGAACTGGCCGCCAAGTTCGACATCCGCTCGATCCCGACGATCATGGCGATCCGCGACGGCGTCATCGTCTTCGCCCAGCCCGGCGCCCTTCCCGAGTCCGCCCTGGAGAACCTGATCGAGCAGGTCCAGGCCCTCGACATGGACGACGTCCGCAAGAAGATGGCCGGCCACAGCCACTGAGCCGCCACACTCCACGACGGCCGGGCCCCGACGGGCCCGGCCGTCGTCGTCCACCCGGCGGGCGGCAGGAAACGGCGACGCCCCTGGCCCCCTGGGCAGGGGGAAGTGCCCGTCGGAGGGACCCGGGGCGGGCGGTACATCCCGTATCGTCACGACCCGATGGAAACCTTGACCACCCGCGGTCGCGCCACCAGGCTCGCCGCCACCGCCCTCGGTCTGGCCGTCCTGCTGGCCGGCACCGCCTGGGGCACCGACGACCACTTCCCGTTCGGCCCGTTCCGGATGTACTCGACGTCCAACCCGCCGAACTCCCCCGCCCCGGACACCCGCGTCGAGGGCGTCGACAGCACCGGAGCGGTCGTCGAGCTGGGCGAGGCCGCCACCGGCATCCGGCGGGCCGAGATCGAGGGCCAGCAGAGCCGGTACGCGGCCGACCCCGAGCTGCTCACCGAGGTCGCCGACGCGTACGCCGAACGCCACCCGGGCGCGGCGGAGCTGGTCGAGGTCCGCATCGTCGTCCGCTGGCACGGCATCCGCGACGGGCGGCCCACCGGCCGCTGGACCGACGAGACCGTGGTCGCCTGGCAGGCGGACCGATGAGCCGCTGGTTGACCGCGCCGGTGCCCCGCGGCCGGGTGGCCGCCTTCCGCACGCTGATCTACCTCTTCGTCGCCGCCGACCTGGTCGTCTTCACCCCCTGGGTGCGTACCCGGGTGGCGGTGCCCGGCGAGCTCTACCAGCCGCTGCTGGTCGGCCGGCTGCTGCCGCTGCCCACGCCGACCCCGACGCTGGTCGCCGCGGTCTTCTGGGCCCTGCTGCTGCTCGCCCTGCTCGCCGCGACCGGCCGGGCGCCCCGGCTGCTCGGCTGGGCCGTCTTCGCGCTCTACTTCGAGTGGATGATCGTCGCGATGAGCTACGGCAAGGTCGACCACGACCGGTTCGGCCTGCTCGTCGCGCTGGCCGTGCTGCCCACCGCCGGCCGGGCCCGGCACGGCGACGCCACCCGCACCGAGGCGGGCGGCTGGGCCCTGCGGGTCACCCAGATCGCCGTCATCTGCACGTACTTCCTGGCCGCCTGGGCCAAGCTGCGCTTCGGCGGGCTGGATTGGCTGACCGGTTCGGTGCTGGCCCGCGCCATCCTCCGGCGCGGCACCGAACTGGCCGACCTGATCGCCTCGGTGCCGTACCTGCTGATCGTCGCCCAGTTCGGCATCGTCGCGTTCGAGCTGTTCAGCCCGGTGATCTTCCTGCTGCGGGAACGCTGGCGGCTGGCCACGGTGGGCTTCTTCTACTCGTTCCACCTGGTCACCATCGCGACCATCACGATCTCGTTCGCGCCGCACCTCGCCGCGATGACCAGCTTCCTGCCGCTGGAGCGGGTCCGGCCGGTGGTCTGGGCGCGCCGGCTGCTCACCCGCAGGGGGCGGGACGCCGCACCGCCCACCGGTGCCGCGCCGGCACTCGCGGGTCAGGCGTCCGCGGCCGGGCGCCCGGACGGTCCGTAGAGGCGCTCCCGCGCCTCCTGGGGCAGCGCGCAGGCGGCCGTGCCGCCGGGCAGCCGGTGCCGGTTGCGGGCCACCCAGCGGTACGCGGGCCAGGCGGCGGCGCGTACCGGGGGGAACCTGAGGCCGGCGCCCGCGATCCGCCAGAGGGGACCGCTGTCGCCGAGGAGCCTGGCGATCGCGTCCGGGCCGGCCGCCCGAAAGCCGTCGGCGCCCACCCACTGCACCGCCTCCTCGCACTCGGCCTCGCTCAGGCCCAGTGCGTCGAGGTCGGCGAACTGCCACGGCACCACCCGGACGCCGGTCGGGATGCGCCGGTCGATGAACTCGGCGCACCGGGTGCAGAACGCGCAGTCCCCGTCGTAGACGAAGGTCGACCTCTCCATGCCCCCATCCTCCACCCGCCGACCCGCCGCCCGGGCACGAGGTGGGCCGGAACACGGCGGGTCACTTGCGCTCCGCTCGTACGCATGTTCGAATAGGCGTCATGCGCTGGGACAACCTCGCCGCTCCCCCGGCCGAGGGAGTCCCCGATCGGGCAGCGCCAGCGACGCCACCCCTGCCGCTGGCGCTGCCCGGCGCGGTCGTCCGCACCTTCGACACGCCGGGCTTCGCCGGCATGACCTTCTACGAGGTGCAGGCCAAGTCGATCATCAACAAGGTGCCCGGCACCTCCCGGGTCCCGTTCCAGTGGACGATCAACCCCTACCGCGGATGCAGTCACGCATGCAGATACTGCTTCGCGAGGAACACCCACACCTATCTGGACCTCGACGCCGGGGCGGACTTCGACCGGAAGATCATCGTCAAGGTCAACGCCGGTGAGCTGGTCCGGCGGGAGTTGGCCGCGCCACGCTGGCGGGGCACGCCCGTCGCGATGGGCACCAACGTCGACTGTTACCAGCGGGCCGAGGGGCGCTACCAGCTCATGCCGCAGATCATCGCGGCGCTGCGCGACTTCGCCAACCCGTTCTCGATCCTCACCAAGGGCACCCTGATCCTGCGGGACCTGCCGCTGTTGCGCCAGGCCGCCGAGGTCACCCGGGTCGGCGTGTCGCACTCGGTGGGCTTCGTCGACGAGCGGCTCTGGCGCGCGGTCGAGCCGGGCGCCCCCAGCCCGAGGCGGCGGCTGGACGCCGTACGGGCGCTGGCCGACGCCGGCTTCGACGTCGGCGTGCTGATGGCGCCGATCCTGCCCGGGCTCAGCGACGACGACGCCTCGATCGACGCGACCGTGGCGGCCATCGCCGCAGCCGGGGCGAGCAGCGTGACGCCGTTGCCGCTGCACCTGCGCCCAGGTGCCCGGGAATGGTACGCGCGCTGGATCAGCCGCGAGTTCCCGCACCTGGTCCCCCGCTACCGCGAGCTCTACCGCTCCGGCGCGTACGCCCCGCAGTCCTACCAGCGGGAACTGACGGCCCGGGTACGCATCGCGGCCCGCCGCCACGGGCTGCACCGGGGCGAGCGCGGCGACGACCGCAGCCCACCCGACCCCGTGCCCGCGCCGCCGCCCGCCGAGCAGCTCACCCTGATGTAGACGAAAGCCGATACGCTGCCGGCGTGCGAGACACGATCGATCGGGCGCTGCGCCGGCAGCGCCTCGCGGTGGCGGTCGCGGTGGCCGTCGGCCTGCTCTGGGGGCTGGCGGCGGGGTTGGCGCGCACCAGCGGTCAGACCGCCCTGATCACGCTGGTTCCGCTGGTCGCGCTGCTGTGGAGCCTGATGCGCGCCTTCGGCAAGCCTGGCGACGGCGACCTGCGGGCCGACGAGCGGGAGCACGCCTTCTTCGTCCCGCCCACGGGGCGGATGAGCTACCGCTGGGTCCTGCTCGCCTTCCTCACCTACACGACGACGAACCAGCTCACCTCCGACCGGGAGGATCTGTGGTGGATCTATCCGAGCCTCGCCGGACCGCTCGTCGTCCTGCTGGCCGTCCTCCTCTGGCGCCGGGTGCCGAGCGTGGCGTTGACCCCGTCCGGGATCGAGGCCGCCCATCCCCTACAGCAGGCCCGGGTGCCGTGGGAAGCCCTGGACGCGGCGGTTCCGAGCGCCGCGTACCGGCACTCCACCGCCCTGCGGCTACCGGTACGCAGCCGGGATCAGGTCCGGCTCCGGGGGATCGGCTCGCGCCGACACACCGTCGTCGAGACCGGTGAGCTGGACGTCGCGCCGGAGGTGCTGGCCGGGGCGATCCAGCACTACGCCGCTCATCCCGAGCACCGTGCGGCGATCGGCACCCCGCAGGAGCACGCCCGGCTGCGCAGCGCGCTCGCGGGCGGGGGCTGAGCGGCGGAGTTAGAGTCGGCGGGTGCGCTCCGCCCAGCAGATCCTCGCCGACTCCGCCGTGATCGCCGTCGTGGGAGCCTCCCGCGACCCGCGCAAGGCGGCGCACAGCGTGCCGTCGCAGATGCAGCGGTACGGCTGGCGGATCATCCCGGTCAACCCGACGGCCGACGAACTCTTCGGTGAGCGGGTCTACCGGTCCCTCGCCGACATCCCGCACCCGGTCGACCTGGTCGACGTGTTCCGGCCGGCGCAGGACGCGGTCGGCGTGGTGCGCGAGGCGGTGGAGATCGGCGCCCCGGCGGTCTGGTTGCAGCTCGGCATCGTCTCGGCCGAGGCACGGCGGATCGCCACGGAGGCGGGCGTCGACTATGTCGAGGACCGTTGCCTGATCGTCGAGCGGGCCGCCGCCGGCCTCACCCGGCTGGGTTGAGCCTGCCGGCGCCGGGCGACCGCCGTCCGGCCGGCCGCCACGGCGTCCGGACAGTCGTCAGAGCTTGTACTCCTTGAGCAGGCCCCGCGAGATGATCGTCTTCTGGATCTCCGAGGTGCCCTCGCCGATGAGCAGGAACGGGGCCTCCCGCATCAGCCGCTCGATCTCGTACTCCTTGGAGTAGCCGTATCCGCCGTGGATGCGGAACGCCTCCTGCACGACCTCGGCGCAGTACTCCGACGCGAGCAGCTTGGCCATCCCGGCCTCGACGTCGTTGCGCTGGCCGGCGTCCTTGAGCCGGGCGGCGTTGACCATGAGCGAGTGGGCGGCCTCGATCTTGGTGCCCATCTCGGCGAGCTTGAAGGCGATGGCCTGGTGCTTCGCGAGCGGCTGGCCGAAGGTGCGGCGCTGCTGGGCGTACGCGACGGCGAGCTCGAAGGCCCGGATGGAGATGCCGCAGGCGCGGGCGGCCACGTTGACCCGGCCGACCTCGATGCCGTCCATCATCTGGTAGAAGCCGCGGCCGACCTTCTCCGCGCCGCCGAGGACGGCGGAGTCGGGGACGGTCACGCCGTCAAGCACCATCTCGGTGGTCTCGACGCCCTTGTAGCCCATCTTGTCGATCCTGCCGGGGATGGTCAGGCCGGGCGCGGTCTCGCCGAAGCCGGGCTCCTTCTCCAGCAGGAAGGTGCTCATGTTGCCGTAGACGGAGTCGGCGCCGGTCTCGGTCCTGACCAGGGTCGCCACCACCGAGGAGTACGCCCCGTTGGTCAGCCACATCTTCTGGCCGTCGATGACGAACCGGTCGCCGTCGCGCACCGCCCTGGACTTGATCGCGGAGACGTCGGAGCCGCACTCGGGCTCGGACATCGAGAAGGCGCCGCGGACCTCGCCGGTCGCCATCCTCGGCAGCAGCCGGGCCTTCTGCTCGGCGGAGCCGTGCTGGGAGATCAGGTACGCCACGATGAAGTGGGTGTTGACGATGCCGGAGATCGACATCCAGCCCCGCGACAGCTCCTCGACCACCAGCGCGTAGGTGAGCAGGGACTCGCCGAGCCCGCCGTACTCCTCGTCGATGGTGAGGCCGAAGAGGCCCATCTCGCGCATCCCGTCGAGGATGTCGCTCGGGTACTCGTCGGCGTGTTCCAGCCGCTGCGCGTGCGGGATGATCTCCTTGTCGGCGAACTCCCGGACAGTTTCCAGGATCGACCGCTGCACATCGGTCAGGCCGGGCGTCTGGGCGAGTCGGGCCATCTCAGCCTCCGGGTGGTCGGCGCCTTACTCATGGGTAACTGAACGCTTGGTCAGTATTGGCCGCTCGGCGGTCGAGGCCAAGGTGACCAGTCCACACAACCGCTGTGAAAAGGTTCACCGCTGCGGGTAGCGTCCGGCAAGAGAGGGACGCGATCCGCCACCGGCAGGAGGAGACCGTGAGCCAGCCACCGCCGTCGGGCCCGCCCGATCCGGACCGGCCGCCGTCGCCCTGGGAGCCCCCGGCGGGGCACGACCCGTCGAGCTACGAGCCGCCAGCGGAGCCGCCGTCCGCCCCCGAGCCGCCCCCGTACGGCCCGCCCGGCTACGGACCGCCCGGTCACGAGCAGCCGGCGTACGGGCAGCCCAGCTACGAGCAGCCCGGGGAGCCGCCGCACGCGCCGCAGTGGGGGCACCAGCCCCCGTACACCCCGCAGGTGCCCTACGGGCAGTACGGCCCGCCCTCCGGTCCCCGTCCCGGCGGGACGAACGTGCTGGCCATCCTCTCGCTGGTCTTCGCGTTCGTCTTCTCGCCGGCCGGCATCATCCTCGGGCACCTGGCCAAGCGGCAGATCCGCACCACGGGCGAGGAGGGCGACCAGCTCGCCACCTGGGGCCTCATCCTCGGCTACGTGTTCACGGGGCTCGGCGTGCTGGCCTGCTGCGGCTGGATCGCGCTGGTCGTCGTCGCCGGCAACAGCAGCCCCAACTACTGACCCGCGATCAGCGGAACTCCGCCTCCCGGACGCTGTTGCCGCCGTCCACCACCAGCATCTGCCCGGTGATGTAGGAGGCGGCCGGCGAGCAGAGGAAGGTGATCGCCGCAGCCACCTCGTCCGGTGTGCCGGGGCGGCCGACCGGGGTGCCCAGGCCCTGCCTGATCTCCGCCACCGTGGAGGCCGCGGTGTGGATGGTGCCCGGCGCGACCGCGTTGACGGTCACCCCGTCGGCAATCATCTCCATCGCCAGCGCCCGGGTCAGCCCGACCACGCCCGCCTTGGCCGCCGCGTAGGCCGCCTCGGTCGGCAGGGCGTTGACCGGCCCGGCGGTGGCCGCCAGGTTGACGATCCGGCCCCAGCCCCGCTCGGCCATGCCGCCGATGAAGGCCCGGCTGCACAGGAACGCGGTGGTGAGGTTCCGGTCGATCTCGCCACGCCACTCGTCGTAGCTGAGCTGGGCCACCGGACGCAGCACCTCGGGGCTGGCCCGGCTGGCCAGCCCCGCGTTGTTGACCAGCACCTCCACGTCGCCGAGCTGCTCCGCGACCGCGTCGGCGAGCGCGCCCACCTCCGACTCGTCGGTGAGGTCGGCGACGAAGCCGGTCACGCCCAGCTCGCCGGCACGTTCGTGGATGCGTCGGGTGGTGGAGACGATGGCCACCCGGGCACCGAGGTCGGCCAGCCGGCGGGCCGTCGCGTACCCGATGCCGTCCGGGCTTCCCGCCCCCGTGACCAGGGCGACCTTTCCGTCGAGGCGCATGGTCACCGGGTCCGGCAGCGGTGCCGGCTCGTCGGTGCCGGCGACGCCCGCCGGGGCGGCGGCGCGGGCGCGTCGCGCCAGGCCGGGGCGGCTCGCGTCCCGTCTCGGTCGGCTGCCGGAGCGGTCCGCGGCTCGCGCGTCAATCACCATGCCAGGATCCTGCCCGCTTCGCGGGGTCCGGGCAACGCGGCACACCCGGGTGGCAACGCCAAGGGGTTTGGGCAGGGCTGACTACCCTGACGGGCGCACCCCGCACCCAACGGAGCAGACGAATGACATATCCCCCGCCCTCCGGCGGCTGGAACGACCCGGCGTGGTCGGGCCAGCAGTCGAGCCCACCCGCCGACCCCGCCCTCCCGGTGAGTGGTCAGCCCATCCCCACCCAGCCGACCGGCCCCGACCCGTACGCGCCGGCCGACCCGTATGCGGGCGGCGACCCGTACGCCGGGATGCAGCAGGCCGCCCAGCCGATGGCCGCCGGCTACCCGCCGCCCTACCCGAACTACGGCTACGCCCCCGCGCCGAAGACCAACGGTCTCGCCATCGCCGCCCTGGTGCTCGCCCTGGTCGGCCTCGGCTCCTGCATCACCGCGCCGATCGGCGCGATCCTCGGCCACGTCGCGCAGAAGCAGATCCGGCAGACCGGCGAGGGCGGCGAGGGCATGGCGAAGGCCGGCATCATCGTCGGCTGGATCGTCACCGGCCTGTACCTGCTGCTGGTCCTCTTCTACGTGGCGATCATCGTCTTCGCGATATCCCAGGCCGACACCAGCAGCACCGGCTACTGACGCGACGGTGCCGCCCCGGCGCGGGCCGGGGCGGCACGGATCGTCGGGAGGGCGGAGCTACTCCGCCGGCGGGGTGAAGGACGAGGTGCGGGTCATCCCGGCGGCCCGCCCCTTCGCCGCGACCACGAGGGCCATCTTGCGGGACGCCTCGTCGATCATCTCGTCGCCGAGCATCACCGCGCCGAGCCGGCCGCCCGCCTCCGACGTGTAGTGCTCGTACGCGTCGAGGATCAGCTCGGCGTGGTCGTAGTCGGCCTGGGCCGGCGAGTAGACCTCGTTCGCGGCGTCGAGCTGGCCCGGGTGCAGCACCCACTTGCCGTCGAAGCCGAGCGCCGCCGAGCGCTTGGCCACCTCACGGAACGCGTCCACGTCGCGGATCTGGAGGAACGGGCCGTCGATGGCCTGCTTGTCGTGCGTCCGGGCCGCCATCAGGATGCGCATGAGGATGTAGTGGTAGGGGTCGCCCGGGTAGTCGGGGATGAGCGCGCCGACCACCAGGGACTTCATGTTGATCGAGGCCATGAAGTCGGCCGGACCGAAGATGATGGTCTCGACCCGGGGCGAGGCGGCGGCGATGGCGTCCACGTTGACCAGGCCGGCGGCGTTCTCGATCTGCGCCTCGATGCCGATCCGGCCGACCTCCAGGCCGAGCGTCTTCTCCAGCTGGGTCAGCGTCATGTCGAGCCACTGCACCTGGGCCGCGTTCTGCACCTTCGGCAGCATGACGCAGTCGAGGTTGGCGCCGGCCCCCTCCACCACGTCGATGACGTCCCGGTAGGTCCACGGCGTGGTCAGGTCGTTGACCCGGACGACGCGGGTCTTGCCCGACCAGTCGCCCTCGTTGAGCGCCGCGACGATGTTCTTGCGGGCGTCGGGCTTGGCCAGCGGGGCGACCGCGTCCTCCAGGTCGAGGAAGACCTGGTCGGCCGGGAGTCCCTGGGCCTTGCCGAGCATCTTGACGCTGGAGCCGGGTACCGCGAGGCAGGACCGGCGGGGGCGACCGACTGCGGTCATGGTTGCGCTCCTTCCAGCGTGCGGAGGGCACGCCGACGTCACCTGACGGAGATACCAGGGCTTAACGATCCCAAAGGTCTTTGTGACGCCACGGTAACCTCGTGCCGTGACCGGGGTGAATGGACCTGTGGAAGATCTCACTGGGCGTCGACTCGTGGTGGTGACGGGGGCCAGTTCGGGCATCGGCCTGGCGGCCGCCGTCGACCTGGCGCGCCGCGGTGACCAGGTGGTACTGGTCGGCCGGGACCCGGCGCGGCTCCAGGCCGCTGCGGAACAGGTCCGGGAGGCGTCCGGCGAACGACCGGAGCTGTTCCGGGCCGACTTCGCGGTGCTGGACGACGTACGCCGGCTGGCCGGGAAGCTGCGGGAGACGTACGACCGGATCGACGTGCTCGCCAACAACGCCGGGGCGATCGCGCTCCAGCCGCTGACCACGGTCGACGGCTTCGAGCTGTCGATCCAGGCCAACCACCTGGCCCCGTTCCTGCTCAGCAACCTGCTGCGGGACCGGATCGGGCGGATGGTGGTGACCGCCTCCGGTGCGCACCGCAGCGGCGTGCTCGACCCCGCCGACCTGAACGCCCCGCTGCGCCGCTACCGGCCGATCCAGGCCTACGGCACCAGCAAGCAGGCCAACATCCTGTTCACGGCCGAGGCGGCCCGGCGCTGGCCGGAGATCCCCGCGTACTCCTTCCACCCCGGCGTGGTGCGCAGCCGGTTCGGCAACGACAGCCGGCTGGTCGCCCTGGGCATGCGGATCCTGCCGTTCCGCAGCCCGGAGAAGGGCGCCGAGACGCTGGTCTGGCTGGCCAACCAGGATCCGACGCGGCTGGTGACGGGCGGCTACTACGCCGACCGGCGGCTGCGCCGGCCGCTGCCCAGGGCGGCCGACCCGCAGCTCGCCGCCCGCCTCTGGACTGCCAGCGCCGAGGCGGTCGGCATCGCCGGATAACGGTGTCGCCGGAGGCCGGGGCGCTGCGATACTCCGCCGCATGACGACGGGGAAGGGCATCGACACGCACGACGGGCCCGCTGGAACGGGCGGCGGCGCCGCGCTGCGCGTGCTCGGCGAGGACAAGGAGCTCCAGAGCCGGCTCGACGCCGAGCTGACCGCCTTCAACAACCAGGTGACCGGCGCGGACGACGAGGCCCCCCTCTCCGTCCGGGTCGACGACGCCGACGGCGAGTTGGTGGCCGGCCTGACCGGCTGGACCTGGGGCGGCTGCGCCGGGATCGACATGGTGTGGGTGCGCGCGGGCCGCCGCACCGAGGGCTGGGGCGGCCGGCTGTTGCGCGCCGCCGAGGACGAGGCCCGCCGACGCGGCTGCACGGAGATGTCGGTCTCCTCGTTCTCGTTCCAGGCGCCGGAGTTCTACCGCCGGCACGGCTACCTCGACACGGGCCGCCGGGAGGGTATCCCCGGCGGCCACGTCGACCACCACTTCTGGAAGTCGCTGGCCACCGACCCGGCCGCCGCCGTGCGCCTGGTGGCGGTGGTGGAGGTGGCCGCCGGTGCGGTCGAGGCCGGCCGGCGGTACGAGGACACGGTGCTCGGCCTGCTCGGGCGGCACGGTGGACGGCTGGAACGCCGGCAGCGCACCGGCGACGGGCGTACGGAGGTGCACCTGATCCGGTTCGACACCCGCGACGGCTACGACGGCTTCATGGCCGACCCCGAGCGGGTGGCGTTACGGGTCGAGCTGGGCGACGCCGCCCCAGCCACCCGGGTGCTGGAGGTACACGAGGCCTGAGGGAAGGCCGTTGACAGCCGCCAGCTTCCTCACGCTGCCGGTGCGGGCGGAGGCTGAGCGGGCGGGGACGCGCGCCGGATCAGCACGACGATCCCGCTCACCGCCGTGACCAGCAACGCCACCACCTCGACTGGGACAACCAGCACGAAGGGAAGTCTCCAGTTCGCCGACCGGGCCAGAAGCGTCCCGGCCACGGGTCCCAGACAGAGTGCCAGGCCCACCACACCGCCCACGAGCGGCGCCACCCACACGCGCCGCGCCCCCATCTGCGCGACCAGTACGGCCGTGACGCCCCAGGCCAGACCAGCCCCGAACCCGGTCATCGCGCGGCCGAGCAGCAGCGGACCGCTTCCCGGCGCGAGCGCGGTCAGCAGCGTTCCGAGAACCAGCAGCGCGATCGCGGACAGGGTGACGGCGACGGGCCACCGCCGGCCGATCAGGGCACCGGCCAGACCCGCCAGCACCGCGGGAAGCAGGAACGCGACGAAGATCCAGAGCTTTGCCGAGGCCGGCAGACCCAGGGCCCGCTGGATCGCGGTCAACGCCGGCCCGACCGTGACGGCGAGCAGGAAGGCGCCCGCCGACGCGGCAAGTGCCGGACCGATCACCAGCCAGACCGGACGGACGCCGGGGCGCGGGCCGTCCGGGGGAACCTGATCGACGGCGCCGGGAAGGGGTGAGGTCACCGAGGCAGCATACGGCCGGATGGCACTGCTGCCGATGCCCCTTCCGCGACGAGGTTCCGGCCGATCCTCCGGAGGGCTGTGTTCACAGTGGACTTCCTGCTACGGTGCGTTGCAGTGATCAGCACCGATAGGTGAAGGGAGAACGCACATGACCGAGCAGGTCGAGGCCTTCGAGCCGGTGACGTCCGACGACTACGACCAGGAACTGACGTGCCTGGAGCCACCGGTCGAAGCCTGAGTAGTCATGCGTGCCCGTGTGTCGCGGCTGGTCGTCTTCCTGTGGCGTGACGGTCAACTGGTCTGCGACGACCCGCTGAGGCACCGGCAGTTCGCGTTGACTGTTGAGGCTGAGAGGCTGCTGCGCGACTACGCCGACTGGGCTGAGCTCGACGGCCGGCTCGCGCAGCAGCTCCTCAACGCCCACGTTCTCGTCGCCGAGGGCTCGCCGGAACACGCCCAGGAGGAACGCCTCGGCGCCTGGCGCGAGCTGGGGCCGGCGGCCACCTACTACCACCTGGCCAGCCGTACGCTCGGCAGCGACGTCTTCCGCTCCGCGGCCGAGGACGCCGCGGTGCTTCGCGCCAAGACCGGTCAGCCGGACCCGGTCAAGGAGTACGACGGGCCTCGGGTCGCCCTGCCCCGTACCGACCCGCCCGCGGTCGACTTCACCACGGTCCTCGATGCCCGGCGGTCGACGCGATGGTTCGACCCGGATCGCCCGGTGCCGCTGTCGGCGTTCGCCGCCCTGCTGCGGTGGACGGCCGGCGTCCGGCGCGAGGTGGATGTCTCGGGCGTCGGGACGGCGCTGCTCAAGACCGTTCCGTCCGGCGGGTCCCGGCATCCGGTCGAGGTCTATCCGGTGGTCCGCGACGTGGAGGGGCTGGAGCCCGGCGTCTACCACTACTCGGTGCGCCGCCACGAGTTGGTGCGGCTCGCCGCCGCGAGTGGCGAGGACCGGCTGCGCGAGTGGTGCGGCGGGCAGCCGCACGCCGCCCAGGCCGGTTTCCTGCTGATGTACGCGGCGGTCCTCGACCGGACCGTGTGGAAGTATCCGGCGGCACGCGCGTACCGTGCGCTCCTGCTCGACGTCGGCCACCTGAGCCAGACCGTGTACCTCACCGCGACCGCGCTCGGGCTCGGGACGTTCTTCACCGCCGCCACCCGCGACGCGCCGGTCGAGGATGCCCTCGGGCTGTCCTGGCCGGACGAGATCTTCCTCGGCGTGTCCGGCGTCGGCGTGCCGCATCCCGCCGAGCGGGAACGCCAGGCGGCGATGCTCGCCGGCGGCGAGGCCGCGTTCTCCTTCCCTCCGGACGCCTGGCACGGACGCGGCGAATGACGCCGAGGACGACCGTCGACCTGGCCAGGCTGGACGCGAACATCTCGCGGTACGGCAGGCTCGCGGACGAGGCCGGCGTCGCCGTGCGCGCCCACGTCAAGGGGCACCGGACACCCGAGATCGCCGCCCGGCAGGTGGCCGCGGGCGCGGTGGGCGTCGCGGTCCACTCCGCCGCCGAGGCCATGGCCTACCTGGAGGTGGGCGTGACCGACGTGGCGGTGGCGTGGCCGTGGCGTGATCCGTGGCGGTGGGCCAGGTTCGCCGAGCTCGCGCGGCACTGCGCGGTGACGGTGCACGTGGACCACCCGGACTCGGTGGCCGGGCTCGGCGCGGCGGCCGTGGCCCATGGTGTCGCACTCGACGTACGGATCGAGGTCGACACCGGGCTGCACCGCGTCGGCGTCAGCCCGGACGCGGCCGGGGAACTGGCCGCGTCCATCGTCACGACCCGAGGGCTGCGGCTGGCGGGCGTGACCGGGTACGTGGGGATCACCGACGCCGCCACCGCGCGCGACCGCGTCGACCTGGGCCGGCACCGGGCGCGACTGCTGGTGTCGGTCGCCCAGCGGATCCGTGCCGCCGGAACGCCCTGCCCGACGGTGAGCGTCGGCGGCACACCGACCGTCCTCGGCGCGCTGGACGTCGCCGGCGTGACCGAGGTCTGCGCCGGCGCGTACGCGCTGCTCGACGGCGGGCTGGCCCGGCTGGGCGAGTGCGACCCCGAGGCGGTCGCGATCGCGGTCACCACGACCGTCACCGGCATCGACGGGCAACTGCTGCACACCGACGCCGACGCGCTCCTCGCCGGCGCCGACCAGACCTGGATGACCGGTGTCGTGATGACCCGGCCCGACGGCACGCCGGTCACCGCTGACTCGGTGGCCGTGGGCGACGAACTGCGGGTGCTGCCCGGGCACGTGTGCCCGGTGGTGGCTCGCCGGCCGCTGCTGCACGTGCTCGACTCCGGCGAGCCGGTGGCGCGGTGGCAGGCGGTCGTCCGCCCGGATCGGGCATGACCGACGCCCTCACGGCCGTGGACCGCCCGGTGGATCCGCTACGCCAGCGCCCGTTCGTCCTCTTCGCCACCGCCAGGACGATCTCCGTCTTCGGCAACGCGGTGGGGCCGCTCGCGCTGACGTTCGCCGTACTCGACCTGCCGGGCGGATCACCCCCGGCGCTGTCGCTCGTGCTCGCCGCGATCTCGGTGCCCAGGATCGCGCTGATGCTGCTCGGCGGCGTCATCGGTGACCGGCTGCCGCGCCACCGCGTGCTCGTGGCCGCGGAGCTGATGTGCGGTGCGGCCTACGGCGCGATGACCGTCCTCGTACTGACCGGGCGGGCGGGCGTCGCGTCCCTCGCCATCTGCGCGGCTGTCGCCGGCACCGCCTCCGCGCTGCTGCTGCCCTCGCTGAACGGGCTGACCGCCGAACTGGTCGCGCCGCAGGCGCGGCAACGCGGCAACGCCGTGCTGCGGCTGGGCACGAACACCGCCACGGTGGCGGGCTTCACCGCGGGCGGCGCGTTGATCACCTGGCTGGGGCCGGGTTGGGCACTGGCCCTCGACGCCGCCACGTTCGCCGTCGCCGCCGGGCTTCTCGCGCGGCTACGCCTCGCCAGGACGTCCCGGCCCACCAGGCGGGATCTGCCGGCCGAACTGCGCGACGGTTGGCGGGAGTTCGTCCGGCGGCCCTGGCTGTGGCGGATCGTGCTCTCCGCGGCCGTGATCAACGCCGCCGTCGGGGTCACCTTCGGGCTCGCGGGGCCACTGCTCGCCAGGACACACCTGGGTGGCGCGGGCGCGTGGTCGGGCATCCTCGCCGGGTACGCGGTGGGCATGTTCGCCGGTGTGCTGGTCGCGATGCGGATCAGGACGACCCGTCCCCTGCTGGTGGCCGTACTCGCCGTGTCGGTGCTGGGACTTCCGGCGCTCCTGCTCGGATCGGGCGCCGCGCTGCCGTTCGTGATCCTCGCCGCCGTGCTGGCGGGGGTGGCCTTCGACGTCTTCGGCGTGCTGTGGGAGACGACCGTCCAGTCCGAGGTGCCGACGGAGGCGATGTCCCGCGTGAGCGCGTACGAGTGGCTGGGGGCGGTGGGACTGGGGCCGCCGGTCATGATCGCCGCCGGCTTCGTCGTACCCGGGATCGGCGTGCGGACGACCCTGCTCGTGCTGGCCGCGGTGATCTTCGTCGCCGCGCTCGCCCCGTTGGCCAGTTCCCCCGTCCGGCACTACGAAAGGCAACCCGATGGCCGAGTACGTTGACGCTTTCGCCACGGCGTATGACCGCTTCTGGGCGCCGTACCCGGAGCGGATGGGCGACGCGTGGCTGCGGCTGCACGCGCACGTGGCGCCCGGAGCCGAGCGGAGCCTGCTCGATGTCGGCTGCGGCACCGGCATCGTGGCCGCCCGGTTCGCCTCCGCCGGCTACCGGGTCGTCGGGGTCGACGTCTCCGAGGCCATGATCGCCCGCGCCCGCGAGCGGCTGGCCGGCACCGACGCGGTGTTGATCGCCGCGGACGCCACGGACTTCGAGGTGCCGCGACCCTGCGCGTTCGCGGTCTCCACGTACGACATCCTCAACCACGTCGGCGGAATCGACCGGGTCCGCGCCTACCTGCGCCGGGTCCACGAGGCGGTCGCACCGGGCGGATGGTTCGGCTTCGACATGTCCACGATCAGGGGACTCCGCGCCGACGTCCCACCGGTCACCCGGCAGGACGGGACGACCTCGGTCGTGGTGGCGCGCGGCCCGCTCGACGGCGACCGCCGCCCGCTGCACATCTCCGGCGAGCTACGCACCGGCGACGGTCGCGCGACCCCGTTCGCCACGACGATCACCAACACCGCCCATCCCGTGGCCGACGTGCTCTCCGCCCTGACGGACGCCGGCTGGGTGCCGAGTCACGTCGCCGCCATCGACGACCTGCTCACTCCCGTTGCGGACCCGGAGGCGCTGCCCCGGGTCGCGGTGGTCGCCCGACGCGGCTGACGGGCCCGCGGCAGCCGTCCCCCGGCGCGGGTAGCCGCCCGGCCCCACCGGGCCGGGCCGGCGAGGGGAGGGACGGTCAGGACGCGGCTATCCGCCCGGGTGCACCGGAAGGCTGGTGACCACCACCCCCGGCAGCCGGCGCAGCGCGGCGCGCAGCCGCTGCTCGGTGCGGCTGTGCAGCAGCCGGTGCCAGCGGCGGCGCACCACCACCTCCGGCACGACGACGGTCAGCACCAGGTCGGCCCGGGAGGCGTGCAGCGCCTCCAGGTAGTGCGCGAGCGGCCCGATCACCGCCCGGTACGGGGAGACGATCGTCTCCAGCCGCAGGTGGTCGCCCCACGCCCGCCACTGCTCCCGGAACCGGTCCGCCTCCGGCTCCTCGGGGGCGATGTGCACGGCCAGCGTCGGCTGCCCGAGCGAGGCCGCGTACGCCAGGGCCCGCAGCGAGGCCTGGTTCAGCCGGGCGACCGGCACCACCACGAGGTGGCGTACCTGCTCGGGCAGTTCCTCGTCCTCCGCGACGGCGGGCCCGGCGGCGGGCGGCGCGGCCGGCACCACCGGCGGCCCGGGTGCCGGGCCCTCCGGCGGCGGGTGCAGCGCCAGGGAGCCGTGCAGCCTCCGGTAGTGCCGGTGGATGGACCAGAACAGCAGGACCAGCAGCGGCACGGCGACGACCACCACCCAGGCGCCCTCGGTGAACTTGGTGACCGCGGCGGTCACCAGCACCAGACCGGAGAACGCGCCACCCACCGCGTTGATCGTCGCCCGGCGGCGCCAGCCCGGGTCGCGCCGGCGTCGCCAGTGCAGCACCATCCCCACCTGGGACAGGGTGAAGGCGAGGAACACCCCGACCGCGTAGAGCGGGATCAGCGCCTCGGTGTGCCCGCGGAAGGCCACCAGGATCACCGCCGCCGCGACGGTGAGTGCCACCAACCCGTTGCTGAAGGCGAGCCGGTCGCCCATGTGCAGGAACCGGCGTGGCGCGTGCCCGTCCCGGGCCATGAAGAAGAGCAGGCGGGGGAAGTCGTTGAAGGCGGTGTTCGCGGCCAATAACAGGATCAACGCGGTGGCGGCCTGGATCAGGGCGTACCAGGGGCCACTGGGAAAGGTCACCCGGGCCAGCTGGGAGAGGATCGACTGCTCGGCGGTGGGCACCAGCCCGGACAGGTGGATCAGCCCGACGAGGCCGCCGAAGAACAGCACCAGCATCGCGACCATCCAGGTGAGCGTGGTGCGCGAGTTGCGCCACTCGGGTGGCCGGAACGCGGGAATCGCGTTGGAGACCGCCTCGATGCCGGTCATCGAGACCGCGCCGGAGGAGAACGCCCGGAGCACCAGCAGCAGCCCCAGCCCCTCGACGGCCGCCACCGGCGGTGGATCCGCCGGGACGAAACCCCGCCCGGCCGCGCGGAACCAGCCGACCGCGAGCAGCGCCAGCAGCGCGACCACGAAGGCGTACGTGGGCAGCACGAAGAGGTTGCCGGCGGTCCGTACGCCGCGCAGGTTGCCGGCGAGCAGCAGGGCGATCACGGCCAGCCCGAGCGGCACCGTCCAGCCGGCCAGCGCCGGCGCCGCCGAGGTGACCGCCCGGACACCGGCGGAGACGGACACCGCCACGGTCAGCACGTAGTCCGTCAGCAGTCCCGCCGCCGCGGCCAGGCCCGCCCCGGAACCCAGGTTGTCGCTCGCCACGATGTACGACCCGGCCCCGTGCGGGTAGGCGGTGACGGTCTGCCGGTAGGAGATGCCGACCGCGATCATGAGCAGCGCCAGGCCGGCAGCCAGCGGCAGGGACAGCCCGAGCGCCCCGCTGCCGGCGAGCAGCAGCACGGCGAGCATCGCTTCCGGCCCGTACGCCACCGAGCTGAGCAGGTCGGAGGAGAGCACCGGCAGGGCCACCAGCTTGCGCATCCGCTCGTAGAGCACGGCGGCGCTGCTCAGCGGCGGCCCGAACAGCGCCCGCCGCAGCCGGGAGGCCGCCCGGCCGAGCCGGCTGCCGGGCAGGTTGGCCGGCTCGGTGGCGACCAGTTCGTCCGGCTCGCCGACCCGGAACAGCGCGATCGGGGCGAGCCGGCCGAACCGCGTCGGGGCCGGCTGGCCGGGGTGGCGACGCAGCGTCGGGTCCACCGGCAGCGTGTCCGCGTCGGGCGGTCGACCCCGGCGGGCGTTGTGCCACCGGTCGCCGATCCGGCGCAGCGCCCGCAGCTCGTCCGGGTCGAGCGGCGGGAACTCGGCCGACGGCGTGACGACCGTGCCGCCCTCGCCCTCGGCCCCGTCCCGCTCCGCCATCGGCCTTCCCGTCCCCGTGTTTGCCCCCTTCGCACTCTCACGGACGCGGCCGGCTCCGGCAGGCGAACGGCCGTTCCCGCGCCAACGAGTGGCGTCCGCCGGGTCGTGCGGTGCGGGCGATCCGCCGGACCGGAGCGGGCCGGGCCGCCGGTCGGGGAATCGGCCTGGCCGCCGGTCGGGGCAGTCGGCTGGGCCCCGGGTCGGGGCAGTCGGCTGGGCCCCGGTCGGGGCAGGTCGGCTGGGCCCCGGTCGGGGAAGTCGGCTGGGCCCCCGGTCGGGGCAGTCGGCTGGGCCCCGGTCGGGGCAGTCGGCTGGGCCCCGGTCGGGGAGTCGGACGGGTCAGTCGGGCAGTGGGCCGGCGTCGGCGGGGACGGCGGTGGGCACCGGCGGGACGCGGCGGACGGCGCGGGCACCGCCGAGCACCACCACGGCGACACCGGCCAGGAGCAGCGCCAGCCCCGCCAGGGCCGTCACCCCCGGCAGCTGCCCCAGCCAGGCCCAGCCGATCAGGGCCGCGCCCGGGGCCTCCAGCAGCACCAGCACGCTGACCGTGGTCGCCGAGACCTTCCTCAGCGCGTAGTTGAACATCGAGTGTCCGAGCAGTTGGGCGCCAGCCACCAGGGCCAGCACGGCCGCCCAGGTGCCGGCGTCGAACCCGGTCAGCGGCACCCCACCGACCAGGCAGACGACCAGCAGCAGGAACGCGCAGACCCCGTAGCAGATGGTGGTGTAGGTGGTCGTGCTGATCGTCGTGCGGGCCCGCTCACCGAACGCGGTGTAGACCGCCACGAACATGCCGCCGGCCACCGCGAGCAGGTCACCGGCGACGGCCCGGCCGGAGACGGCGAAGTCGGCCCCGGTCGCCACGCCCGCCCCCGCGACCGCCACCCCGATGCCGACCCACATGACGCCCGGCAGCCGGCGGCCCTGGGCACGGGCGATCAACCCCTGCCAGACCGGCTGGGTGGCGCACAGCGCGGTCGCCGCGGCGACCGAGGTGAGCCTGGTGCTGGGCATCCAGGTGGCGAAGTGCGCGGCGAGCGCCACGCCCGACAGCACGCAGTAGATGCCCTCGCGCCGGCCGGCGCCGACCGTCAGCGACCGGAACTCGGCGCGTCGCCGGGCCACCGAGAACGGGCCCAGCACGGCGACCGAGAGCAGGTTGCGCCAGAACGCGACCGCCAGGGCCGGCGCCGCCGCGAAGGCCACCAACGGCGCGGAGGACGAGACGGCGACGACGGCCAGGGCGAGCGCCCCGGTGGTGACCGGGTCGAGCGGCGGGCGGTGCGGTGCGGGGGACACGAGGTGCAATCCTCACACGCGACGGGGCATCACTTTCGGTCATCACTCCGTTACGATCATGCCTGTCCGCGCCGGCGATCCCCTACCGCCCGGAGGCGCTCTCCCATGCCCACCTTCCAGGCGGTGCTGTTCGACTTCTTCGGCACGCTGAGCCGTTCCGTCCAGCGGGGCGCGGCCCACCGGTCGACCGCCGAGCTGCTCGGATGCCCGCCGAGCACGCTCGTCGACGTGCTCGACCGCACCTTCTACGAACGAGCCTGCGGGCAGCTCGGCAGCGCCGAGGCGACCCTGCGCTGGGTCTGCGAACAGGCCGGCGTGCGCCCCTCGGACGACGCGGTCCGCGCCGCGGTCGCCTCCCGCCACCGGGCCGTCCGCGCCGACACCCGACTGCGGGACGAGGCCGTGCCCACGCTGACCGCGCTGCGCCAGCTCGGCCTGCGGACCGGGGTGATCAGCGACTGCACGCACGAGCTGCCCGCGTTCCTGCCGCAGTTGCCGATCGACCCGCTGCTCGACGTGCGGGTCTTCTCGGTGCAGGTGGGCCGCTGCAAGCCGGACCCGGCGCTCTACCAGGCGGCGTGCCGGCGGCTCGACCTGGCACCGGCGGACTGCCTCTACGTCGGCGACGGCGGCAGCCAGGAGCTGACCGGGGCGGAGCGGGCCGGGATGACAGCGGTGCGCCTGGCCGCACCGGACCTGGCCGGCCACCTGGTGTTCAACCTCGACGCCGCCTGGATCGGGCCTGCGCTGCGCTCGCTCGACGAGGTGGTCGACCTGGTGCGGACGGCGACCGTGCCGCCGGGCCCCCCGCTGCCGGCCGCCTGCGGCTCCTGCTGACCTCGGCCCGCCCGCCTCAGCGCCGACGGACCCGGTGCAGCCGGAACGGTTTGCGGGTCACCCGCACCGCCGGCGTCTCGCGGGGCACCTCGGCCAGCGAGTCCGCGGGCAGACCGGCACCGGCGACCGGCTCGCCGGCCGGGGCCAGCCGGTTCACCGCGCAGCCGTCGGCCGCCCAGCGCTCCACCAGCTCGGCGGTGGGCCCCGGCGCGTTCAGCCGCTTCGCGGCCACGAGCGGCGCGGCGGTCTCCCACGCCTCGGTGCCCGGCGCCAGGCGACTCACCCGGGCCGGCCAGGTGACGATCCGCCCGCCGTGGTCACCGCGCAGGGTGACCTGCGCCCCGGTCGCGTCGGCCAGCCCTGGCGCGGACTGCTCCCCGGGGCCGCTGACCACGAACAGCGCCCCCTCCAGGGGTACGCACCACAGCGCGAGCGCCGGCCCGCCGGGCACGCTCACCCAGGCCACGGCCGCCTTCTTCATCGCCTCGTCGACCAGGGGCGTGCTGGTCCGCTCCGCGTCGGTCACCCTCGCATCCTCCCGCACCCGTGTGCCTTCCGTCAGCGCCACCCGCCCCCGGCCCGCCGGGATCCGGCACGGAGACGCCCGAGCCCCCCGCCGTCAGCCGACGAACGGGGGGACCATGATCTCGCCCCGGGCCACCGGCATCACCTGGCCGGCCACGGTGGCGCCCACCGCCTGACCGTCGGCGGCGGTCACCGTGCAGGCCAGCAGTGACGGGCGGTTGATCTCGATGCCCTGGTGGACCGTGTACTCCGCACGCCCGTCGGCGGGCAGCAGGCCGCTGGCGACCAGCCACACCCCGAGCCCCAGGGCGGCCGAGCCGGTGGCCGGGTCCTCCGGCACGCCGAGCCCGGGAACGAAGACCCGGGCGTGCGCGGTTTGAGCCGCGGCGTCCCAGGAGAAGACGCTGACATGCTCCACTCCGTACCGCTGTGCCGCCGCCGCGTTGACCCGGGCGCGGGCCACCGCGTCCGGACGCACCGGAAGATACGGGAACTCCAGCCCGCAGCCGGCCACCCGGGGGGCCGGGCCGACGTGGTCGTCCGCGGCCAGCCCGGCCATCTCCAGCAGCGGCTCCGGGTCCAGCTCGGGGCCGAGGGTGGCCACGCCGCCCGTCAGCGTCGCCCCGGTCGGGGTCACCTCGACGGGCAGCACACCCGCGCCACACTCCTGGGTGACCTGCCCCACACCGAACATGCCGCGGCGGCTGGCGGTCACCGCCGCGCCGACGCTGGGGTGACCGGCGAAGGGCAACTCCTCGGCCGGGGTGAAGATGCGGGCACGGTAGGTGGCGCCGACCTGGGTGGGTGGGAGCACGAACACCGTCTCGGAGAGGTTGAACTCCAGCGCGAGCGCCTGCATCTGCTCGGTGGCCAGTCCCTCGGCGCCGAACACCACCGCCAGCGGGTTGCCGGCGAACGGGCGGTCGGTGAAGACGTCCACGATCTCGTAGGACAAGGTCGACATGTTGCTAGACACTAGGCGCTTAGGCTGGTGCCCGTGAGCACGCCGACCCGGGTCTACCTCGCCCGGCTCGCCGGAGTCGCCGTCTTCGACCCCAACGGTGACCAGGTGGGCCGGGTCCGCGACGCGGTGGCCCGGCTGCGCCCGACGCAACGCCCGCCCGAAGTGGTCGGCCTGGTCGCCGAGATGCCGATGCGGCGGCGCATCTTCCTCTCGCTGAACCGGATCACCTCCATCGACGCCGACGCGGTCGTGCTCGGCAGCGGCACGCTCAACCTGCGGCGCTTCGAGAAACGCCCGAACGAGCTGCTCGTGCTCCAGGAGCTGCTGGACCGGCGGGTGCAGGTCGAGCCCGCCGGTCAGCCGGGTTCCGTGGTCGACGTGGCGATGGAGTGCAGCCGTGGCGGCGAGTGGTCGCTGACGCGGGTCGCCGTACGCGAGCAGACCGGCCGGCTGGCCCGCCGGGGCCACCTGCACCAGGTCGAGTGGGAGCGGGTACGCGGGCTCAGCGGCGTCGCCGACAACCGGGGCACGGCCAACCTGCTCGCGGTGCTGGAGGACATGCGCCCCGCCGACCTCGCCAACGCCCTCCAGGACCTTCCCGACGCCCGGCGCAACGAGGTGGCCGCCGCGCTTGACGACGAGCGCCTGGCGGACGTGCTGAGCGAGTTGCCGGAGCGCGACCAGGTGGAGATCCTCGCCGCGCTGGACCGGCGGCGGGCCGCCGACGTGCTGGAGGAGATGGACCCGGACGACGCCGCCGACCTGCTCAGTGAGCTGCCGCCGCCCGAGCAGGACGTGCTGCTCGACCTGATGCAGCCGGACGAGGCCGATCCGGTGCGTCAGCTGCTCAAGTACACGCCGGGAACGGCGGGCAGCGTGATGACCTCCGAGCCGGTGATCCTGCCGCCGGACGCCACCGTCGCCGAGGCCCTGGCCCGGATCCGGGAATCGCAGCTCTCGCCCGCGATCGCCGCGCAGGTCTTCGTGTCCCGGGCGCCGATGACCACGCCGACCGGCCGCTACCTCGGCATGGTCCACTTCCAGCGGCTGCTCCGCGAGCCGCCCGCCGACCTGCTCGGCGGGGTGGTGGTCAACGACATCGACCCGCTGCGGCCGACCACCCCGCTGCCGGAGATCACCCGCCGGATGGCCACGTACGACCTGGTGGCCATGCCGGTGATCGACCGCAACAACCGGCTGGTCGGCGCGGTCACGGTCGACGACGTGCTGGATCACCTCCTGCCCCGGGACTGGCGGGACCGGGCAGCCGCCGGACGCCCGGCCACCACCGCGCCGACGCTGGACGGCGCGGATGGCTGAGCAGCGCCGGGCACGGCGGCTCGACCAGCCGCGCGAGCCCAGGAGCGTCAAGCTGCCCCGGTTCGACCCGGAGGCCTTCGGCCGGTGGTCCGAGGGGATCGCCCGGGGGATGGGCACCGCGAACTTCATCGTCTACATGACGATCGTGATCGCGCTGTGGTTCGGCTGGAACACCCTGGCCCCGGCACACCTGCGGTTCGACCCGTACACCTTCACGTTCCTGACCCTGGTGCTGTCCCTCCAGGCCAGCTACGCGGCCCCGCTGATCCTGCTGGCGCAGAACCGCCAGGCGGACCGGGACCGGGTCTCCCTGGACGAGGACCGCCGACGGGCGACCATGCAGAAGGCCGACACCGAGTACCTGGCCCGGGAGATCGCCGCGTTGCGCAACGCGATGGGCGAGGTGGCGACCCGGGACTTCCTCCGCTCCGAGCTGGCCCGGCTGGCCGAGGAGCTGGACGAGGCGGGCCGACGCCGCCAACGGCTGGAGCGCCGGCAGCAGGGGAAGGCCGCGCAGCACGGGGACGGGCTGGACGAGCCCCGCGACGACCTCGACGGCGACTGGGCCCACGACAGCCGGCCGGGGGGCCGGGAGCCGGAGGGCTGAGCAGCGCCCCCAGCCGTCGCCATCGATTCGCTCACACCGGCCCCCGCTGACGGCGGTGGGGTCTCACCCCCGACGTAGCATTGCGGACATGTCAGCACCCGTCAGCACCGTCTCCGACGCGATCCAGGCCGCGCTGGCCACCGTCAACGACCCGGAGATCCGCCGACCCATCACCGAGCTGGGCATGGTCCGCTCCGCCGAGGTCGGCGACGACGGGGTCGTACGGGTCGAGCTGCTGCTCACCGTCGCCGGCTGCCCGCTGAAGGACAAGCTGCGCTCGGACATCACGGCCGCCGTCGGCGCGGTGCCCGGGGTCACCGGCGTGGAGATCGAGTTCGGCGTGATGAGCCCCGAGCAGCGCCAGGAGCTCCAGTCGAAGCTGCGCGGTGGCGGCGCCTCCCAGGAGCCCGTCATCCCGTTCGCCCAGCCGGGCTCGCGCACCCGCGTGTACGCGGTCGCCAGCGGCAAGGGCGGCGTCGGCAAGTCCAGCGTGACGGTCAACCTGGCCGCCGCGCTGGCCGCCCGTGGGCTCTCCGTCGGCGTGGTCGACGCGGACATCTACGGCCACTCGGTGCCCCGGATGCTCGGTGCGGACGGGCGCCCCACCCGCGTCGAGGACATGATCATGCCGCCGCAGTCGCACGGCGTGAAGGTCATCTCGATCGGCATGTTCACCGCCGGCAACGCCGCCGTGGTGTGGCGCGGCCCGATGCTGCACCGGGCGTTGCAGCAGTTCCTCGCCGACGTCTACTGGGGTGAGCTGGACGTGCTCCTCCTCGACCTGCCCCCGGGCACCGGCGACGTGGCCATCTCCCTGGCCCAACTGCTGCCCAACTCCGAGATCCTGATCGTCACGACCCCGCAGGCCGCCGCCGCCGAGGTGGCGGAGCGGGCCGGCGCGATCGCGTTGCAGACCCACCAGCGTGTGGTCGGCGTCATCGAGAACATGTCCTGGCTCGAACTGCCGGACGGTTCCCGGATGGAGGTCTTCGGCGCGGGCGGCGGCCAGGCGGTCGCCGAGTCGCTGACGAAGACCATCGGCGCGCAGGTGCCGCTGCTCGGGCAGGTCCCGCTCGACACCCGGGTCCGCGAGGCCGGCGACGGGGGCACCCCGATCGTGCTGGCCGCGCCGGAGTCACCGGCCGCGAAGGCGCTGGGTCAGGTCGCCGACCGGCTCGCCCTGCGGCGGGAGTCGCTGCTCGGCAAGCCACTGGGCCTCAAGCCCGCCGGCCGCTGACCAAACGCCGGCCACCGCCGGCGCTGGCGGCACCGCCAGCCCGAAGAAGCTCACTCGACAGGGCGGCCGACCATGATCGGTTGATGGAAAACCGGTGGGATCCGTCCCCGCGCTCCGGTTGGCCATCAACTGATCATGGTTGTGCTCAATTGGCAGCAGGCTCAGGTCGCGGCGACCCGACAGGCGGGCCCAGGTTGCGGCGACCCGACAGGGGGGCTCAGGTCGCGTCGTCGTAGCTGGGGCGGGGGGCGGGGGCCGGGGCGCCGCCGGTGGCGGTCGTCGGGCGGCTGCCGCCCTTGCGCAGGTCGGCGGCGGAGGCGACGTCCTTCAGCTCGTTGTGCACGCTGGTGACGTCCGCCCGCAGGTTGTCGTAGACGCCCTGCAACGGCTTCCGGATCGCCTGCTCGTCCTCCTCGCTGAGCAGGTGCTTGCGGATGAACGCCTTCGGGTGCAGATCCTCCAGCTGGATGTCGGTGCCCAACTCGCGGCTGAGGTCGGTGGTGGCGTTGTTGGCCATGGTGCGCAGGTTGCGCACCATGCGCAGGCCGTCGCTGATCACCGCGGGCAGCCGGTCACCGAAGATCAGCAGCGCCAGGAGCAGCAGCGCACCGATCTCCCACCAGTTCAGGTTCTCGAACACTGCACGGGCCTCCTTCGGCGTCAGCAGCAAGACTACGCACGTCGGACGCCACCGGGGAGGGGGTGACCCGCCCCTACTTGGCGTCTGCGGCCAGTGTCACGGAGGCGTTCTGCCGGTCGGCGCCCCGGCGGTACTCCACGGTCACCACCGCGCCGGGCGCGTACTTCCGCACCAGGGCGATCAGGTCGGTCGGTTCGGTCATCGGTCGCCCGTCGAGCTTCAGGATCACGTCGCCGGCCCGCAGCCCCGCGCCGGCCGCCGGCCCGGACGGCTCCACGGCCGCCAGGCGTACGCCGGTCCCTCCGGTGCCCGCGCCGGCCCCGCCGACCTGGGCCCCGATCACCGTGCGGCGGGCCTTGCCGGTGCCGATGATGTCCTGCGTGATCCGCTTGGCCTGGTTGATCGGGATGGCGAAGGCGAGGCCGATGTTGCCCGCCTCCTGCCCGTCCGACACGAGCGACTTGATGGTCGAGTTGACCCCGATCACCCGGCCCGCGCCGTCGACCAGCGGGCCGCCGGAGTTGCCGTGGTTGACCGCCGCGTCGGTCTGGATCGCCGCGTAGTAGCGCGTGGGGCCACCGGGCTCGCCGGCCCGCATCGTCCGGTCCAGGGCGCTGACGATGCCGGCCGTGACCGTGTTGGCCAGCGAGAGCGGTGAGCCCATGGCCAGCACCGGGTCGCCCACGGCCAGCGCGTCGGAGTCGCCGAACTCGACCGGTCGCAGGCCCGTCCGGGAGACCTTGATCACCGCGATGTCGGACTCCGGGTCCTTCCCGACGATGGTCGCCGGGGCCGAACTGCCGTCGTTGAAGATCACCGACGCCTTGCCGGTCGCCCCGGCCAGCACGTGGTCGTTGGTGATCACGTGCCCGTCGACGCTGGCGATGAAGCCGGAGCCCTCACTCGTGCCGCCGAGGCCCGCCACCCGGACTGTCACCACGCTGGGCAGCACCCGCTCGGCGACCCCGGCGAGCGACTCGGGCCGGCGCTGGGCCAGGCCGGGCGCCTGCGGGTCCGCGCCGAGCACAGTGCCGGCCGCGGCGCCGCCACGCACCGCGAAGGCGTACCCGAGCGCACCGCCCAGGCTGCCCGCGAGCAGCGCGGTGATCAGCGGGATGAACAGCAGTTGCCGCAGCGTGGGCCGGCCCGGGGCGTCCGGGTCGCTGACCGGCTCCGGCTCGCTGCCGGGGCTCGGCGCGGCCGGCAGCACCACGGCGGCCGGCGCTGCCGGGTCACGCCACGGGTCGGCCAGGGCGTCGGACCACCAGGGCGAAGTCGTGCCGCCCCCGGCGCCCGGAGGCGTCGGCGGCGACCCCACCGGCGGATGCCCGGGCCCCGGCGGTCGCGCCGGTGCCGGAGCTCCCCCGGGCTGGCGCCAGTCCCAGCCGTCGGTCACGTCGGTGCCCTCCCAGTCCATCCCCGGATCCCGCGCTCCGCCGCCCCGGCGACAGGGTCGCCCGGTCGCGCTCGCCGGAACACCGCTTCCAGGATTACACGGATGCCACTGATGGAGTCACCGGTTGCCGGCCGTGATCGTCGGGTGGCGGACGCGCGGCTGCGCCCGTTCGACGTCGCCTCTAGGCTCACAGTGCCCACCCGCCCCCGCACCACGCGCGCCGCCCGGAGGTGTCCCATCGCCACGGTCGCCGGTTCCGGCACTTCGACGGCCCAGACCCTGCACTTCGCCGAGTCGTACGTGACCGAGGATCTCGTCCTGCGCACCGCCCGCAGTCTGGCCCACGAGGTCGGCCTCGACGCGGTGACCCCCGGCGCCGGCGCGGCCCTGCGGCTGCTCGCCGCCGCCGGCAGCGCCCGGGCGGTGGTGGAGATCGGCACCGGCACGGGAGTCAGCGGCGTCTGGCTGCTGCGCGGCATGCGCGCCGACGGCGTGCTCACCACCATCGACGTCGAGGTGGAGCACCAGCGGATCGCCCGGCGGATCTTCACCGAGGCGGGCTTCGCCGCCGGCCGGACCCGGATCATCACCGGCCGGGCGCTGGACGTGCTCCCCCGGCTCGCCGACGGCGCGTACGACCTGGTCTTCGTGGACGCGGAGGCGACCGGCTTCGCCGCCTGCGTGGACGCCGCGCTGCGGCTGCTGCGGCCGGGCGGCGTGGTCGCGCTCAACGGCACGCTGGCCGGTGGCCGGATCGGCGACCCCGCCGCCCGGGACGTCGAGACGGTGACCGTCCGCGAGGCGCTCAAGACGATCCGGGAGTCGGAACACTGGATTCCGGCGCTGCTGCCGGTCGGCCACGGGCTGCTCGCCGCCGTCAGGTGCTGACCTGCCGCCGCTGACCGGGCGCCCGCCGCGTGCGGGCGCCGCCCGGCGGTCAACCCAGCGAGCCCAGCCAGCGCAGCAGCGAGCGTACGCCCCAGCCGGTCGCGCCCCGGGTCAGCTCGGCGTCGTCGCCGTCGGCCCACGACGGCGCGGACATGTCGACGTGCAGCCACCGGTCACGCAGCCCGCCGGTGAACTCCCGCAGGTAGAGCGCGGCCATCACGGAACCGGCCCCCCGGTCCGGAGAGCTGTGCAGGTCGGCCAGCTCGCTGCCGAGGTGCTCGGCGTAGTCGGCGGGCAGCGGCATCCGCCAGGCTGCCTCGCCGGCGGCCGAGATCGCGGCCAGCACGTCCGCGGCGAGCCCCTCGTTCTCGCTGTAGAGGGCACCGGTGCGCTTGCCCAACGCGACCGCGTTCGCCCCGGTGAGCGTGGCGAGGTCGACTAGCAGGTCGGGTTCGAGCTCGGCGACCGCGTACGCGAGCGCGTCGGCCAGGACGAGCCGCCCCTCGGCGTCGGAGTTGGTGGTCTCGCTGGTCGTGCCGCCGTAGTGGCGGACGATGTCGCCGGGGCGGAACGCCGAGCCGCTGAGCATGTTCTCCGCCAGCGGAGCGAGCGTGGTGACCCGGACGGGCAGGCGCAGGGCCGCCGCACCGAGCGTCGCCGCGACCACCGCGGCCGCGCCGGCCATGTCCTTGCGCATCAGCTTCATCGACGCCACCGGCTTGATCGAGATGCCGCCGGTGTCGAACGTGATCCCCTTGCCGACCAGCACCACGTGGGTACGCGCGTCGGCCGGCCGCCAGTCCAACTCGACCAGGCGCGGGCCGCTGGCCGAGCCGCCCCCGACGGCGAGGATGCCGCCGAAGCCCTCGGCCGCCAGTTCGTCCGGGCCGCGTACCCGCAGGTGAAGGTCCGGCACGTCGGCGGCGAGGGCGGCGACCTGGTCGGCGAACCACTCCGGGTTCTTGACCGACGAGGGGGTGTTGGTGAGGTCGCGGGCGAACCGGGTCATCCGGGCCGTCGTCCGGGCCACCTCCACGGCTGCGGCGTGCGCGTCCGGGTCGGTCACCACGATGTCGACCCCGGCCAGGGCGGGGGCGGTGCCGGCGTCGGTCATCCGGAACCGGTACGAGGCCAGCAGCAGCCCCTCGACCAGCCCTCGTACGGCCGCCGAAGTGGCCTCGGTCGGCATGGCCAACGTGACGTGTGTCTCATCCTTCGCGGCCCGGGCCAGGGCCGCGCCGGCCGTCCTCCAGCCCGCCTCGTCGCCGTCTCCGACGCCGAGCAGCAGCAGCCGGCCCGGGTCCCGCCCGGGCCGCAACTGTGCCTGGACCTCGCCGGGGCGCCCGGTCAGCCGGGCCGCCGGCGCCAGGGCGGCAGCCTCCTCGGCCACGCCGTCGGGCAGCGTCGCCCCGGCCGGGGCCGGTCGGGCCGGGTCGTCGTCGCCCGGACCGGGCCGGACGGGCAGAACGAGGGTGTCGAGCCGTTCCGGCTCGGCGAGCAGACGGATGGCGAGCACGCGGAGCCGTACCTCCAGGAAAGTTCGCGGAGCATGGCCCCGCGGAGAATGAAGACCCTGAGCCACCGGCAGGGCCGGTGGCTCAGGGGTTGACGAAAGGTCCGCGCGGGCGCACGGGCCGTTCCTCGGTCAGCCGGCGGCTGCCTTCAGTGCGTCACCGAGCGCGTTGGCCTCGTCGGGAGTCATCTCGACGACGAGCCGGCCACCGCCCTCCAGCGGGACACGCATGACGATGCCCCGGCCCTCCTTGGTGACTTCCAGCGGACCGTCGCCCGTCCGCGGCTTCATCGCCGCCATGTTGTCTCCCCTCAGACCTACGCCAGGGTCGGTGGGTTGCCCCACAGCCACTTCGTCTTGACCACCCGCAACGTACGCGGGGGTGTCGACCAACGATTTTCCCTGATGAACACCGCCGGACCCAAACCGAAGCAGCATTGATGTAACAGCATCTAGCATATCCTGAGAAGGCCTGTCACAATGTGCGGTCATGCAGGCACGGTCGGCACTCTTCGACCTGTACGGCGACCACCTCCGGGCGAGGGGCGGCCGGGCACCCGTCGCCGCCCTGGTCAGGCTGCTGGCGCCGCTCGGGATCGCCCCGCCCGCCGTGCGCACGGCGGTCTCCCGGATGGTCCGTCAGGGGTGGCTCGACCCGTGCCGGCTCGCTCCCGGGCCGGGATATTCGATCACACCGAAAGCCGCCCGCCGGCTGGACGAGGCCGCGGCCCGGATCTACCGGACCGGCCGGATCACCTGGGACGGGCGGTTCGACCTGCTGTCGCTGGAGGCCCCCCTGTCCCGGCGGGACCGGCAGCGGCTCGCCGCCAACCTGACCTTCCTCGGCTACGGCGCCCTGGACGAGTGCACCTGGGTCGCCACCCGGCCGGGCGAGGACGTGGACGTGCTGCTCGACGAGGCGGGCGTGCGCTACGAACGGTTCACCGCCGCGCACACCGCCGGCACCCCCGGCGCGATGGGCGTGGTGCGCCGGGCCTGGGACCTGACGGAGATCGGCCAGGCGTACGAGCAGTTCGTCGCCGAGCAGCGACCGCTGCTGGCCGGGGTCACCACGCGCAGCCCCGACGAGGAGGCGTACGCCGCCCGGTTCCGGCTCGTGCACGCGTGGCGTACCTTCCTGTTCCGGGACCCGCAGTTGCCCCCGGCGCTGCTGCCCGAGCGCTGGCCCGGCACCGCCGCCGCCAGCTTCTTCGACCGGCACGCGGCCCGGCTGCGGCCGGCCGCAGACCGGTACGTCGAGCAGTGCCTCGACGCCGGCAACCGCCTCGCCCGACTGAAGGGTCGTGAGAAGTGACCGAGCCCCTGCTCGTCGACCGCACCGACGCCGTCGTCACCCTGACGCTGAACCGCCCCACGGCGATGAACGCGCTCGACGTGGCACTCAAGGAGGCGCTGCGGGACACCCTGGCCGAGCTGGAGACCGACCGGTCCTGCCGCGCGGTGGTGCTCGCGGGCGCGGGTCGGTCGTTCAGCGCCGGCCAGGACCTGCGCGAGCACGTGCAGACCCTGGAGTCCACCGACGGCAACCCGCTGGACACGGTCCGGGCGCACTACAACCCGATCGCCGCCCGGCTGGCCAACCTGCCGAAGCCGGTGGTCGCGGCGGTGCGGGGAATGGCCGCCGGGGCGGGCGCCTCGCTGGCGTTCCTGGCCGACATCCGCATCGGCGGGCCGTCGACGAGCTTCCTGATGGCGTTCGCCAAGGTCGGGCTCGCCGCGGACACCGGCGCCTCCTGGACGCTGCCCCGGCTGGTCGGCCACGCCAAGGCGATCGAGCTGCTGATGCTGGCCGAGCCGGTGGGTGCGGCGGACGCCTGCCAGCTCGGGCTGATCAACCGCCTGGTCGAGGACGACGAGCAGGTGCTGCCGACCGCGCAGGAGTTGGCCGCCCGGCTGGCCGCCGGCCCGACCGTCGCGTACGGGGCGATCAAGCGGCAGCTCTCCATCGCCGACGCGGGCACGCTGGCCGACGCCCTCGCCGCCGAGGCCCAGGCGCAGTCGATCTGCGGGGGCACCGCCGACCACCGCAACGGCACCCGGGCCTTCGTCAACAAGCAGAAGCCGACCTTCGAGGGCCGCTGACGGCTGCCTGACCGGCCCACCGCCGACGTTCCGAACAGGCGGTGGGCCGCGCCTCCGTGGGTGCGGCCGGGCCGCGCCGGGAGCACCGGACCTGAGCGTCGTCGCGGGGACGTCACCCGGTCGCAGTCAGTCGTCCTCCTCCGGATCCTGGTTGGCCTCCGCGCCGAGCACGAACGCCTGCATGGCCAACTCGTCGCCGGAGGGCGACACGAAGGCGGGCAGCTCGCGGGGCCCCAGCTCCTGCACGTACGCCCAGAACAGGCGGACCGCCTCGGCGGGCGACGCGGCCTCGATCGGCAGGTCGAGGCTGACCAGCCAGGAACGCCGTCGCGGCGGCGGGCCGAGCTGGTCGGCCAACTCCCGGAAGGCCGTCGGGGCCAGCGCGGTCACCGGCCCGTCGAGCGCCAGCGTGTCGACCGGCACCGGCTCGTCGAAGGCCCGCCGGGTGTACGCCACCACCAGCGGCGTCTCGGCCCGCTCGGACTGCGGGTCGTCCGGGTCCTCCCGCTCCTGGCCGCTGGCCAGGGCGACCCGGCCCAGCGCCACCAGCCGTGGCGGCGCGTCGGCCAGCACGGCCACCCGGTCGCCGGGACGGGGCCGGGCGGCGTCGGCCAGGCCGGTCAACTCGAGCGTGTCGTGGTGGACGAGCCGCTCGGCCTCGTAGCGCCCGGCGGGCAGCAGCACCGCCCAGGCGTCCGTGCCGTCGGCGGGGCGCGCTCCGTCCACCCGGTGCGCGGTGTCGGTCGTCATGGACTCCATCCCATCACGCCGCCCGCGCCGCCACGACGTGGCAGCCCGCCAGGTGGTCGTCGACCATCCCCGTGGCCTGCATCAGCGCGTAGGCCGTGGTCGGGCCGACGAAGCGGAAGCCCCGCTTCTTGAGCGCCTTGGCCATCGCGGTGGACTCGGCGGTCAGCGCCGGCACCTCCGCGAACGACGTGGGCCGGGCGGGTCGGGGCGGCGGCGCGAAGGACCAGAGCAGCGCGGAGAGCCCCTCCGGCAGCTCCAGCGCGGCCCGGGCGTTGGCGATCGCCGCCTCGATCTTGGCCCGGTTGCGGACGATGCCCGCGTCGGCGAGCAGCCGGGCGACGTCGGCGTCGCCGTAGCCGGCCACGGTCTCGATCCGGAACCCGTCGAAGGCCAGCCGGAACGCGGGACGTTTGCGGAGGATGGTCAGCCAGGACAGCCCCGACTGGAACGCCTCCAGCGTGAGCCGCTCGTAGAGCTCGTCGTCGCCGCGCAGGGCCCGGCCCCACTCGGTGTCGTGGTAGGCGGCGTAGTCGGGGGTGCTGTGCCCCCAGCCGCATCGCGGCAGCCCGTCGGTGCCGATCACCAGGTCAGTCACGCGTCCACGCTAGGGCACCGCCCCGACAGGCCGGTGGCCTCCGGCCCTGCGTCGCGCCTCGGCGACCGGGCCTGATCCGCCCGGAGTCGACGACATCGGGGCGTCCCGGTCACGTCGACACCCCGGTGTCAGGGACGTCGAGTCGATCACGCGCAGCCCGGTCAGGCCCGCGCAGCCCCGGTCAGGGCAGCCGGCCCTGCTCCACCAGCCGACCGAACTTCTTCAGCGCCTGGGTCAGGCCGAACTTCGACCCGGGCCAGAGCACCGGCCAGGCCACCCGACCGGCCGAGCCGCCCGGCAGGTGGAACCACTCGTGCCACACCACCTGGGTGCGGTCCCGCTCCAGCGGGGTGCAGCGGAGCACGCCGGGGCCGCGCAGCAGCTTGCCGCAGTGCACGACGCCCACCTCGTAGGGCGCGTCCACCCGGACCACCCGCATCTCGTCGCGCAGCACGGCGGGGCCGACGGCGGTGACCGCCTCGACCAGACTGCCCTCGCCGCCGTCGCCCTGGACCACCCGGACGGTGGTGAAGGGGATCCAGTCCGACTGCCGCTCCCAGGCGGTCAGCGCCGCGAAGACCCGCTCCGCCGGCGCGTCGACGATCACCGTGGCAGTGACCTCGCCCGCGCCGCGCCGCGCCACGTCGCGCAGGTCCCCGCCGTCTTCCGGCCCGGTCACTTCGGCTCCGACGGGACCACCGGGCCGGGACCGGCCGCGTCGCCCGCCGGCTGCGTCGTGTCGTCGTCCGCCCCGGTCCGGGCCGTGGCGTCGGCACCGCTCGTCCGGTCCGCGGAACCGTCGTCTCCCGCACCCGTCCGGTCCGCCGTGACGTCGGCGCCCGTCCGGGCGAAGGCCGTGTCGTCGGGGCGGGCGGCGGCGCCGGCGCCGGCCGCCGGCGCTTCCTTCGTCGCCGGCCCGGCGGTCGTGCCCGCGAACGCGGGGATCGGCTCGACGACCACGTCGGTGTCCCCGGTCGCGTCCGGCCGGTCGGCACCGACCGGGACCGTCCCCCGGGCCTCCGGCGACGCCTCGGCGACGCCCGCCCGGGCCGCCTGCTCCCGGGCCTGGCGCAGGGCGTCGGCGTCCGCCGTCCGCCCCTCGCGCAGCGCGGCCACCTCCGCCTCCAGCACGCCGATCAGCTCGGACTTGTAGCCGATGTCGTAGGCCGCCCGGCGTATCGCGTGGTCGACCTGGGCCATGCGGTAGCCCCGCAGCGCGGTGTCGAACCGGACCTCGCCCACGTCGGACTCGCGCAGCGGACGGGCCGCCGGCAACGGCACGGCCCGCCCGTCCGGCTCGGCCGGCGTCAGGCCGGGATCCCGGCCGGAGACCAGCACCGTCACCCCGAACACGACCGCCGCCACGGTCAACGCCACGACCAGCAGGAGCAGAACCTGACCCATGTACAGATCGTGGCACGTCGAACGGGCCGGAGCGACCCCACCACCCGCCCGCGTCCCGGATCCACCCCGACGCACCTCCGCCCGACGCACCGGCGCACCGGCCCGTGCCACCGGCGTGGCGGGGCCAGGCGCCCAGGTCGGCACCCATGTCCGGCACACCGACGGACCGGCGCGGCCCGACGGCGGCGGACCGGCTAGCGTCGTGATCGGCCGACGGCGGGGACGGGTCGGCGGCGCGGACCTTCAGGAGGCGGCATGGCCGGGGCGCTTCGGCTCGGTGGGCGTACGTTCGGCCCGGACGAGCTGGTGGTGATGGCAATCGTCAACCGCACCCCGGACTCCTTCTTCGACCAGGGTGCGACCTTTGCCCAGGACAGCGCGCTGCGCGCCGTCGAGCGGGCGGTCGAGGAGGGCGCCGGGATCATCGACATCGGCGGGGTCAAGGCCGGCCCCGGCGCGGAGGTCGACGCGGCCGAGGAGATCCGCCGCACCGTCGACACCATCGCCGCCGTCCGGGCCGCCTTCCCGGACGTGGTGATCTCGATCGACACCTGGCGGGCCGAGGTTGCGGTGGAGGCGGTGGCCGCGGGCGCCGACCTGCTCAACGACACCTGGTCCGGCGCCGACCCGGCCCTGGCCCGGGTGGCGGCGCAGACCGGCGCCGGCCTGGTCTGCTCCCACGCCGGTGGCCTTGCGCCCCGGACCCGGCCGCACCGGGCGGCCTTCGCCGACGTGGTCGCCGACGTGGTCACGACGGTGACCGGGCTCGCCGAGCGCGCGGTCGCCCTGGGCGTACGCGGCGACGGGATCCTGATCGACCCGGCGCACGACTTCGGCAAGAACACCCGCCACTCGTTGGAGATCACCCGCCGGCTCGGCGAGCTCTCCGGCACCGGCTGGCCGCTGCTGGTCGCCCTGTCGAACAAGGACTTCATCGGCGAGACGCTGGACCTGCCGGTGGCCGAGCGGCTGGAGGGGACGCTGGCGGCCACCGCGGTCTCGGCCTGGCTGGGCGCCCGGGTGTTCCGCGCGCACCAGGTGCGTCCCACCCGCCGGGTGCTCGACATGGTCGCCTCGATCCGGGGCGACCGCCCACCGACGCTGACCCGCCGCGGCCTCGCCTGACCGTCCGCCCCGTCGCCGGGTGGTCAGGTCCAGCGCAGGATGTTCTTCCGCCAGGCGTAGAGGATGCCGAGGGCCAGCACCGCGACGAAGACCGCCATCTCCACGACCGTGACCGCCCCGAAGCCGGGCCGGTCGAAGACCATCGCCCAGGGGAAGAGGAACACCGACTCCACGGCGAACAGCACGTAGAGATAGGCGTACACGTAGTAGCGGATCTGCATCTGCGCCCAGTCGGCGCCGACGGGATCGAGGCCGCACTCGTAGGTGGCGCGCTTGCCGAAGGGGTCGGCCGGACGGGCGGGACGTAACACCCGGTTCGCCGAGAACGCCGTGACGAAGAAGAGGACGCTGGCGAGCAGCAGCAGCCCGAGCGTCGCGTACGAGCCCAGGTAACCGGTCACGGTCGCTGAGCCTACCGTTCCCCGCCTCCGTCCGGGTCCGGCCCGTTACGGATTCGTTTCCCGGTGGGACTAGTGCCTGCCGGCAACAGTTGCCGAATACTGGGAGCTCACTCATCGTCGCCGGAGGACAGATGGTTCGCGTGGACGTACGGCCGGGCCGGCGGGCGCGTGACCGACGCGCCGTGCCCCTGCTGGCGATCTGCCTCGCGGTCGGGCTGACGGTCACCGCGGTGCCGGGCCGGGCGACCGCCGACCCGGCCGCCGCCCGGGTCACCTCCCCCGCGACCGAACCCGGCGGGGAGCCGGGCGACGAGCCGGCCGGGGGCACCCCGACGGCGGATCCGACGGGCACCGGGCCGCTCCCCACCGAGGCGCCGTCGACCACGGCGCCACCGCCGGAGACCACGCCACCGGCCGCGACGACCGAGCCGGCACCCACGACGACGGCCCCGGAGCAGCCGGCACCCACCACGGCCGCGCCGACCACCGGCGCACCGCCCCCGGCACCGTCGACGCCGCCGGTCCAGCCCTCCGCGCCCGCCCCGACCCCGCAGGCGCCCCCGGTCGGGGTCAGCGTCACGACCGACGACATCACCCTGGACGCCGCGTACTGGAACGCGCCGAGCACCGTGACCGCGTTGCGGGTGACCGTCACGAACACCGGCGCCACGCCCGCCCGGATCCGGCTGGCCTACACGCTCCCGGCCGGGCTGACCGACGCCGGCACCGGGGGCTGCGCCCCGCTCGGCGGCGGGGAGCACCGCTGCGGCGAGTGGACGAGCGCACCCGGCGCCCGGTTCAGCGCCCTGCTCCACGTACGCGTCGACGGCGACGCCTGGAAGACGATGCCGCTCAGCGGCTCCGTCCGGGTCGCCGCGACCGCCCCCGGCACGCCCGGCCCGGTGAGCGACCACGAGGGGTTCGCGGTGCTCTTTCCGCCCGGCCCGCCGGTGCCGGGGATCAGCCTGGACGCCGGCGCGGTCTCCTTCGACATCAGCGGCGTGGCGAGCGGGCTCGACGTGCGCCTTGGCAACACCGGCCAGGTGGACGCCGACGGCCGGATCGAGGTGGTCCTGCCGACCGGAGTGACCGTGCCGGCACCCCCACCCGGCTGCACGGCGGTCAGCGCCGCCCGTACGCGCTGCGAGCTGGGCGCCCTCGCCGCCGGCCGGACGGCGGAGCTGCGGCTGCCGGTGTCCGCGACGCCCGAGGCCCAACGGCAGGCCCCGCTGGCCGGCGCGGTGCTCGGTCAGCTCGACCCGCGCAGCGGCCGGACCAGGCAGGTGCGGATGAGCTTCCGGATCACCGCGGTCGCCGCGCTGGCGACCCCGGTGGCCTCGCCGCCCGCGCCGACCGGGTCGCAGGGCGTGGTGGCCGCCGGTGCCCCGGCCGTCGGCACCGACGGCGGGGGCGGCTCGACGCGACGGACAGCGGTCCTCCTGATCGTGACCTCCACGCTGCTGCTGGCGTTCGCCCTCGCGCTGGCGACCACCGCACTGCGGCGGCGGCTGCTCGCCCCGGCGGCCGGGCCGTCCTCGGCACCGACGGAGTGAACCGGTCGGACCGTCCGGTGCCGCGCCGACCCGGACGACCGGTGATCTGGATTACGGCGGGCGGTCGGAAACACCTCAAATCGGGGTGGAATTCCGCTGGATCGCATCCCACAGGGCGGCCTCCGAGAAGGTTGGGGCGGCGATTCGACGTAGGCTCTCAGGTGAGGTAACTACAGCGGACCGGGCCCGCTCGGCGGGTCTGGTGCAGCGGTGCGTCAAGGAGGTCACGTGGCCGGGCAAGGCGAGGTCACCATCATGTTCAGCCGCCCGCGCGACCGCGCCCAGCGAAGCGAGGTGCAGGCGTGACCAAGCAGATCCGTCAACTGGACCGGGTGGTCATCCGGTTCGCCGGTGACTCCGGCGACGGCATGCAGCTCACCGGCGACCGGTTCACCTCGGAAACCGCGCAGCTCGGCAACGACATCTCCACGTTGCCGAACTTCCCGGCGGAGATCCGGGCCCCCGCCGGCACGCTGCCGGGCGTGTCGAGTTTCCAGGTGCACTTCGCCGACTACGACATCCTGACCCCCGGCGACGCGCCGAACGTGCTGGTGGCGATGAACCCGGCGGCACTCAAGGCGAACCTCGCCGACCTGCCGCGCGGTGCGGACATCATCGTCAACACCGACGAGTTCACCAAGCGCAACCTGGCCAAGGTCGGCTACCAGTCGAACCCGCTGGAGGACGACTCCCTCGCCGGCTACGTGCTGCACCCGGTGGCGCTGACGTCGATGACGGTCGGCGCGCTCGCCGCGCTCGACGTCTCCAAGAAGGACGCCGAGCGGGCCAAGAACATGTTCGCCCTCGGCCTGCTCTCCTGGATGTACAACCGGCCCTACGAGTCGACGCTGCGCTTCCTGGAGCGCAAGTTCGCCGCCCGCCCCGAGCTGGTCGCGGCGAACGTCGCGGCGTTCCGGGCCGGCTGGAACTTCGGCGAGACCACCGAGGACTTCGCGGTCCGCTACGAGGTCAAGCCGGCGAAGATGAAGCCGGGCACCTACCGCAACATCACCGGCAACGCGGCCCTCTCGCTCGGCCTGGTGGCCGCCGGCGTCCGCTCCGGGCTGCCGGTCTTCCTGGGCGCCTACCCGATCACCCCGGCCTCGGACATCCTGCACGAGCTGAGCAAGCACAAGCGCCTCGGCGTGCTCACCATGCAGGCCGAGGACGAGATCGCCGCGGTCGGCGCGGCGCTGGGTGCGTCGTACGGCGGCTCGCTGGGCGTCACCACCACCAGCGGTCCCGGCGTGGCACTCAAGAGCGAGACGATCTCCCTCGCGGTGGCGCTGGAGCTGCCGCTGGTGATCGTCGACGTGCAGCGGGCCGGCCCCTCCACGGGCATGCCCACCAAGACCGAGCAGGCCGACCTCAACATGGCGCTCTACGGCCGCCACGGCGAGGCCCCGGTCGCGGTGATCGCGCCGAAGTCGCCGGCGGACTGCTTCCACGCGGCCATCGAGGCGGCCCGGATCGCCCTGACCTACCGCACCCCGGTCATCCTGCTCTCCGACAACTACGTCGCCAACGGCTCCGAGCCGTGGCTGCTGCCCGACGTCGAGTCGCTGCCCGACCTGCGGGTCGAGTTCGCCACGAAGCCCAACGGCGACGACGGCACCACGTTCCTGCCCTACCTGCGAGACCCGGAGACGCTGGCCCGGCCGTGGGCCGTCCCGGGCACCGCCGGGCTGGAGCACCGCATCGGCGGCCTGGAGAAGGCCGACAAGACCGGCGACATCTCGTACGACCCGGCGAACCACGACTTCATGGTGCGCACCCGGGCGGCCCGGATCGAGACCATCCCGGTGCCGGACGTCGAGGTCGAGGACCCGGACGGCGACGCCCGGGTGCTGGTGCTCGGCTGGGGCTCCACGTACGGGCCGATCGGCGCGGCGTGCCGGGGGCTGCGCCAGCGCGGCCACGCCATCGCGCAGGCGCACCTGCGGCACCTCGCCCCGATGCCGGCCAACCTCGGCGAGGTGCTGCGCTCCTACGACCGGGTGGTCATCCCCGAGATGAACCTCGGCCAGCTCACCCACGTGATCCGGGCGAAGTACCTGGTCGACGCAATCGGCTACAACCAGGTCCGCGGTCTGCCGTTCACCGCCGCCGAGCTGGAGACGATGCTGGAAGAGGTCCTGAAGAATGTCTGAGCCCGTCGCCCTCAAGCTCACCGCCAAGGACTTCAAGTCCGACCAGGAGGTGCGCTGGTGCCCCGGCTGCGGCGACTACGCGATCCTCGCCGCGATCCAGCAGTTCATGCCGGAGCTGAACATCCCGCGCGAGCGGATCGTCTTCGTCTCCGGCATCGGCTGCTCGTCCCGCTTCCCGTACTACATGAACACGTACGGGATGCACTCGATCCACGGCCGCGCCCCGGCGATCGCCACCGGCCTGTCGGCCACCCGCCCCGACCTGTCGGTCTGGGTGGTCACCGGCGACGGTGACGCGCTCTCCATCGGCGGCAACCACCTGATCCACGCGCTGCGGCGCAACGTCAACCTGAAGATCCTGCTGTTCAACAACCGGATCTACGGCCTGACCAAGGGTCAGTACTCGCCGACCTCAGAGGTGGGCAAGGTCACGAAGTCGACGCCGGCGGGCTCGGCCGACGCGCCGTTCAACCCGTTGTCGCTCGCCCTCGGGGCCGAGGCCACCTTCGTGGGCCGCACCATCGACTCCGACCGCAAGCACCTCCAGTCGGTGCTGCGGGCCGCCGCGGAGCACCAGGGCTCGGCGTTCGTGGAGATCTACCAGAACTGCAACATCTTCAACGACGGCGCGTTCGAACAGCTCAAGGAGCCGGCCACCCGGGACGACTTCCTGATCCGGCTGGAGCACGGGCAGCCCATCACGTTCGGCAAGGACGGGCAGTTCTGCGTCGTGCACCCGCCCGGCGGATTCGGCCTGGAGGTCCGGGAGACCGCCTCGGTCAGCCCGGGGGAGATCGTCGTGCACGACGCGACGGTCACCGACCCGGCGTACGCCTTCGCGCTGTCCCGCCTGCCCGGCCTGGATCTGCGGAACACCCCGATCGGTGTGTTCCGCTCGGTGGACCGGCCGTCCTACGACAGCGTGGTGCAGGCGCAGCTCGCCGAGGCGAAGGCCAAGGTCACCGAGACGCCGGAGCAGCAGCTGGCCGGTCTCCTCGCCAGCGGGGACACCTGGACCATCCTCTGACCGACGCCGCGGCACCAGGACGACAGGAAGAGGCCCGCAACCGGATCCGGTTGCGGGCCTCTTCCTGTCAGGGCGCGGGCCTCTTTCGCCGGGACGCGGCCCCTTCTCCCGGCTGGTCGAAGCCCGACTTCTTGTCGAAGCCGGTATCCCCTGGCGTATCTCCAACTCGTTGTCGGCCAGGTCACGGTATGTAACAGGAAAAGTTTCCCGCCATTCACTACGGTGAGTGACGGCTGCCTCGGCGCTGAAAGGAACGCGCCGGCCACCGTCGACGTTGACAGCCCTGCGACCAGGGCTTTCAGCAAGGACCGGCCTCAGGAACAACCAAGCCCCGCAGCCCCTTTGCTCTGCATCCTCATACGCAACGCGCACTGATCGTTACTGGTGCATATGGTGATGCAGAGCAAAGCGTCCGAAGGGCGACGGCACCGGGGCCATGAGCTGAATACTGAGCGTCACGAGAAATAGCCCGATGAGCAGGTGCCAATAGGGCATCGGGCTCGATGCGCCAGCGACCGCAGCCAACACCCGGACCGCCACCGGGGCCACCACAACGACACGCTCGCCGGCCTGCCGGGCTCGTGCTTCGGTCTAGCACCCCAGTTGTCAGGGGCGGTCCGGTCAGGGGGCTGTCGTCGCCTGAGGACGGTCGTCGCGTACGTGCACCAGCATGTCGCCGGTCTCGATGACCGCGCCGGCCTGGTCGGCCAGGGTGACCACCTTGCCCCGGCGCACCAGGGCGATGACCAGCGAATCCAGCTCCCGGGGAGAGCGGCCCACCTCGGAACGCTCGGCGGAACGCATCGCCAGCGCCATGCCCTGCCCGGGGGTGAGCAGGTCCTCCACCACGTCGATCAGCGGCGGGGCCGAGGTGGACAGGCCCAACAGCCGGCCGGCGGTGGCCGAGGAGACGATCACGTGGTGGGCGCCGCTCTGCTTGAGCAGCGGGGCGTTCTCGGCCTCGCGCGCGGCGGCGATGATCCGCACCTGCCCGGCGGTGAGCTGCCGTACGGTCAGGGCCACCAGGACCGAGGCGTCGTCGCTGTCGGTCGCGATGATCACCGCTTTGGCGTTGCGTACGTGCGCCTCGTTGAGCACCGACGAGCGGGTCGCCGAGCCCTCGATCGCCACCAGCCCGGCCGAGGTGGCCTGCCGCAGTGCCGGTCCGCTGCGCTCCACCACCACGATCCGGGACTTGTCCAGCCCGTTCTCCAACAGGGCGGAGACCGCGCTGCGGCCCTTCGTGCCGTAGCCGCAGATGATGACGTGGTCCTTCACGGCTCTCCTCCACCTCGACAGGCGACGCCCGGTGCGGTACTGCTCGGTCAGCACTTCCAGGGTGGTGCCGACCAGGATGATCAGGAAGATCACCCGGGCCGGCGTGATGTAGACGACGTTGATCAGCCGGGCGGTCTGACTGACCGGGGTGATGTCGCCGTAGCCGGTGGTCGAGAGGGTGACCACCGCGTAGTAGAAGCAGTCGAGGAGGGTCAGCCCGTCCTCCTCGACGTCGCGGTAGCCGCCCCGGTCGAGGTAGACCACGGCGACGGTGGCGAAGACCAGGCCGACTGCGGCGGCCAGGCGGAGACTCAGCGCGCTCAGGGGGCCTCGTCGCTGCGCGGGAAAGTGGATCACGTGAGGGCCTGCCCCGGCCCTGTCGTCACCTGCACGACCACAACATAGCGGCCTGCCCGGATCTCGCACGGCGGCGTCGCCCAGCCGGGTACGCGACGGGTCGCGGCACGACGCGCGCCGGTAGGGGCCGACCCGCGCGGGCGGCAGGGGGCATGATGGGGGTGTCCCGGACGACGAGCCCGAGAGTGAGGCCGGCATGTCCCTGCTGCGACGAGTGATCGGTGGCGTGCTGCGCCGGCTCCGGCTGCGGCAGGGCCGCACGCTGCGCGAGGTGGCCGAAGCCGCCGGGGTGTCGGTCCCCTACCTGTCCGAGGTCGAACGCGGTCGTAAGGAAGCCTCCTCCGAGGTGCTCGCGGCGATCTGCCGGGCGCTCGGCATCCGCCTGTCCGACCTGCTGGAGGAGGCGCGCGACGACCTGCGCCGCGTCGAGCCGCGGATCCCGGCCGCGCCCCGTGCCAGCCTGGCCCGGCTGGAGCGGGCGGAGGTCGGCCGACCCGACGCCGCCGCCCCGGCTGGCCTGGTCGGTCCCCGGACCGGTGGCCCGCTGCTGCACCTGGCGCCGCGCACGGGCGGTCCGACGCTCCGGGTCGGGCGGCCCGCCTCCAGTGTGGGCGGGCGCCACGGCCCGCGTACCCGCGACGCACTCGCCTGCGGGCGGACCCGCGCGGGCGCGCGGCCATTGACCGTCGTCTAGGCCAGCCGATTCTGCCGTCGGCGGATCTGCCGCCGGCAGAAATGTTGGGTTGGCGCACCCCGCTCCGCGCAGGCTGGAGGGGCCGGTCCCCCGGGTGCCCTTCCCGTCGCCCGCCGGCACTGCCGGAAGGGTGGACGCGATGATCGGTCTCGACGTGCGGATGTTGGACGGTGGGCAGCCGTCCTTCGGCGACCAGGTGTTCGAGCGGCTGCTGAAGGAGCGGATCATCTTTCTCGGCACGGAGGTGACCGACGCCTCGGCGAACCAGATCTGCGCCCAGATGCTGCTGCTCGCCGCCGAGGACCCGGAACGGGACATCGTGCTCTACATCAACTCGCCGGGTGGCTCGGTGAGCGCGGGGATGGCGGTCTACGACACGATGCGGTTCGTCGGCAACGACGTGGCCACCGTGGCGCTCGGCTTCGCCGGATCGATGGGGCAGTTCCTGCTCTGCGCGGGCACGGCCGGCAAGCGTTACGCCCTGCCCCACTCGCGGATCATGATGCACCAGCCGTCCGGCGGATTCGGCGGCACCGTCGCGGACATCACCATCCAGGCGCAGAACATGCTGCACGTGAAGCGGACCATGCAGGAGCTGATCGCCCAGCACAGCGGGCGCAGCCTGGAGGAGATCCAGCGGGACTGGGACCGCGACCGGTGGTTCACCGCCGAGGAGGCCCGCGAGTACGGGCTGATCGACCGGGTGGTCACGACGGCCGCGCAGCTCCCTTCGGGCTGACGGGCCCGGTGCGCGGCACCGGGGGCCGGACGCGCCCCCTCGATCCGCGTCCGACCCCCGGCAGGCGATGGCCACGGATGGTACTGGCCGCCGTACGCAGAGCTTATTCCCGGCAGTGAGAATCCGTCCGGACGACAGCAGGCAGCGTCTTGGGCACGAATGTCGTTACATCCGACGGCGGGCCGGGCGACGCCCCCTGGGAACCGCGGGGGCCGGTAGCGTGCCGGAACGTGAGCGGACCGGACCAGCTGCACGACACCCGGGCGTCCTACGACGCCGTGGCCGCCGACTACGCCGCGCAGTTCCAGGACGAGCCGGTCGGCCAGCCGTGGGACCGGGCGGTCCTCACCGGCTTCGCCGACCTGGTGCGGGCCGCCGGGAACGGGCCCGTCGCCGACGTCGGCTGCGGCCCTGGCCGGGTCACCGGGTATCTGCACGGGCTCGGGCTGGACGCCTTCGGGCTCGACCTCTCCCCGCGGATGGTCGAGATCGCCCGCCGGTCGCACCCCCACCTACGCTTCGAGGTGGGCGCGATGCCCGATCCGGGGCTGCCCGACGCCTCCCTCGGCGGCATCGTGGCCTGGTATTCGACCATCCATGTCCCGGACGAGCTGCTTCCGGCCACCTTCGCCGGCTTCCGCCGGGCGTTGCTGCCCGGCGGGCACCTGGTCATGGCGTTCCAGGTCGGCGACGAGCCGCTGCACCGGACCGAGGCGTTCGGCTACCCGGTCTCGCTCAGCGCCTGGCGCCGCCGACCGGACCGGGTCGCCGAACTGCTGGCCGACGCCGGGCTGGAGGTCCGCGTCCGGCTGGTGCGCGAGCCCGAGACGTACCTGGGCCGTCAGGAGCCCACGCCACAGGCGTACCTGCTGGCCCGAGCCTGAGGTCGGCCGCGCCCCGGAGGTCAGACGGTCGGCACCACCATCGGGGTGCCGGTGACCGGGTTCGGCATCACGACGCTCGGCAGGCCGAAGACCTCCCCCATGAGCTCCGCGTCCACCACGTCGGCCGGCGGCCCCTGCGCGACGACCCTGCCGTCCTTCATCGCCACGAGATGATCGGCGAAGCGGCACGCCTGGTTGATGTCGTGCAGGACCGCGACGACCGTGCGGCCCTCGTCGCGCAGCCGCGCGAAGAGCGCCAGCAGCTCGTACTGGTGGGTGATGTCGAGGAACGTGGTGGGCTCGTCGAGCAGCAGGTACGGCGTCTCCTGCGCCAGCACCATCGCGATCCAGACCCGCTGGCGCTGCCCCCCGGACAGCTCCTCGACGGGCCGGTCGGCCAGGTCCGCGACACCCGCCACCGCCATGGCCGAGCGGACCGCCTCCTCGTCGGCGGCCGACCCCGTGCCGAGCAGGGACTGGTGCGGGTAACGCCCCCGGGCGACGAGCCGCCGGACGACGATGTTCTCCGGGGCGACCAGGCCCTGGGGCAGGAACCCGACCTGCCGGGCGAACCGCTTCGGCCGGTGGTCGGCGACGTCCCGGCCGTCGAGGCGGACCGCTCCCGACGACGGCGTGAGCAGCCGGACGAACGCCTTCAGCAACGTCGACTTCCCGCACGCGTTGGGCCCGACGATGGCCGTGAACGCGCCGTCCGGGACGGCCAGGCTCACCCGCGTCGACACCACCCGCTCGCCGTAGCCGAGCGTGACGTCCTCCGCGGTCAGGCGGCTGCTCACCGTCGTTTCACCTCCATGCTCAGCAACCAGATGAGATAGCAGCCGCCGATGGCCGTGGTGACCACGCCGACCGGCAGCGCGACCGGCGCCAGCAGCAGTTGCGCGACGAGATCGGCGGCCAGCAGCAGCACCGCGCCGGTCAGGGCCGCCGGCACCAGGGGCACGCCCGCGGCCCGCGCCAGCCGCCGGCCGATCTGGGGCGCGGCGAGGGCGATGAACACGACCGGGCCGGCGACCGCGGTCACGGTGGCGGTGCAGCCCACGCCGGCCAGGACCATCAACAGCCGGAGCCGGCCCAGGCGTACGCCGCTGGTGCGGGCGATATCGTCGCCCAGCGCCGCCTGGTGCATGGCGTGGGAGATCGCGACGAGCAGCAGCACGAACAGGCCGATGGCGGCGAACGGCAGCCGGACCTCGGCCCAGTCGACGCCGTTGAGCGAGCCGGCGTTCCAGCCGGTGGCGGCGAGCGCCACGTCGATCTCGGCCCGCAGCACGATCCACGAGTTGAGCGCGGTCAGCATCGCGTTGACGGCGATGCCGACGACGATCAGCCGCAGCCCGCTGAGCCCCGAGTCCAGCGACAGCAGGTAGATGGCCGTGGCGGCCAGCAGCCCGCCCGCCACCGAGCCCGCCGCGAGCTGCCCGGCGGTGCCGTTCAGCACCGTGATCGCCACCAGCGCGCCCGTGTACGCGCCCGCGTCGAGGCCGATGACGTCGGGGCTGCCCAGCGCGTTGCGGGTCAGGTTCTGGAAGATCGCCCCGGCGAGCCCCAGGGAGGCGCCGAAGACCAGCGCGGCCGTCACCCGGGGCAACCGCCACTCCCTGATCACGAAGGCCGACTCGCCGCCCCGGGTCAGGGCGGTGAACACCTCCGCCGGGGTGGCCCAGTCCTGCCCGTGGCAGAGGCCCAGCAGGGCGAGGCCCGCCGCGACCGCGACGAGCACCGACGACACGACGGCCGTACGCCGTTCGACCTCGACCACGACCGGCCCCGCGCGCAGCGTCAGCGTGCTCACAGCGCCGCCGCCCCGTAGCGGCGGACGGCCCAGATCAGCACGGGGCCGCCCAGGAACGCCGTGACGATCGCGACCGGGACCTCGCCGGTGGGCAGCAGGACCCGCGAGCCGATGTCGGCGACGAGCAGCAGGATCGGCCCGAGCAGCATCGAGTACGCCATGATCCACGGAATCGAGTCGACCGCCAGCCGCCGCGCCAGGTGCGGCACCATGAGACCGACGAAGGCGATCGGCCCGGCGACGGCGGTGGCGACGCCAGTGAGCACGGTGACCAGCACCAGGACGGTGATCCGGATCCGGGTGACGTGGGCACCGAGCGCGTGGGCGACGTCCTCGCCGAGAGCCAGCGCGTTCAGCGGCCGGGTCGCGGCCAGCGCGGCGGCCAGGGCGACCACGGTCACCAGCACGGGCACGGCCAGCGGGGTCTGCTCGGTGCCGGCGAGCGCCCCCACCGACCAGAACCGGTACCGGTCGAAGACGTCGGGAAAGGTCAGCCGCAGGCCGAGCGAGACGCCCATCAGGACCCAGCCCAGCGCGACACCGGCCAGGACCAGCCGCAGGGGCGAGACCCGTCCGACGGTGTAGACCACGACCGCGGCGAGGGCGGCGCCGACCACCGCGAGGCCGAGCTGACCGGCCTGCGATCCGGCGACGCCCGCCAGGACACCCAGGTTGATCGCGAAGCCGGCCCCGGCGGTCACCCCGAGGATGCCGGGCTCGGCCAGCGGGTTGCGGGTCAGCGTCTGGATGAGCACGCCGGCCGCGCCGAGGGCGGCGCCGACGCAGACGCCGACGATCGTGCGGGGCAGCCGGATGTCGCGTACGACGAGGTGGTCGGCGGTCCCCGCGAAATCCGTGAGAGCCCGCCAGACCTCGATCGCCGCGACGGGCCGGGCGCCCACCGCCATGCTCGCGCCCGCCGCGACGACGAGCAGCGCGACGGAACCGAGCAGGAGGGGCACCCGGCGGTACAGGTCAGTCATCAAGCCCGGCGATCCCGCGTTTCCAGTAACCGGTGATCAACGAGTCGACGTGGTCCTGACTCCAGGCGCGCAGCGGCTTGATGTCGGTCGCCTCGCCGGCGGCGAAGAGGAACGTCCGCCCGCCCGGCAGCCGCAGCGACCGTACCGTCTCCGCCAGCGCCGACCGGTTGCCCTCGCGTACCAGCCAGGTCACCGTCACCCCGTCCCGCCGCGCCAGCGGGTAGCCCTGTTCGGCGGCGTCGTCGACCTCGACGACGACGTGGGCGGACACGTCGGCCGGGGCTTCCGCCAGCCACCGGCCGGCCGCCGGCAGCGCGGTGCCGTCGACCGCGAAGACGTAGTGGTCGTAGTTGTGGGGGAACGCCTTCGCCCCGGGCGGGCCGGCGATCGTCACCTCGTCGCCGACCGACGCCGAGGCCGCCCAGGTCGAGGCGACGCCGCCGTCGTGCAGCACGAAGTCCAGGTCGAGCTCACCGGCGGCGGCGTCGTACCGGCGGATGGTGTACTTGCGGCCGGTGGGCAGCGGCTTCGGCCAGTCGAGCATCTGCTGCGCGTTCGGAACGGGGTCGCGACGGGTGCCGTCCGGATCGGGAAAGACGATCATGACATGGTCGTCGGCCTGGTAGGTGTGGAACCCGGCGAGGGCCGGGCCGCCGAGGGTCAGTCGCAGCATGCGCGGGGTGAGCTGCTGGCGGGCGATGATCCGGACCCGCCGTACCCCGATCGGGTAGCCGATCCGGGCCGTACCGCTGCCGGCGCGGTGGTGGGCGGCGACCCGGCCGGCAGGGTCGTGCCGGTCGACGCTCATCGGGCGAGCAGCGGCGCGAACGCCTTGTCGATCGAGTCGAGGGTCTTGAGGGCCGACTCGTACGTCGCCGCCTCCGTGTACCGCAGCGGGAACACCCGGCCGGCCTTGACCGCGGGCAGATTCTTCCACAGCGCGGAGTCGAGCACCTGCTTCACCGCCTCGGCCGGCGTGCCGTCGGGCTGAAGCGTGTACGTGATGGCGTCGGCCTCGCCGAGGCTCTCCGGCAGCTCCTCGATCGCTGGGTACTCGCTGACGTCGCGACCGCCGCCACCCTTCTCCTTGACCTCGCCGTAGTAGGTCACACCGACGTACTGGGCGATGTTGGTGCCCCACGAGTTGGCGAACTCGCGCTGGAACGTGCCCTTGGCGATCTCGCCGTAGGCGCCCACGTGCCCGAACTTCAGACCGGCGAGCGCGGTGGCGTACCTGGCCTTGAGCTCCCCCGCCTTCTTCTCGTACGCGTCCTTGGCCGCCTGGAAGTTCCCGGCGCGACCGGCGGCGTCGGACTGGCGACGGGACAGCTCGCGCCAGGCGTCCGGAACCGTCGGTCCGATCGCGACGACGGGCGCGAGGCTCTCGAGCCGCTTCATGTCGATGTCGCCGAGGGCCGGCTTCGGCACGGCGATCACGATGAGGTCCGGCTTCGCGGCGGCGATGGCCTCGTAGTTGGTCTCGGCAGCCGCCTCGCCGGCGACCTTGGGCAGCCGGTCGTAGGTGGCACGGTCCTGCTCGGTCATCATCGCCAGGCCGCGCTTCCACGTCGAGATCCCCACCAGTGCGGCGTCCGCCTCGATGAGGACCGGCACCGCGTAGCCGGTGGCGACGACGCGCTTCGGGTCGACCGGAATGCTGATCTCGCCGTTGTCGGCGGCGAAGACGCGGGTGCCGGACCCACCGTCGGTCGTCGTGGCTGATTCGGCGCCGTCCGAGCCGCAGCCGGTCAGCACGGCGAGGGCCAGGGCTGCTGCGGCAACGGTCAGACGCCGGTGCTGTCGTACGGACATCTACCAGTTCCTTCGAGGGGCTTCAGGGGGTGGCAACCCCGCTGGGCTGCAAAGGTTAGGTTAGCCTTACTTTCGCGTCCGGAATGTCGGTGAGAGGTCAACCCATGTCGGGGAGAGGTCAGAGCGTGATGGTCAGCGACCCGATCACGGCGGATCCCGTCAGCTGCGACGAGTTCGGCTACGGCCTCGGCCACCCCGACGGCATCCTCGTCCTGCGGTACCGGTCGGTGACCCGCCTGGCGTTCGGCGAGAACCGGCAGGACTTCCTGCACCAGCTCTACTGGTCGCCCGACGGCCTGCTCTCCGCCCGCCACGGCCGGCACACCACCTTCGTCGGCCCGGACGAGGTCTTCTGGGTCCACCGGGCGGTCACCCACGAGGTGCACGCGGCGGACCGGCAGTCCGTCTACCGGATCTGCCTGCGCGAGGTGCCCGCCGCCCTGAACGGGTTGCGGGCCGGCATCGCCGCCATCGACGCCGAGGCGGCCCGGCTCGTCCTCGCGCTCACCGACCGGGGGTACGACGAACGCGACGCGCCCGAGGCCCGCCGCCGCATCATGGCCGGGCTCGACCCCCGGTCCAAGCCGACCGACGACCGGCCGGCCGGCGGGCAGGGCGTCGCGGTGGCGGTCGCCACGGCGCTGGCGCACGACCCCGGCGACACCACCGGCCTCGCCGAGTGGGCCGAACGCCTGCACGTCAGCGTCAAGACGCTGCAACGCGACTTCGCCCGCGAGTTCGGCATGTCGTACTCGCAGTGGCGGACGAGGTTGCGCCTGCGCGCGTCGCTGGCGCTGCTGGAGACCCGACCGGTCGGCGAGGTCGCCCGTCGCATCGGATACGCCAGCCCGTCGGCCTTCATCTCCGCATTCGCCCGCGAGTACGGCTACACCCCGGGTCGCGCCGCCGCGATGAGGCGTACTGCCGACACGCCCCCGTCGTCGCCCCGGCCCCGGCAGGGGTCCGCCCGCTCGTAGCCGTCCGGCTCGGCGCACCGGCAGCTGGCGGGGCAGGTGGCGGGTCGAGGGCGGCGCAGAGAGGTTCCTCCGGCATCGTTCCGGGGACCACCAGCAGCGCCCCCGACAGCCAGGCGACGAACATGTCGAACACCGACGGGTCGAAGGTCAACTCGAAGGTCTGCGACAGCCGTGACCCCGGCGGGGCCGCCGGTGTAGGCGCCCGTCCACCGCTCGGCCGGCACGTCGTACCAGCGGTCGTCCGGGGTGTCCGGCAGGTGCAGGACGCCGACCGGGCCGGCCGCCTCGTCGGCCACCCGCCGGCCCGCGTCGTCGGCGAGCAGGGCGTCCACCCCGGCGTGGGCACAGGTGCGCCGGATCCGTTCCGCCGGCGCGTCGGGGCTGAGCGGCACGACGGTCGCGGCCAGCCGCAGCGCGGCGAGATAGCCGACGTACGCCGCCAGGCTGCGCGACGCGCAGAGCCCGACGACCCGGGGCGGGCGGCCGTGCGGGCCGGCCAGCCGGGTGGCCAGACGCTCGACCCGGTCCAGGAGTTCGGCGTAGTCGAGCTCGTGCCCGGCGACGCGCAGGGCCGGGGCGTCGGGATGCCGGCGGACCGTGTCGGTGAAGCCCTGGAAGAGGGTCCGGGCGTCCCCGCCCACCGGGAGGCCGCCCGTGCTCACCGGGAGCCGCCGGTGGTCGCCGCCTCCGGCAGGTCCCCGCCGTCGTCGGCGGTGCCGGCGTCCTTGTCCCCGTCCGGGCCCCCGCGCCGCTGCTGCTGAGCTATCTCGGCCCGATCGGCACCGATCTGCGGCTCGGCGCGGTGCCGGCGACGCTGCTGCCCAGCCCGAACCGGGCCGCCCGCGCCGACCTGGCGATGTCCGCCTGGGAGGCCGACGGCGGCTACCTCGCCGAGATCGAGTACCACACCGGGCGGTACCGGGAGAGCAGCGTGCTGGCCCTGCTGCACGACCTGGACGCCGTGCTGGCCGACGGCGGCGCCGAGCCGCAGCGCACGGTCGGCTCGTTCGTCGTCGCCACCCGTGCCCGTACCGGCCGCGTGGCCCCGGCCGTCGTCGACCACGACCGAACAACCGGCCCGCCGCCCGAGTCGGCGGACTGGCGGCACGTCGTCGCCGCCTGGACCGACGTGCTCGGCGGCCCGCCGCCCGGGCCTGACGTCGACTTCTTCGCCGCCGGCGGCAACTCGCTGAGTGCCCTCCGGCTCGTGGACGCGCTGGCCGCCGACGGGCGACCGGCGGTGGACGTGGTGCGGTGGCTGGGCGAGCCGACCCCCCGCCGGTTGGCCGCCCTGCTGGGCAACGGGCCGCAGCCGGCGCCGGCGGAGTCGACGCTGGTGCGGCTGCGGGACGGTACGGGGCCGCACCTGCACCTCGTGCACGGCGCCGGCGGCAGTCCGCAGGACTACCAGGACCTGCTGGCGGAGTTGCCGGAGCACTGGCGGGTGACCGCCTCCCGCGACGGTGCGGAACTGCCGACGGTGCCGGCGCTGGCCCGCCGGTACCGGGCCGACCTGGACGCGGCGGGCCTGGTCCCGGACCTGCTCGGCGGATGGTCGTTCGGCGGTCAGGTCGCCTACCAGATGGCCGCCGACCAGGTCGGACGACGGTCCGCGCTGGTGCTGCTGGACTCCGCCCCGCCGGTCGGGTACGAACTGCCGGCCGACGGTGTCCGGCAACGCTTCGACACCTTCACCGAGAACATCCACCGGGCTCTCGACCTGGAGCCGGACGCCCCGAGGCCAAGGGTGACGGGCGGTACGGAGCCGGCCGGCTTCGACGGGCGGCTGGCCGTCGGCGCGCTCGCGGCCTGCCTGGCCGCCGTCGGGCAGCCCGTGCCGACGGCGCTGCTGGCGCCCCGCTGGCACAGCTACGAGCGCCATCTCCGGGCCAGTGCCGAATACGTGCACGACGGCCCGGTAGACACTCCCGCGCTGGTGATCGGCGCGGACCTGCTCGACCCGCAGCTCGCCCAGTGGGCGGCCCGGGTCGGGGCGGCCCGGTCGCAACGGATCGGGACCGACCATTTCGGAGTGTTGCATTCCGCCGCCGTGGCGCAGGTAGCGGCGGCCGTCATCGATTTCGCACGCGTCGCGGCGGCGCGAGGTTAACCAAGGAGGAATCCGTGTTCGACTCGAGAGTCTTGTACGAGGATCTACGGGAGCACGTGGAGCGCGACGTCGCGCCGGACGACATCGCCACGGCCCGCCGTGACTTCTCCTACCTGGGGCATGCGAAGGTCTCCTTCGTCGCCCCCGACAGCGTCAAGACGGCGGTCGCCGACGAGGTCAACGAGCTAATCGAGAAGGCCGGCACGCGACGGGACCTGCGTTTCGCGGAGACCGACTACACGCCGCGCCGGATGCGCAACGTGACCCGGGCCGAGATCGCCGAGCTGGGCACCGTCATCAACCAGATCTACACCGCCGAGCCGATACTGCGGGTGCTGTCGGAGGTGGCCGGCGAAGCGGTGCACCCGTGCCCGTACGAGCCGGAGCAGTTCGTCATCACCTGCCTGGAGAAGGACGGCGACACCCACGGCTGGCACTGGGACGACTTCGCCTTCGCGCTGGTCTGGGTGGTCGAGTGCCCGCCGGTGGAGCACGGCGGTTTCGTCCAGTGCGTGGCCGGCACCACCTGGAACAAGCAGCGTCCGGAGATCAACCGGGCGCTGGTCAGCCGTCCGATCTACTCGATGGAACTGTTCCCCGGTGATCTGTACCTGATGCGGACCAACACCACGCTGCACCGGGTCGCCCCGGTCCACCAGGGCCGCCGCAAGATCATTAACATGGGGTACGCCTCGACGTCCGACCTGACCCGCGACTTCACCCACGAAACCATGGACCAGCTGTGGGCGACCGTGCCCGCCGGAGAGGTGTGACCGCCATGTCGACTCGGAACAACATCGCCCCCCAGCACATCGTGCTCGCCTTCTCCGGCGGGCTCGACACCTCGGTGGCCCTCGTATGGCTCAAGGAGCGGTACCGCTGCCGGCTGACCGCGTTCATCGCCGACCTGGGGCAGGGCGAGGAGCTGGACACCGCCGCCCGCAAGGCCGAGAAGCTCGGCGCCGACGAGGTGCGGGTGGTCGACCTGCGGGAGGAGTTCGCCCGGGACTACGCGTTCCCCATGTACCGGGCCAACGCCCTCTACGAGGGGCAGTACCTGATGGGGTCCTCCATCGGCCGGCCGCTGATCGCCGCGGCGCAGGTGCGGGTGGCCGAGGAGGTCGGCGCCGACGCCGTGGCGCACGGGGCGACCGGCAAGGGCAACGACCAGATCCGCTTCGAGATGACCTTCGCCGCGCTACGTCCCGACCTCACGGTGATCAGCCCGTGGCGGGAGTGGGACCTGGCCTCCCGCAGCGACCTGCTCGCCTACGCCGGCAGGCACGGCATCGAGCTGGACCTGAGCAGCGGCGAACGGCCGTACTCGATCGACAGCAACCTGCTGCACACCTCGTACAAGGGTGAGGCCCTGGAGGACCCGGCGCAGCCCGCGCCGGAGGGGCTGCTTTTCCGGGTGCGCGACCTCGCCGACACCCCCGACGAGCCCGAGACCGTCGAGATCCACTTCCAGGGTGGCAACCCGGTCGGCGTCAACGGGACGCCCCTGTCAGCCAGCGCCGTGCTGGAGGCGCTCGACGAGATCGGCCGCCGGCACGGGATCGGCCGGCTGGACATCGTGGAGAACCGGATCTTCGGCATGAAGACCCGCAACATCTACGAGGCCCCGTCGGGCAGCCTGCTCTGGCACGCCCACCGGGCGGTGGAGTCGCTGGTGCTCGACCCGGAGGTGGCGCAGCTCAAGGAGGAGCTGATGCCGAAGTACACCGCCCTCGTCTACCGTGGCCTGTGGTTCGCCCCGGAGCGGCTCATGTTGCAGATCGCCATCGACTTCAGCCAGCAGAACGTCACCGGCGACGCGATCCTGCGGGTGCACCGGGGCACGGTCCAGGTCATCGGCCGCCGCTCCCCGCACAGCCGCTACGACACCGCGTTCGCCACCTTCGAGGCGGACGACGTGTTCGACCAGCGGGACTCCTCCGGCTGGCTGCGGGTCAACACCGTCCGGTTCCGCGCCGGGCTGACGAACGGAGCGGCACAGCAGTGAGGATCGTCTTCTTCGGGTACGGCCAGTTGGGCGCGACCGTGTTGCGGGGCATCGCGCCGCACCACGAGGTGCTGCTGGTGCTGACCCACCGGGCCGAGTTCAGCGGCCTCGGCGAACCGGACGTCGAGCTGGCCGCGGCGGAACTGGGGCTGCCCGTGCGGCACTCGGCCACCGCCCGCGAGCCCGACCTGCACGAACAGCTGCGCGAGCTCGCGCCGGAGGTCATCGTCTCCACGAACTGGCGGACCCGGGTGCCGCCGGAGGTCCTGCGGATCCCGGAACGCGGCGCGGTCAACACGCACGACGCGCTGCTGCCCGCGTACGCCGGGTTCGGCGCGGTCAACTGGGCGATCCGCAACGGCGAGGAGGAGACCGGCCTCACCGTGCACTACATGGCGGAGGAGCTGGACACCGGGCCGACGATCATCCAGGCCCGCGTGAAGATCGGTCCGCACGACACCGCCGGGCAGATCCTGGAGCGGCTCCTCGCGGAGTACGTGCCGGTCACGCTGGAGGCGTTGGAGCGGGTCGCCGAGGGGCACCGGGGCGAGCCACAGCCGCCCGAGGGGGCGTCGTTCTACCACCGGATCGGTGTCGAGGACACCCGGATCGACTGGCGGGACAGCGCCACCACGATCTGCAACCTGGTGCGCGGCCAGTCGGACCCGTTCGTCAACGCGTGGACGACGCACCGCGGCCTACGGCTCTGGGTCAAGGCCGCCACCCGGCCGACCCGGGCGCACGGCGGCACCCCCGGCCGGATCGTCAAGGCCGACTACGGCGGGGTGGTCGTCGCCAGCGGTGGGCCGGGCGACGGCGACGACCGCGGGGTGGTGCTGCTCCAGGTCCGCACCGAGACCGGGCCACCCGTGCGCGCCGTCGACTACTTCACCACCTTCGGCGAGTACCTTCACTGACACGGTGACCGGGGGCACCGGTCATCGCGCCATGGTGATGACGGGAGAGGTCGGATGATCGGTCGACTGCACTCGGTGGTGCTGGACTGTCCGGACGCCGAGAAGTTGGCGGAGTTCTACATCGAGCTGACCAGCCTGGAGTGGGCCGACAGCGACGGGTACTGGGTCACGCTGAAGGGCTCGGACGGGCATCCCCGCCTCTGCTTCCAGAGCGTCCCCGACTACCAGCCGCCGCAGTGGCCGGATCCGACCTTCCCCCAACAGGCCCACCTCGACGTGGAGGTGGACGACATCCAGGAGGCCGAGCAGGCGGTGCTCCGGCTCGGGGCGACCCGGCTGCGCGGCGGCGGGAGCCGCAACCACGGCTTCCGGGTCTACGCCGACCCGGCGGGGCACCCGTTCTGCCTGGTCTGGGGTCAGGACTGACACCATGACGAGCCAGGACCGGGCAGTGGAGTTCCGTCGTACCGCTGGTGCGTTCGCCACCGGCGTCGGCATCGTCAGCAGCGTGTACGACGACATCCCGCTGGCGATGACGGTCAACTCGTTCACCACCGTCTCGCTGCACCCCACCCTGGTCCTGACCTGCCTGAAGCACCGGAGTCGACTGCTCACCCAGATCCGCGACTCCGGCATCTTCGCGGTCACCGTGCTGGCGGCGGACCAGCGGGACGCCGCCCGTTGGTTCGCCGACGCCCGGCGCCCCTCCGGCGCGGCGGCGTTCGCCGGCGTCCGGGTGCACCGGGCGCCGGCCACGGGCTGCCTCGTGTTCAGCGAGGGCCTGGCCTACTTCGACTGCCGGGTACGCGACCTCTCCGACCAGGGCGACCACTCGGTGGTCATCGGGGAGGCGGTGTCCTACGGCGCCCTGCACCCCGCCAAGGCACCGCTGCTGTACCTCAACGGGTCGTACCGGTCGATCGCGATGGCGCCCCCGGCGGCGTCCGCCGCGTAACGGGCGACGGACACCAGCCACCTGATCACCTCCCCCCGCATCGCAACGGGCATCGTGGCGTTTGGTCGCGAGGTCCGGCTGGGCGGCGCGCCCTGACTAGCCGGCCCGACGCCGCCGCAGGGCCGCGGCCACCAGTCCGGCGACAAGCACTGTCAACGTCGCACTCGCCACCAGCCACCAGCCCGGCACCCGCGCGGGCTCGGGTGCGGCCGTGACAAGCGTCGGCGCCGCTGCGGGCGCGGACGCCGTTGCCGGCAACTCGCGGACCCCGGTGCACAACCCGGTGGTTCCGTTGATGGAATTCACCCGGTACCGGGTGCCGGTTTGAAAGGCATAGCCGCAACTTTCCTCGACGCGGCTCACTCGCAGCCTGAGCGTGGCCTCTCGCCCGACACTGCCCTTCTCGACCGACTCGACGGCGAGTCGGACCGCCGAGTCCGTCACCTCGGTGACCGCGCCGACGACGATGACGTCGGCCCGCTCGTCCTGCTCGGCGGGGCCGAAGGCGCACGAGCAGGCCCAGGCGGGCTCCACCGGTGAACCCAGCACGACGACGCCGAGGCTGAGGGTAATCAGGGCCAGCACGATCGCGGCGCGCAGCTTCATGCCCTTACCGACGCGCGTGAAGCGCCTGAGGTTCCCTGCGGCTCCGGGCCTCGCGGTCCTCTTCCTTCTCTGACTTGGTCGTCTTGAAGGATCACGCGAGGACCGTCTCCTATCTACGCAACACGCCTATCACGGGCAAGTCGAACACCGCTTCCGTGGACGCAACCGGCGTGTTGTCACGGGAGATGCTTGACACTCGCGTCTCACCAGATGCTTCGGCTGGCGGCAACGCCTGCGTCAGGTGGCACCGTTGTGAAGATGAGGCAAGATCGCAAGTATTGCCGGTGCCGTGGACCTTCCGAGGGGGCGCAGTACGGTGACGACGAACGAACCCATCCTCTTCGATCAGGTGCAAATCGGGCGAGGGCTGCTCCCATTGGCCCAACACGGTTACGTGGTTGTCGAGCAGGGCGTGCTCCGCCTGCTGGGAAGCAACCGGCAACTGATTGACCACGCACCGCTGGCCGCCATCACGGTCGCGCCGGTCCGCTTCACGAGGGGCCAAGCCGTCGCGCTGACGATCAACGGCACAAAGTACAACGTCTCGCCCGGTTGGGGTGCCCACGTGGGCAGCCTGATCCTGCCCGGCGACACCAGGCAGGTCAAGACGGCGGCGGCGTACCTGGTGCGGCTGGTCGAGGCCGCCCGCCGGCAGGGAGCGCCATCGCCAGGCTGGTGACCTGAACCGGCGGCCCGTCAGCGTGGGGTGTACCGCAAGCACCACTGCGAAAGATGCCAGCGCCAGGGTATTCGGGCACCTATCGCCTGGACTGGGCATGCCGGCAGCCGGCCGTTCCGGACGTGTGTGAGCCGACTCCCGCGTCTCAGGCGGCGGCAGGCGTGTCGTCCTCTTCGAGGTAGGCGGGACGGGCCTGACTTCGGGCCTGCATGCTGGCTCGGATTCGTCGAGCGAGGCTGGGGTGGTCAGTTCGTCAGTCTGGGCGTTGACCGGCATGGACTGGCCCGCATAAAGGTCGCCATCCCGGATCTTGCCCCCGGCATCCCATCGACCTGGGCAGACAGCCTCAAGATCATTCCGTGCATCTTCCGCAACCTGCGACAAACGGCCCGCTTCCGGTGGCCTACGGCCGCACACGCCGGCCAATCGAGAGCTGTGCGCATTACCAGCTCAGGCGGCTTTCTGGCTGCTCTTCGAGGTGCCCCCGGCAGGATTCGAACCTGCGACACACGGTTTAGGAAACCGATGCTCTATCCCCTGAGCTACGAGGGCGCGAGCGCCTAGTCTAGCGACCTGGGGGTTCACCTGGGGTGGCAGGGAGTGCCCCACGTTCACCCACGTTCCCCGGACCCGTGTTGTCGCAGCCCAGGAGCACACCCCGAGCACGCGAACCCCGGGTTGCGACCGGCGGTCGGCCACGGTGACCCGTGTTGGCACCGGTTCACCCGGGTTGGCATCCGCTGGAGAGCACACACCGCGCACATCATCGAAGATCATGTGGGGCTGCCCGCTCCCCCGGCTGGGCGCCGCCTCCCACGGGGGATTCCGGCCAGGTCGCGATCAGCCGCGCGATGGCTGGTCGTCGTTGTCGCGGTCAGGTCCGTCGGGTCGAGGAAGACGACGTCGACGTCGCCCACGGACGACGGGTCGAAGCCGCGTCGTTCGTCAGCGGGTCACCCGCGCTCGGCTGGTTCATTGGGTGATGATGAGGTCGCCTATGCCGTAGTGGCTCCACCAGGTAGGCCGGTGTCTGCGGAGTTCGCCCCCGACACGGGTCAGCAGGAGCCAGTTTCCGTTCTGGACCAGCGCCGCGTCCTCCTGCCGGGCGGCCAACACCCGGGCCACGGCCTTCATCATGTTCGGGATGCCCTTGTCGACCACGTCGTCTGCCCGCATGGAGAAGTCGATGTCGACGTACGTCTCCGGCTCCCACTCCCAGCGGGCACCGTCGTCGGCCTCGGCATCGAAATAACCCTGGCTCCCTGAAGAGACGGTCAGCGCGTACCCGCGGGTGTCGTAGAGGCGAGCACTGAACAGCCGCGGGTTGGTGCCGCTCGGCCTGGGCTTCTCGGCGGCGTCCACCGCCACGAGATCAGCCACGTGGTCCAGGGGCAGGTCACCCGCCAGGGTCAACCTGAACTCGACAGCCATCTCTGCGCCTCTCCTCAGTCTCGACGGACGATCTGCACGATCGCGCCGCTCGGCGTTACCGCGACGAGTTCTTTCAGCCTCTCGACGGGCCAGGTGTCGAACTGCCTCCGCAGGGCCGCGAGGTCTCCGTGCCAGTCGTGCAGGTTCAGCACCACACGTTGGGTCTGCTCCTTGTCGACCTTGGCGCGGACCTCGCTCCAGACGCCCCGCACCGGCTTGCCGAGAGTGGGCGAATAGCAGTCGAACACATGACCCTCGATCAGGTAATCCGGGTCTTTGTTCGGGTTGCCCGAGTCGCCGGTACGGAGCCGGGCGTCGGCGATCTCCTGCCTGGTGGGGTTCTGGTGGACCCGGTAGCTCTTGCTGGCGACTATATCGGCGCATTCGTTCTCGAGCTCCAACGGACGCCGCCCTTCGTCGTCCAACCGGGGTGGAATTCTGGTTCTCGGACCGGTCGGCGTCCCGCCCGGGGCTCCGGTTGGCTGTCTGGTCCAGGGCGTGCCGTGGCCGTGGTCAGCGGATGTGGCGTCGCCGGCGGCATGAGGTGTCGACGGCGGGTCACCGTGCTCGGAAGGGGTAGGGCTGGCCGGTGGATGACCGCCAGCCCCTGTCAGTTTCCCGACGACCCCAACTGCCGGGCCTGCGCGATCGCCGCCTCAACGGCCTGCCGGGTCCCGCCGGTGCGCTGAACGACCAGCACCAGGACCTGCTTGATGGCCTCCAGGGCCTGCAGCAGCGGCCCGGGCTGCCCGCCCTGCAGGACCATGGCGACGAGTTGCTGCGCCTCACCGACTCCGGTGATGGCCCCGGTCGCCGCGTCACGAGCGGCGTCCACGGCGCTCTGCACGGGCGCCAGCCCGGCGATCGTCTCCTGCGGGGTGGCCTCGTTCGGGACCGCCGCGGTGGCCTTCGTCGCTTCACCGATCGAACCGGCGAGACTTCCCAGGCCGCCCTGGATGCTCGTGATCGCGTTGCGCACCCGCGCCACACCCGCCGCCACGGCCACGAAGCCCGCGCCCGCGGCCCGCAACGCCACCTCCTGCGCCTGACTGTCAGCGGCGGCTGCCAACCCCTGCGCGCGTTCGACCCCGGTCATCAACGCGCGGAGCTCACCGGTGATCTTCTCGATCTGCGACACGTGGCCGGCGCCCCAATCGACGGTAATGAAAGTGCTCGATGCCTGAACCTACCGGGCTCCTCGCGAGGCCACCAGACACCGGCGAGGCGGTCGGCACCGCAGACAGCCACCGCGATGCGAACAAGTCGCTTGAGCGGCTTCCGGTCCAGATTCCACCTCTGGTGGCAGGCGTGGATACCACTGGCCTCTCAGTTGTCGCCGATATGCAACAGCGGCACGTCGTAGAGGCTCGCCTCGGGGATACGACGCATGACGGGCGCAGCGACCTCGATGATCAGCATTTCGGTGAGGAACTGGATCGTCGCGGCGAGCAGGTGACTGGTGTGGCCGGTCGCGCTGTGCTCCTTGAGTCCGACGCTGACGTGGATGTGGGGCGCGATCCGGTCGTGGGCGTCGTCGTAGGCGATAGTGCCGCCACCGAACGCTTCAACGTTGGTCAGGTGCACCCGGTCCCAGACCGGGGCTTGGGGGTCGTCCAGACGCTGGCAGGTGCCGACGATCTCGACCGTGCCGAACCCGGCGATGAAGACAGGGATGTAGCCGTGCCGGATGCCGTTGACGCGACAGGCGTCGGCGAGGGCGGCGAAAAAGTCCTCGCCATGATCGAAGGTGACGCCGATCATCCGTCCGAGCGTGAGGTCATGGCTGCGCATGCTGGAACTCCCGGGTCGAGGCGGGCGGGCGAATGGCTTTGATGAGTCCTGGCCGGGGACGCACCTGCGCGGGGCCGTACTTCGCGACCTCGGCCAGCAGCGCGACGACTGCGGCCTGCGTGTTGTCAGCGTCGGTGAGGACCGCCAGCCGGAGCTCTGGTCAGTGGCGTCCATGCGTTTCCTCGCCCCGAACGTGTGGCTCCTCAGAAGCCGCGCGAATCTGCTCACTTCTTGACATGAGGCAGGTTTCAAGAAGCAGCCGCGATGGCTGTATTGACGGCGCGGTCGTGGACAACCCCCGATCTCGTGATCTTCGCCTGCGGTTCGGTGCAGTCGACGATAGTTAGGTGATTGCCCAGTGGGCTGATGCCACTGTCGATGCAATACGCGACGCTGAGCTCGGACTCCGCTACAAACCCTTCAACCTCCGCTGCGGTGATCGCTGGGCCTAACGTCTTGGTCGGGTCGGAAAGGTTGGCCGTCGTGGCGGCGATGGGAACGCGGCTTCGTCCGGCAAGTTGACCGAGCACGCCAGGGTCGAGGGTCACGAGAGCGTTAGGCACGCCGACGGGCTGGTGCTGCTCAGCGCATTCCGAGTCTCGCCAACGGAGGATCATGGCCAAGTCTCCGGGCCAGAAGGCCGTGGCGAGTTGGATCGCGGCCGGCGTCATAATGAACAGCTCGTCGGCTGCGACGAGCGATGGCAGTATGTAGGCCAACGACTTCGCTCGTGGTCGGCCCTTGCCAGCGTAGATGCGCGCGCAGGCGTCGTGGTCGCGCGCGTTGGCGCAAATCATGTACCAACGTCGAGTTGGGACAATGACAAGTTCGCCAGCTTCGAGTGCTTCAATCGCCAGCGGGAGTTCGTCGGGTCGGATCAATTTCACGACATCAGCCCTTCAAGCCTCGGGGTGACATGCTGCTTTGCTTTGCACCAATCTGGTTCTGCCGAACGGCGTCGCGCCGGCCAGTCGGGGCATAGGCGTACTGGCCTGGGACACGCCGAGCCGGGACCGGAGGCGAATGCACGATCGCGCCGGCAGAGGCCGGCGGCCACCTGAGGCGCGCCAACAGATGGTCCATGGGTGTCGGGATCGGCTATCGCACTCGTTCGGCGAGTGGCGGGAAGTCCAGCCACGGGTCGCGAAGCGCGGCGAGACGGTGGCTAGCATGGTTGACGTGGGATACGCGGAAATAGGCCATGATCCGCGGCGCAGCGGTCAAGTTCCGGCCAACGGCGTGGGGGACTAAGTGGTGCATCAGCAGTACATCACCCGGCTCGCCGAGTAGCGGGGTACCCTGCTCGGCATCGATGTGCGGGGGCACTTGGGCGGTGACGCCCAGCGACCATTGGGTCCGGAACCACTTCGCCATCCGCAGGTGTCCGCCGATGACGTAACGCAGGGCGCCACCGGCCGGGTCGCTGATGTCGGAAAGCACGACACCCACGAGAAGCGAGAAGGTGCGCAGTTCGGCGGGGTCAAGGTGTGGGCAAGCGACGCCGTCCACGTGCATGGCCTTTTCGGGTTGTGCCTGGCCGAGGTCGCGTTCCGGAACGCGGATCTGGATCTGCGTAGTGGTCACCGGTGCCACGTCGCCGAGGAGTTCGCCTGCGAGCCCGGCCACACCGGACTGAGCAAACAGCGCGCGCAAGTCCCGATGGTCGCTAAGGTGCGGGGCGAAGGTCCGCTGCGTGAACTCGGCGAGCCGGCGTTGATCTAAGTCGGTGCGGTACCAGTCGGTTACCAGCGCCGTCGCGCAGTCGATCAAGTGCGCCGGAACGAAGTTGCGTTTGACGACCATTCCCTTGGTGGTGAAGGTGGACAGATCGTCAGCGGTGAGGGGCATGGTCGTTTCCCATCATTGACGGACTACAGATGTTGTAGAACCTGATCGGATGCGTCCAGGGCGCTGGTGATGATGGCTTCCCCCAGTTCGGCGGAGGCCAGCCGTGGGTCACCGCCAATGATGCCGAGGCTGGCGATGCGGTCGTCGCCCGAACTCCACGGCCACGTGGTTCCGCGGTCGCGGATGAGTCGCTGGGTTTCGTCGCGGTGGGCTGGGTCGGCGGCGAACGTCTCGGGTAGTCGATTCAGGTGCACGTCGTTGGGGGCGAGGGTCAGCATGATGCTGGTTTCTTTCACGCCGGCGTGAATCTCCGGCGGGGTCGACGTCGCATGTGCGGTGGAGAGTGAGCTGGGGTGGATGATGCAGACCCGCACCTGATGCGTGGCCTGCAGTTCGTAACCAACTGCCTCGAGTACGCCGCGGTTGCCGCCGTGCCCGTTGACGATGAGCAGCCGACGGGCTGGGGTGGCTCGCGCGAACTCACCAACGATGGCATTGAGCAAGGTCGCAAGTGCGCCGATCCTGAGGGAGACGGTGCCGAGCGCCCACGAATGCTCCATGGATAGGCCGTACGGCAGCGCGGGGAGCGCCCAGAGGTCGTGTTGGTTGCCGTAGCGGTCGATGAGGCGGTTGGTGAACTGCGTGGCGATGACGGTGTCGGTGTGCAGGGGCAAGTGCGGGCCGTGCTGTTCATATGAGCCGATCGGCAGACACAGGACAGATCTCTCAGTTAGCTGCGTGGCGATCTCCGGCGCCGGGAGCGATCCGTACCAACGGTTCATGCCCGATCTCGCCGGCCGATGCGGATGAGGAACTCGTTGTCCTCGGCGAAGGTGTCGGTGTCGCTGTATCGGGCAAGGGTGGCACGGACAGCGCTGTCGAACTCGCCGAGTCGGTCGCCAAACAGTTGTGGCGCGGCGAACGAGGTGGAGTGCAGGTACCCGAGGATGCTGTCGGCGGTCCAGGTCCGGTTGACGGGCACAGTGTGCTCCTCGACCTGGCTGAACGGCGACTCACGCATGATCTCGCTGTACGGGCGGTTGTGATGCTGGAACGTGCGTTCGCCAGCGCGACGCTGCTCGCCGAGGAAGTCCTGGATGACCGCGCGGATTGCGGCCTTCCAGTCGCTGGTAGCGGTCCAGAAACTGTTGTCGCCGAAGATCGCGACCGCGCCGTCCGGACTGACCTGCGCGTCCAATTGGGTCAGGATCGCGGCCTGGTCGAGCCAGTGGAACGCTCGGCAGATCGTCACCAGTTCGGCCTGCCATCCCGCCGGTGGCGTGAACTCCTCCGCCGTGACCTCCTGCAGCCGCAGCTGAGCGTCGGCGGGTAGCTGCGGGCGGAGCGCGTCTTCGGCAGCGGCGAGCATATCTGGATCGTTGTCGATGGCGATGATGTCATCGAAACGGCCAAGCAGAGCCTCCACCACGAGGCCGGTGCCGGTGCCTACGTCGAGTAGGCGCCGCGGCTCACCGGTAGGGACCGCGGCATCCAACACGTCGGCCACGGTCGCCGGGATGCCGGGCCGGTACTGCCGGTAGAAGCCGACGGTTCCGTGAAACAGACTCATGATCATCTCCGTGTAGCGAGTTCGGTGAGATGCTGGCTGGCGGCGGTGAGATCAGCTGCCACGAGCAGGCCAACGTCGTCGAGCCGTTCGGGCTGGGGTACTGGTCGTCCGTTCGACACCCAGATGACGGTTATCCCGGCAGTTCGGGCACCGATGACGTCGCAATCCCAGTCGTCGCCGATGTGCACCATATTCGCAGGGCTGCTTTGGCACGCGGTGGCCACGCAATGGAAAGCGGCTGGATCGGGTTTGGCGTAGCCGGTCCGACAGGAGGGGAAGTACTCGATCACCCACGGAGACAGCAGGGTTCGCAAACGGTCAGTATCGGCCTCCAGACAGCTCGCATTCGACAACGTGACGATGGTGGCGTGCCGCCTCATAGTCCGCAGCGCAGCTCCTGCCCCTGGCAGCAGCTGCGCCGGCGGCGACTTGGTGGGTGTCGGGAAGGCGCTCACGGGGATCTGAAGCGCATCGCAGACCTCCGCAATGACTGCGGCATCGATCGAGGCTCGGGTGTACAGCTGCTGGCGGATGACCGAGCGCGCGTCGTCGGGCCTGAGCGGCGAAGCCTTCGCCAAGATCGTGGCCAGTGTGGGTCCTTCGAGCTGGCAAAGGGTCCCACCGACATCGATGCTTAGCAGTAGCCGTGTCACGAGGCACTATCCACTGCTGGCAGGGCAGTGACAATCGCGTCGATTCTGGCCTGCCGGATCGCCGGGTTGCTTGCCTCGGCGAGGAATGTGAGCGCGTAGCGGCGCTCGGCCTCGTCTAGGACGGTTAGGTCACGGCGCGCGGCACGGACTGCGTTCACCAGGTCGTCGGGTATCGACCGGGTGCGCCAGCCGTGCGGTAGGTGCAGGATGCCGGCCCACGGTCCGGCGGGAGGTGCGTGCGATGGGTCGCGCAGGCGCAGGACGGTAACGTCGTCGAAGCTCAAGATCTGCACCTGTACCGGCCGAGCGTCGGGGAGTTGGAGCTGGCCTGTCAGGAAGGTGTCGTGTCCGTCGAGTCGTTCGGACAGCACGAGCAACGTGCCGTTCGAGTCCGCTGCGACGGTCCCGGTGATGGGTAGGCGCTGAATGGTTTCGGGCATCAGCAGCTCCTCGGCGTGGCGCCCAAGCCCGGAGACCTGGGAACGGTGATCACTCCGTGTGCGGGCAGCCAAGGCTGTGCATACCTCTGCTGCCGAACCGGTTCCCACTGCAACCGGTACTCGACTGCGGCGATCGCGTCCGGATAGGCAGCGGCGAGGTGAACGGCCGGAACAAAAGAGCGGCCGTGCGGGTAGACCGGCACACCGAGCATTTGCGCCGCGGTCACCAGGTCGACCGCGCGTGTGAGTCCGCCGCACGCCACCACGTCAAGTGTGAACGCCTGTAGCTTGAGTCGGAGAATCGCCGCAGCATCGGCATGCAAGAGAAGCCGTTCGCCGACGGCCAACGGGATGCTCATCGCCAATGCCTCATACCTTTTAAGATCACATTGTGGTAGTGGGTCCTCCAGCCAGCGCACCGAAGCTGGGTCCAGCTCATCGAGGAACAGGAAGGCGAATTCGGGATCCCAGGTGAAGACGGCGTCGAATGCGGCTTCCTGCCTAAGCGCTGCCTCCATGGCCCGTGCCGTCGCAGCAAGCCGGACGGCCTCCGCCGTGCGGTCGTCGGTTGCTGGATTCTTGCGCAAGCCCCACTTCGTAAATTGCCATCCCTCGCGGTTGACGCGCTCGACAGCCGCGACGGGTATGCCATTTGTTACGTCGAGGCTCAGCCATGAGGCGTAGAGCGACACCCGCCGCTGCGGTGTCGCTGCAAGCAGGTCAGCGATAGGGACTTGGGCAAGTTGGCTATGCAGGTCCCAAGCAGCGCAATCCACTGCACCGACGGCCCACGATGCCACCACGCTGGTGTCGGCCCGGATCGCCCTACACAGGGCCGCATGAAGTCTCGGATGGTCGTACACCGGCTCGCCGAGGGCTGGCAGCGCCAGGACAGCCTCCACGTACCGTCCAATCTCCGCCGTCACCGGCCCGTACCAGCCGATTGCCCCGGCCGCGTGAAGGGCAACGAACGTGGCGTCCTCGCCCAACCCGGCTTCGGTGGTGACGACGCGGACAGCGGCAATCCTGGCTACCATCAGCGCTTCCGCTTGGCTAGCAGTGCCTCGGACGCCGAGGTAACGCCGGCGACATCGAACCCGGCGTGCGCCGCCAACCTCTCCTGTGGCATCGGGATCGGTGGCTCGGTCCAGCCGATCACGTCGACGTCGCGGTTCAGCCGACCGCCGAGCAGCCCCCAGATCGCGGCCGGGTGCCCGAGCGTCACGATGAGGACGGCGGCGTGAGTTCCGAAATAGTGATGCAGGTCCGGGTCTGCAAGCGCCGTCAGGTCGTGGACGTTGACCACCCGGATCCGACAGCCAGAGCAGCTGCGGATCCCCACCACGGCGTCCGTGACCACTGCCGCGGCCAGATCGCCGGCGCACACCAGCGTCAGGTCTGGCTCGCCTGGGTCGCTCAGGTGGCGCCAGACCGCCAAGCCGCAGTGACGCTCCTCATCGATCGTCTCCCGGGGGTGGGTCATGGTGGTGTGCTTGCCAGCGACGATGACGTTGACGCGCCCTGTTGACCGCAACGCCTCATCGAGCGCGACAGCGACCCGGCCTGAGTCGGCGGGTGTGAAAACGCGTACGGCCGGGTCGCCCGTCCCTAACAGCGCCGTGATCAGGGAAGGGTCTCCGTGGCTGTACACGTTGTGCCAGCCATACGAGGTCAACAGCAGGTTGATGCTCGGCAAGGCATGCTTGATTAGCCGCCGTTGCTTGAGCTGCCCGACCAGTCCGGTCAGCAACAGCGGAGCGAATGCCTCGTACGAGATAATCAGGCCGCGATGGCCTGTCGCCGTCCACCCGGCAACCCAGCCGAGGAGCACTTCCTCAGCAAGCACCTCATGCGCCCAAGCTTCGTCCCGCAGGTCTCCGAGCCGGTTCGACCGCAGTTCGTCCGGGCTGAAGACCTTGAGGTCGCCGGTTGCGGCGTGCGCCCGCAGAACCGCGGTTACCTCCGTTGCGAAACCCCGGCCCGTTGCCGGTGCCGGCGGAGGCAACGGCGGGGCGTCCGGTACTACGCTGCCAACGTCAATGAGATCCAGCGCGGACGCGAGCGCACCAAGGGGATGCGCGTCGGCGTCGAAGAGTTCGCTGGGCCGGTAGGACGACAGCCAGGCACGCAGCGCCGCCATCTGACAGGGATCGCCAATGAGGTTGGTGAACGGTGTCTTGTGCTCCCCAATGGGGCCGGACCAGCCCTTCACGCAGCGTAGGAACACCACACGCTGTGCTCCGTTGGCGGTTGCCTCGACGCCGGACACGAGGACACGGTGGAACTCGGCATGCTCGTCCAACCCGCCGCCTGTTCCAACTTCTACGACGACCGGCTCCCAGCCCAGACCGCGTGCGTAAGCGCTCACCTCCTCGTCGCTCATGCCACCCAGCAGCGACGGGCCGCCCATTCGATGGCCGTTGAGATGAACGACCGGTAGCACCTTGCTGTCGGATAGCGCGCGGTGTGCTAGCCAGGACGCAGCCGCGGATGGCGTCTCGCATTCACCGTCACCGATGATCGGCACGACGACCCGGTTCGGGTGGTCCAGCGCCATGCCCTGGGCGAAGGCGAACGCGCCGCCGAGCCACCCGCCCATATACGCACCGGCCGGCAACTCGGGATGTACCTCCGAGCCGAGCGCGTCTCCGTCCGGAAACGCCGAAGCCAGCGCCGCCAGCCCATCAGCGTCGCGCCCGTACCGTGGATCCATCTTGGCGATGTCGCCGGTCATCCAGGCCAATGCACGCTGGACGACACCAGCATGGCCGGCGCCCAGAACTGGAACTAACTGCACACCGATGCCGCAGCCTGCGGCGAGCCCGGCATGCGCTAGCACCCATGCCGTGCCGGGTACTGTGCCCCAATGACCTGCCGGACGCGGCTTAACGTCGGACTCGTCAAGGCAGTCGACAGCGAGCACGTTCGACCGAAGGTGAAGCTGCGCAACCGAAAGGTACGTGAGCGCCCGCCAAAGGGCATCCGCAAGATGGGCGAGATCCACCGACACTTCAGACTCTCACCAGTCGTTCACCAGCAAAGGTGAAGTACCACAACGGCCGGTAGCACTCCCACGCCTGCGGCCGCAACCCACGTCCACCCAGAATCTGTTCGATCGATGCCCTGGCTTGCAGATAGAACTCCAGCTGCTCGGCGCCCGGCGTCCGCAAACCCGCCATGATCGAGTTGTGGGCCTGATACACCTGGAAGTTGGGAAACTCGGTCACGTGTTCGCCGAGTGCGGCCACACCGGCCCGCAGTTCGGTGAGCGGGTCGAGGCCCACGATGTAGGTGAACGAGGTGCCGAGTCCCGCCTGGCTGGCCCGACGGAGCAGGTCGGGCATGTCGGCCCGCCGGAGCCGTGCCTTACTCGTCTTTAACAGCAGGTCACGCCGGGTGAAGCACTCTGCGGTCAACCGCAGCACGAACGGCGCGACGCGAGCGGCGAGATCGGCAAAGGCGATGTCTGACTGGATGACCGACGTCAGGAAGCCGATCCGGGCGTCGATACCCTGCAGGTCGAGCGCGGTCCGCAGGCCTACCAGATGAGCAACGGCGGCGTCTTCCCGCTCGAAGCACCCGGTCGAGACAGTCACCTCGCGGAGTTCGCTCAAGTTCCGGCGCGGGTGCTGCTCAACCATCGCCACGAGCAGTTCGGTGAGCTCCCGCTCCTCCGAGAGACGTGGGTCGGCGGCGGCTTCCAGCGTGTTCGGGCAGAACGCGCAGCCAACACAGCGGCTTCGGGCGTTCGGGTTCAACGTCGCGGCCCTGCCGCCATCGCGGAAGTAGCCTCCAACCGCCTCGTCGGCATCGATCCGCTGGACAGTACCAATACACTGCTGTCCCAAGTGCAGATCGTGATCCACAAGACGGAACGGCGACCCTGCCGCGTTCAGCGGCACGATCACCTTCCATGAAACCCTCGACATCGAGGCAATTGTTACGCCCACTCGAGCTCGGTGCTGACAGTTATCCGAGGAGATTCCGTATAGGTTCAGCGCGATCAGCACAGCATCCTCGACTGGTACCCCATAACGAGCAGCCAGCCTGGCTACCTCATCCATCTCCAGCTTGGTCTTGGGCGTCGCTATAGGCATCCGAACCTGCCTTCGAATCGTGGACCAAGTCCCGCATGCATCGTGGTCGGCGGAACTCCTCGGGCCTCCGACGAGGCCTGCCTGACAACCAGACCCCTTGCTTGCGTCGATCTCTAAGGATCGGCAGTTTCACCCCGACGTGGGTGCCGCAGGCGGCCGGCGAGATTGCGCGGTCGCGGTAGCCGTTGCCTTACGCCGGCGGTCCCCTCGCGCAGTTAAGCTGGGCGACCCGCGGAATTAAGCCTGACAGTTCTGGGAATTGCCTCGGCACCAGTCTGATGCAACACGTCTCACCATGCCGCTCCTTGTCCATCGGCGGGAGCCGCTCAAGTCTCTCGAAAACAGGGCTCGCTGTCGACCCCCATGGTGGGGGGCCACGATGGGGTAGCGGTCACCGCTGCGGCGAGGATCATTTGAGGCACCGGCGCTTTCAGTAAGGCGCCGAACCGACTTGTCGCCAGCGACATTAAGTGATGACATATCGATCAGGGCCGTTCAGTTCGGCGGGAGGTTGTCGTGGGCGTCCAGGTCGATCCGTCTTGGTGGACGTCGGGTGTCTGGGAGGGTCGACCGATCCGCGATTTCCTGGAGCGCCGTGACGTCGCCGCCACGTTCCGATTCCTGCATGCCCGTGGGGTCTCCTACGGCACCATCGCCGCGTTGGTCGGCGTGTCCCCGAATCGAGCCGCCGAGATCACCAAGGGCAAGCGTCAGGTAACGGCTTACGACGTCCTGGAACGCATCGCGGTCGGACTAGGTGTTCCCCGAGTCTGGATGGGCTTGGGCCAGGACGGGACGGGTGCGAGGCCCTCGATTGACCGGGAGGTGGAAGGTTCAGCGGACTTCCCACCAGTCGGGCGACCAGCAGGAGGCCGGCCCGATGAAGTGATCACCGCGCTCGCCCGGCTTCGTACCGGGCTGGACGAGGCGCTCGCCTCATCGACCGTCGCTCCGCGACAACTCGATCTGATTGAGGAAGCGGCCGGCGAGCACATGCGGATCTATCCGGCAGCCCCGCCTGGGGTGATGCTGTCGCGGCTGGCCGCCGAGTGTGTCGAGGTGCAGACTCTGTCCTGGCGTAGACAGCCGGCGGCGGTTCAGGCGCGGCTCTCCGGCACGGCGGCTCTGTTGGCGACCATGTGTGCCGACGCGCTCATGCGGCTCGGAAGCGTCGGCGAGGCACGCCTGTGGTATCGGACAGCGATCCACGCGGCAGATGACAGCTCGGACAGCCGGCTACGGGTGCTGGTCCGCGCCCAGGCGGCGATGCTGCCCTACTACTTCGGTGACCCCTGGCAGACGGTCGTTCTGGCGGAGGCAGCGCTGGCGGTCACCGCCACGCCGTCGTCCTCGGCGGCGCTTGCTGCGGCGGGACGCGCCCGGGCGCTGGCCCGGCTCGGGTCGGCCGAGCAGGCGCGGCAGGCGATCCTCCAGGCCCGGCAGTTGTTCGAGCAGGTCGGCGATGATGACAGTGACACGGCCTTCCGCTTTCCGATGAAGCGCATGTTGTTCTACCTCTCTGGAGCGAGTACCTGGCTGGGCGACACGAGCGAGGCCTACCAGGTGCAGGACGAGGCACTGCGCCTCTACGGGCCGTCGCCTTCGGTGCCGATTGATCCCGCTCTCCTCGCGCTTGACCGATCGATGTGCCTGGTTCATAACCGGCGAACGGCAGAGGCCGCAGCTTCGGCGCTCGACGCTATCGCCACCCTGCCCGAGGCGCAGCGCACGGAGATCGTCCTGACGAGGGCTAGCGACGTGGTCTCGGCGATTCCGGCGAGACATCGCGGCAGCGAGACCACCGAGTTGACGGACTATGTGCGAGCCTGCCGGGAGCGCGCCCGTACGCTTGCTGCCGGAACTGCCGCGCTCGATCCCTAGGGGCCTCATGTTCGTCGAAGCGCGAACACGTCCGGCGCTCGCCGAGGTGTGTCGTCGCCTGGAGTTGTCCGACGCCGACGCTGTCCTGATCCGGCATCACACGAACGCGGTGTACGCGGTCGGCGACGTGGTGGTCAAGATCGCTCCGGCGGAATTCGGCGTAGAGCGAATGACCGCCGTGGTGGCCGTCGTGCGGTGGCTGGTTGGTCAGGGGTTCCCGACTGTTGGCCTCAGCTCGCGCCTGTCACAACCCCTGCTGGTGGGCGAGCATGCCGTGACCGTCTGGCAGCGGCTCGATCCAGCGAACGACACTCCAGTCACCATGGCGGAGCTGGGCACTCTGCTCCGGCAGTTGCACACCCTGCCAGCTCCTCCGGTGAGCCTGCCGACCTTGGAGCCGGTGGACAACATCCGGCGGTCAGTGCAAAGGTCTACGATCCTCACCGCGGAGGACCGTCACCTGCTGCTGAAACGTCTCGAACCGCTTGCCACCAGCTGGCGCGAGATGAGCTTTCCCCGGGGCGCGAGCCTGATCCAGTCCGATCCCCAGACCCGCAACGCACTGCGCCGCTTCGACGGCACGCCAGTACTTTCCGACTGGGACGGTGCCGCCGTCGGTCCGCGGGAATGGGACCTGGCCACCGTCGCTGTGCACTGTCGCCGGTTTACCCCACCGGGCCCTGCCGCCTTCGCTGACTTCACCGCCGCATACGGCTGGGATGTCACCTCGTGGCGCGGCTTCGGGGAGTTGTGCCAACTCCGCGAACTACAGATGATCGCCACTAACGCCCGCAAGTCCCGTCCCGGCACGAATGCCGGGGCCGAGGTGCTTCGCCGCATCAGTGCCCTCAGACGGGGCGACCAGGAACTCGTCCAGTGGCGCATTCTCTGACCTTTCGGGCCGGCTTGACGGTCGGATAGTCAGAGCCGGGCCACCGGGACAGCCGTTCCACCTCCAGGCGTCGGCGATGCCGGTTATGGGGCTGGAGGCAACCAGTCTCACTTCGAATGTCATGGAGCGGGTTGCTCGTCGACGTCGAGCCGATCCAGTGTTCGGCGGACGTGCGCCATGAGAAGCGGCTCTGCTCGCTGGATCGCCCGGTGAACGGGGCTCTGCGGAGGATACCGGTGGAGGATTTCCTCGATACGCTCGGCGACATCGAGACGTTGTCCCTGCGGTCCGACCGTGAGGTCGGCGGTGACGAGCGCGTCCATCAGGGGTCCCTCCTCGATCGGAAAGGCCGCGAGTTGGTCCGCTAGGCCGCGCTCGGCCGCTTCGATGCGGGCGCAGGTGTGATGGGCGACCAGCCCGACTAGCCGCAGCGGGTAGCCGTTACGTCGCAGGTATCGGGCACCGTCGAGTGAGTGAAGGCCGGTGTCTACGAGGTCCGGCGCATAACCGACATCGTGCAGCCAGGCGGCTGCCACCAGCAGGTCGCGATCGGCCGGCGCCACCGTGCTCGTCAGTTCCGTGGCCCGCTGGCCGACACCTTGGACGTGGGCCCAGCGCCGGGCCATCTGTGGGGAGCCGAGCAGACCGGCAGCAAGGTCCTTGGCGTTGGCCGTTAGGTCAGACACCCTCCGAACGTAGCGGCACAGCCGGCCGCCGCCCTACCGGCTCGGCGAGACGGTTTGGGACGTCCCCGGACCGGGAAACGCCCCTCCGACGTCAGCCGATGTACGGCGCGGTTCGACCGTCGAGGGCGTGGTCGATGCGCAGCCGCATTGAGGGGTGGATGTCCAACTGGTCGAGTTCGGCGGGATCCACCCAGCGGACCTGATGTGACTCGCTGGAGGTCGTCAGATTCCCACCGACGGGTCTGGCGGTGAAGCACAGTGAGAACTGCTGGCGCACCTCACCGTCGTCGTAGGCCATCACATGGTGGGGGTTGGTGTACGTGCCGACCAGGCCCGTGACCTCCACCTCAATGCCCGTCTCCTCGCGCACCTCCCGCACTACCGTGTCGGAGATCGACTCACCGATGTCGTGACCACCGCCAGGAAGAGCCCACAGGTTGTTGTCGGTGCGGTGGATCATCAACAAATCGCCGTGCTCGTTACGAACCGCCGCGACCACCGACGGCACCACGCTGTTGGTTTCGGGGGCGTCAGGGTCGTTGAAGAAGTCGCGGCGTGGCATCCGTCATCTCCCGTCGAACGCGGCTATCGCCGCATTGATGTCCGAGGTGGGCTTGGCCCGGGTCCAGACCCGGTCGAAGCTGGTGAGGTAGTGGTCGACGACCCGGCCACCAGGTACGCGCCGGAGATGTAACACCGGGTTGTGGGCGGCAGTGGATCCGTACACGTGGGTGTTAACCAGCATGGTTTCGTCCACTCGGAAGATGGACGCGTACAACGTCGTGTCGTGCAGCCGGAGCTGCACGCCAGGGATGGTCAAGATTGGCTCGTAGTAACGCAGACTCAGCAACACCCGGTGGGCGAGTCCAATCCCGAATCCCTCCTCCTCTCCGCGCCGGCGTACTGCAGCACCGTTCGGATCGGCCAGTAGCACCCGTATCCGGCAGCCCCGGCGGGCCCGGTCGCCGAGCTGGGTGATGTCGTGGAGCTCAGGCAGGAACAGCCCAGCGTAGACAAGGATGTCGACCGACTCCCGCGCCTGCTGGATCAGCGACCTCCATAGCTCCAGCGGTACCGCCGACCGGGATGGATAGAACTCGACCATCTCGGCCCGCCCCGCGGACACCGTCCTGGGATCGTCCACGACCGAAGGCCACAGGTATGTCTCGTCTACGCCCAACAGATCTGCAGCCGCGACGCGATGTGCGCGGTGCGGGACGCGATCACGGGTGATCCAGCGCTCCACCGTCTTCGGGTCGACGCGAAGCAGCTCCGCGCACCGCTCAGTGGTCAGCCCCTTTGCTGACACGGCTCCCCGCAGACGTTCGTTCGGCATCAGAGGTCGAGACCTGGCGAGGGACGCATAGGGACGTTTATACCCCACCGAGACGTCCGCGACAGTCCCTGACCGGGGGTGGCCGCATCCCCACGATCAGCGATCGAATGGCGAGGCGAGGGTGATCGCCGGGAAAGCGCACCTTGGTCATCCCAGCGGCCCGCTCGCAAAAGCTGACGCGCTGGCATTACCTCACACGTTCAGGAGAGAGCGCCTTGACCACCATGGCCATGAACACCCGTGCCACCACCGCTGTGGTCGAGTCACAGTCTGCGGGGTACCCGGTGTGGCGGGCACATAGCCAGGCTGATCCGAACTGGTGGATCGACGGGAACTTCGGGGGCCGCTCGCTTGCCGACCTGCTCCGTCAGCGCGACATCGGCGCCCTATTCCGCTTCCTCAAATCACGGGGATGGAGCCAGGCGACGATCGCTGCGGCGACCGGAACGACCGAGAACCAGGTCCGAGCGGTGATCCAGGGGCGCCAACGAGTTACCTCCTATGACGTGCTCGAACGAATCGCCGAAAGGCTGGGCATTCCGCGAGGTCTCATGGGGCTCGCGTACCTGCCCTGATGCACTTCGGCCGGAAGCACCGGAATCCTGCGGCCTGATTGTGGCCAACTTGTCATGGTGGGGGCTCATGGTGGCCTGCCGCGGTGGTACTGGTTCTGGCTCGGTGACGACGCAATCATCGACGTTCACAAGGGCATCAACGGCCCGCTGTTCTGGATCGATTGCCGAAGGGCCACCAGGCAGGGCCGCCAGTGTGACCTGAACCGGGAACAACCCAGCTCGACAGACCGGCCCGGAACGGTACCGGCACTACACGGTCTCCGCTTCCGATTCACGTGGCAAGGTCCCCGCCCGCTTCGGTGCCTTGGCTACGCCCGTTCAAGCTCTCGAACCAGGAAGGACTGTTGTGCCTGTTGCACGGAGGCTTGCGCTCCTGCTGCTGATTCCGTTGGTGGCGACTCTGGTCTTCGCCTCGTGGGGTGTGGCATCGACGAGCCGTCAGGCGCGCAGTGCCGACCGCCTGCAGTCGCTGGTGGCCGTGTCGGCCGCGGTGGGTGAGGTGCTGCACGAACTCGACCGGGAGCGGCAGTTCGCCGGCGGGCTGGTCGTCGACCCGGCGGATGGCCTCAACGGCTATCTCGAGCAGGTCGCGACATCCGACCGGGCGGTGGACGCCTACCGGCAGCGCCGCGGCGAGCTTGATGCTTTGGATGCGGTGCGTCGGCTGGTGGGGCCGTTCGACGAGCAGTTGCGGTTGCTTCCGGTGTTTCGGGAGCAGGTCAAGGCGAGGTCAGCGTCGCTGACGGCGGTGCTGGTGCGGTATCGGGCGGTGGTCGCGCAGGGGCTGGCGGTGCGGGAGACCGTGGGTCAGGTCGGCGGTGCGGACGGTACGGTGGCCGACCAGTTGCGGGTGGCGGCGGCGTTGTCACAGGCCGGGCAGTACGCGGGTATCCAACAGGCAGCTGTAGCTGCCAACAACGGCGCCGTGGTGTCGCAGGCGGTGCAGCGGGAGTTGGCCGCGACCCGTGCCGGGTATGACGAGGCGTTGCTGGTGGTGTCGCAGCGGTCGCCGGCGCGGTGGCGGTCGTGGCTGGACCAGGCGCTGTCCGGTCTGCAGGTCCTCGCGGTGCAGCGTTTCGACGACGAGGTCGCCCGTACTCAGGTGGGTCAGCGGTTGCGGGTGAACGCGTCCCGGTGGGACGCGGCTAGCGATGAGCGGCGCGACCGGCTCCACTCGGTGCAGACCCGCGTTGACGCGGACATCGCCGCCGAGGTGGGGCGTCAACGCCGGCAGCAGTGGGTTACCACGGGTGTGCTGTCGGCGGTTGCCGTGGCGCTGGTCGTGGCTGCGGCGGCGCTGGCGTGGCGACAGGGTCAGGCGTTGGCGCGGCGGCTGCGGCGAGTCCGTGACGCGGTCACCCGTGTCGCTGAGCGCGACCTGCCGGACCTGGTCCGCCGCGTCGACGCGGCGGATCCCGCCGACCCGGCGTCGGTTCCGCCGCCGCCTGCTGCGCTGGCGCCCACGTCGGTGCGGGATGAGGTGGACGAGGTGGCTGCCGCGTTCGACACGCTCGCGTTGAACACGTACCGGATTTCGACGGATCTGGCGCGGCAGCGGCGGGTGGCCGCTGGCGCGGTGGAGGCGGTGGGGCGGCGGTGTCAGGGGATGACGCACCGGCTGCTGCGCGAGTTGGACATGGCGGAGCGGGATGAGAAGGATGCCGCGACCCTGGCGACGTTCTTCGCGGTGGACAGTCTCGCCGCGCAGTTGCTGCATTCCACGCAGAGCCTGTTGGTGTTGTCGGGTCGGTCGTTGGGGGCGGTGCATTCGCAGCCGGCGGTGCTGGTGACGGTGGCGCAGGCGGCGCAGGGTCGGATCCAGGAGTACCGGCGGGTGCTGCTCGGGGTGATCGACGAGCGGGTGCTGGTGCCGCCGCCGATGATCGATGACCTGGTGCACCTGCTGGCGTCGCTGCTGGACAACGCCACCCGCTACAGCCCGGGCGACGCGCTGGTCACCGGGCATCTTCTGGGCAACCGGGCGATCATCCAGGTCACCGACACCGGTCCCGGCATCAAGCCGGACCTGCTTGCTCGACTCAACGCCGAGCTGGCCGAGCCCGCGCCGATGATCGAGGTGGAGCACATCCGGCGCCAAGGCCTGGCCACCGTCGCGCTGCTGGCCGCAGCGCACGGGCTGCGCGTGCGACTGCTACCGGGACAGCCGCACGGCACGGTCGCGGAAATCGAGATCCCCGCCGACAAGCTCCTGATCAGCATTCCCGAGCCGGCCGTGCTGCCCACCGGCCCGATCGCCGGACGGCGTGCTCCCGGCGGCACGCCCGCGTCCACCCTCACCCTGCCCGCGCCCACGGCGGTGCCAGCCCGGCGCGGCGGCTCGGCCGCGCTGCCCGCCCGACGCCGGCCGCCCGCCCCGAGCGCGACCGATGGCCCTACTCAGGCGCTGCCGGTGATTCCGGTGCCGCGGCGGGCGCCTGAGTCGGAGTCGACGCCGGCCTACGACGAGACGGCCCGACACCTGCCGCCGCCGGCGTGGTTCGTCGAGGGAGCCACGGTGCACATGCCCTCCACCCCTGCGCGCGGGCAGCCCGGACAGACCGCCACCACGGCCAACGGCCTGCCGAAGCGGCAGTCGATGGCCGCGTTCACACCACCGCCCCCGCCCGCTGCCGACGTGCCGGTCCGCTCGATGGGTGGCCTGGCCCGTACGGCGGGGGCCTACCAGCGCGGCCTCGACCGCCGCTTTCCCCAGTCGAAGGGCCAGTCATGAGTGATCTGAGTTATCTGCTGAGCACCAACCTCGTCGCCCGCGTGCCCGGGATCAGCCAGGCCGTGGCGGTGTCGGCCGACGGGCTGCTGCTGGCCTGGACCGACGGGCTCAACCGGGACGCCGCCGAACGCCTCGCCGCGGTCGCGGCCGGAATGAACAGCCTGCTCAACGGTGCCGCCCGTGACCTTGCCGCAGGCGGGGTGCAGGGCAACCTGACCGAGCTGGCGCACGGGTTCCTGATCCTGGTCGCGGTGAGCACCGGCGCGTCGCTGCTCACCCTGGCCACCCGCGACGCCGACCTCGCGTTCGTCACCGAAGAGCTCGGCCGCTTCGCCGAGCAGGTCGGCGACCAGCTCACCCCCGCCTTCGCCGGCACACTCACCACCGCGGCGGCTGGCCGGCGATGACCGCCCCCGCCATCGCCGCGCGGAGACCCGCCGGTGGGCCGCCAAACCTGAAGATCGTGCTGACCGGGCCGTTCGGCGTGGGGAAGACCACCCTCGTCGGCGCGGTCTCCGACATCGCGCCAGTGACCACCGAGGCCCGCATGTCCGCCGGCAACGCCGACGACGACACGTCCCTCACGCCAGCCAAGACCACCACCACGGTGGCGATGGACTTCGGCCGCCTCGACGTCGACGGCGTCACCCTCTACGTCTACGGCACCCCAGGCCAGCACCGCTTCTGGTTCATGTGGGACGCCATCGTCCGCGGCGCCGCAGGCTCCGTGGTCCTGGTAGACACCCGCCGCCTGCAGGACTCGTTCCGACACCTCGACTACGTCGAGCACGTCCGGCTGCCCTACGTCGTCGCCGTCAACCAGTTCCCCGGCGCCCGCTCCTACCCCGCGTCGGCCATCCGTGAAGCCCTCGCCCTGGCTGCGGACGTGCCAATTGTCGACATCGACGCTCGTGACCGCGACAGCGTCCGTCGGCTTCTGATCGCCCTCATCGAGTACGTCATCACGCAGAGCACGCCCCACTCGGCGGTCGCGCAGCCCTGACCCCATCCGGAAGTCACCCCTCACCCCTGACGAAGGAGCGCCTTCAATGTCTGATCCCCGGCCACGTCCCCGACGTGGGCTCGCCGCCCTGACCGCAGCCGGTCTCCTGCTGACCGGCACCGGGTGCAGCAGCACTGCCAACGACTCCGGCGCCGTCCGTGTGGGGCTGCTGGTCTCGCTGTCGGGCACCTACGCCACCGTCGGCGAGGACATGCAGCGCGGCTTCCAGCTGTACCTCGACACCCACCACGGCAAGCTCGGCGGCCGGAAGGTCGACCTGGTCGTGGCCGATGAGGGCGACGGCCCCGCCACGGCCGTCCCCGCCGCGCAGAAACTCCTCGAACGCGACCGCGTCATCGCCCTGACCGGCCTGGTCGGTGGCGCGACGGTCGACAAGGTGCAGACCCTCACCACGCAGCGGAAGATCCCCCTGCTCGGCGCGAACGCGCGGCCGGCGTTAGCGCCGGTCGGCGGCAAGCCCCGCGACCTCGCCTACACCTGGCACACCTCCTACAACTCCGACGAGCCGGGCATCGCCATCGCCTCCCACATCAAGTCGCAGGTCGGCGACGGAGCGGTGTACGCGATCGGCCCGGACTACCAGGGCGGCTGGGACGAGCTGCGCGGCTTCACCGACACCTTCACCCGCCTCGGCGGAAAACTCGCCAACCCCGACGGCAAGACACTGTTCACGCCATTCCCGGCGACGGAGAACTTCCTGCCGTACCTGAACAAGGCCGCCGAGACCAAACCGAAGGCCGTCTACACCTTCTACGCCGGGGCGGCGGCGGTGGCGTTCGTCAAGCAGTACGCCCAGTCCGACCTTGCCGACGTCCCCCTCTACGCCGCCGGCTTCCTGACCGAAGGATCCGTGCTCACCGCGCAAGGGCCGGCGGCCACTGGCATCCGCAACGTCCTCAACTACAGCCCCACCCTGGCCAATCAGGCGAACCAGGAGTTTGTCGCGGCCTGGTCCGCCGCCGGTCACCCGGGGCAGCCGACGACGTTCGCGATGGCCTCCTACGACGCCGCCGCCGTCCTCGACCGGGCGCTGACCGCCGTCGACGGCGAGGTGAGCGGGGAGAAGCTCAACGCCGCGATCGGGCAGGTCGGGCGGGTCGTGTCGCCGCGCGGGGACTGGCAGTTCGAGCCCACCGAGCACCGGCCGGTGCAGCGCTGGTACCTGCGCGAGGTCAAGCCCGACGGCCCCGTCCTGTCCAACGTCCTGCTGCAGGACCTCACCACCCTGCCCTGACCGAGACAGCCAGAACGAGAGAGGTGCGGTACGCGTGGACGCCTACCTGATGCCCGCCGTCGACGGAGTCGCCTACGGGCTGCTCCTGGCGATTGCCGCCGCGGGGTTGACCGTCGCCTTCGGTGCCGGGGGTGTGCTCAATCTCGCGCACGGCACCCTGATCGCCGTCGGCGGCTACGTGGCCGCCGCCACCAGCTCAGGCACCTGGCCAAGCCTCGCCGCCGCAGTCGCACTGGCGGCCATCGCGGGAGCCGCCGGCGGCGGGGTACTCGCCGCCGCGACCGCCGCACTACGCGGTCGGGGGCACCTCGACCAAGCACTGCTCACCTTCGGTGTCGCGCTCATCGGCGCGGACCTGCTCACCGCCGCCTACGGCCCCGACATCCTGCGACCTCGCCTGCCTGAGGTGTTGGAGGCGACCGTCCGGGTTGCCGGTCACCGGTATCCGGTCGACCGGCTCGCCGTGCTGGGCGTCGCCGTCGCGGTCGTCGCGGCCGGCTACGTAGTGCTACACCGCACCCGCGCCGGTTGGCTGATCCGTGCCACGGTCGACGACCGGGCGATGATCGCCGGCATCGGTGTGAACCCCCGGCTGGTGGACGCGGCGGTGCTGGTCGCCGCTGGGGCCCTCGCCGGCCTTGCCGGGGCGTTGACCACGCCGATACTCGGCGTCGGCCCGCACACCGCCGACACCGCCCTGCTGCTGTCCCTGATCATCGTGGTCTGCGGTGGTCTCGGCTCCGTGCCCGGTGCGCTCGCCGCCGCCCTCGCGGTCGGGATCGTGCAGACCGTCGGCGTGACGTCCTTCCCGGCGGTTGCCCCGTACCTGCTGATCGCCGCGATGGCCGTGGTGCTGCTGGCCCGCCGGACCAGCCTTCCGACAGGGGCGTCGGCATGACCGGTCGACGGCACGACACGTCGGCGACGGTGATGCGCGCGCTTGCACGACACGGCCAACCTTGGTCAGCATTCGGGCTGGCGGCTGCGGTGGTGGGCGTTGTGGCGTTGTCACCGGATCCGTACCTACACGCCACCGCCGCACGGATGCTGCCCCTGGCGGTGTTGGCGGTCAGCGTCGCGGCGGTCACCGGCCACGCGGGCCTGCCCACCCTCGGCCAGGTCGCCCCGTACGCGGCCGGCGCCTACACCACCGCCCGTCTCACCCTCGCCGGCAGCGACCTCGCCCTACTGCACCTCCTGGCAGCGGCCGGCGCGGGAGCCCTGACCGCCGGGGTGATCGGCGCGGTGCTGGTCCGCTACCGCGCCACGGTGTTCCTGATGCTCAGCCTCGCCGCCGCGGAACTGACCGCAATCACCGCCGGCCAGTGGCGGACGGTGAGCGGCGGCACCGACGGGCTCGCCGGGATCCCCGCCCCCCGCCTGCTGCCCGGCCTGCCGCCACTGCTGGCCGACCGCACGGTGCTGCTCTACGCCGCAGCAGTCGCGATCGCCGCGACAGCCGCCGCCATGGCCCTGCTCGGCGGCGACCGGCGGACGCTGCTGGCGGCCCTGCGCGGCAACGAGGCTCGCGCCGCGGCCAGCGGACACCGGGTCACCACCTACCTGTGGGTGGTGCATGCCGGCGCGGGCGCGGTGGCCGGCGTCGGCGGGGCGCTGCTGATCCACACCCACCGGTGGATCACCCCGGCCGACGTCGGATTTACGACCGCCGCCCTCGCCCTGCTCGCCGTGGTCATCGGCGGCGCCCTGTCGCTGCCCGGCGCCGCCGCCGGCGCGGGCGCGGTCCTCACCGTGCGGGACGTGGTCGCCGCCTCGCTGCCCGGCCACGCGCCCCTGCTGCTCGGCGCCCTGTACGTCGCCGCGGTGTATCTGCTGCCCGGCGGCCTCACCGCCCTACTCACCCGCCTCTCCCTCCGCCTTCACCCTCGCTCTGCCCACGGCACGGGCCACCCGGCCCCGGCAGACGAGGCGGGCCGATCCACTGTCAGGAGCACGCTGTGAAGACCGCCCACCGCATCGATCCCGCCGGGGTGCCCTCACAGCGCCTACCGAGCGACATCGACCGCGCCCACGGCAACGGCCTGGTCGCCACCAGACTGCGTCACGCCTACGGCCGGCTGACTGTCCTCGACCTGGACGTGTTCACGGTCGCCCCCGGCGATCGGCACGCCGTCATCGGCCCCAACGGTGCCGGCAAGTCCACCCTGCTGGACCTGCTCGCGGGCACCACCCGCGTACAGGCTGGCGCCATCACCTACAACGGGCAGGTCATCACCCGCCGCGGCGCCGCCTGGCGGGCCCGCACGGGCATCGGGCGTACCTTCCAACACCCCACTGTCTACCCCGACCTGACGGTCCTTGACTGCGTGCGGATGGGCGGCTGGCACCACCGTCACCATTCCGACCGCACACCGGGCGAGGTCCTCGATCTTGTCGGCCTCGCCGATCACGCCGGACAGGTGGCCGTCACGCTGTCGCACGGGCATCGCCGCATGCTCGACCTTGCCGTCGCTCTCGCCGGGCAGCCCCGGGTGCTGCTGCTCGACGAACCTGCCGCCGGCCTCACCGACACCGAAACCAGCCGGCTCCTCGACATCCTCGGCGGCCTGCCCGGGTGGATGGCGGTCGTGCTCGTCGAGCACCACATGGACGTCGTCGCCGCCCTCGCTGACTGGATCACCGTGCTGCACCACGGCGGCCGCCACACCGACGGCCCCGCCGACACCGTGCGCGCCGACCCGGCCGTCGCCGCCCTCTACCTCGGCACCGGGGGTGACGATGCTGCGCATCGGTGACCTCGCCGCCGGCTACCGCCCCGACACCCCCGTCCTCCACCACATCAACGTCAATCTGGCGGCCGTCGCCGTGCACACCGTGGTCGGTCCCAACGGCGCCGGGAAGACCACCCTGCTGCACACCCTCGCCGGGCACCTGCGACCCACCGCCGGGTGGGTCCTGCTCGACGGCCGCGACGTGACCGGCTGGACGCCCGTCCGCGCCGCACGCGCCGGGGTCGCCCTCGCCCCGCAGGGCCGGCGGCTGTGGCCGTCGCTGACCGTCGCCGAACACCTCACCGTCACCCGGCCGCCCGCCGATCGCCCGCGCAGCCGCACCTGGACCGTAGACGAACTGCTGGAGATGTTCCCGGCCCTCGCGGCCCGGCTGCGCCACCGCGGCCACCAACTCTCCGGCGGGGAACAGCAGATGCTCACCATCGCCCGCGCCCTGCGCACCGCGCCGCGGCTGCTGCTGTGCGACGAACCCACCGAAGGACTCGCCCCCGCCATGGCCGCGCACGTCACTCAAGCGCTGCGGGACCTGCCCCGCCACGGCGTGACCGTCCTCGCCGCTCTCCCCCACACCCGCGCCGCCGCCACCCTCGGCGACACCGTCCACATCCTCGCCGACGGACGCCTCACCGGACCGATCACCACCACCGGCGGACAGGCCGAGCAAGCGCTGCGCGACCACCTCGCCCTGACCTCACCCGCCCCGCCCCACCGTGGGCAGGCACAACGATGACCCCCACCACCGCGACAATGGCGGCCCTGGCGGTGCTGGCCGCCACCGCCGTACCCGCCGCGACAGCGCCAGCACCGCCCCACGCCCAACCTGATGCCGCGCACTGTCCCGCCTCAGCGTCCCCGCAGCCCCACCCTGCAGCGGCGCGCGGCACCACCGGCCACCAGAGCACCCCGGTGTCGTACCCGCAACCGGCACGCGCCCCCTTGCGGGCGCTGGCCGCACACCTGCGGGTCAGCCCGTGCGACACCGCTGCGGGCCCATATGACCTCGTGCACTACCGGCAGTGGAACAACCCCACCCGCCACGGGGCGGCGGTACGGGAGGTGGCCCGGTGGCGCGGCGACGACCGATCCGGCGGCCAACTCGCCACCCAGCACCCCGCCAGCGTTGTCCCGGTCACCCACGACTGGTGGCGGCCCGGCGACCTCCACCACGTCGGACCGATCGCCCCCTTCACCCGCACCGACGTACTGCGGCAAGACCTCGGCATCAACGAACTCCCACCAGCCGATCCCACCGAAGCACTAGAGAACTTGGCGTATCTGTCGACCTGGTACAGCCCTCGTCGTGACGGCCGCGCCGCCGCCCTGACCGTTCTGGCCGACCTGAGCACGCTCACCTACTACCCGCGCGTGGTCGACCGGTCCGGCCGCCCAGGCATCGCCGTCGCCGCCACCAGCGGCGGCCGGCGCGCCCTACTCGTCCTGCACCCGAACACCGGGGAAGTCCTCGCCTACGAGTCCGCCCACATGGGTCCCTTCGGCTGGCGCGTGCAGACCTACCTCCTCTACCTCGCCCACAGCCACGCCACCCGCCGCTGGTGGGAACCCACCACCCGCCCCCGGCCAGCCCCGCCGCCCCGACCGCTGCACCCGCAGCCGCAACAGCACTGGCTGCTGACCACGCCCCTGCCCTGCCACACCACGATGACGCAAGGAGCCAATCCATGACGGCCACCGCACCCACGCAGCGCTACCAGTTCCGCAACAGCCCCCACCAGCTCCACCCCCTGCAGGAGATACTCGACCCGGTCACCCTCGACGACCTGGCCCGCCTGGGCGTCACCGCCGGGCACACCGCCCTCGACGTCGGAGCCGGCGCCGGCTCCATCGCCCGGCACCTTTGTGAACTGGTCGGCCACGCCGGGAAGGTCATCGCCGTCGACATCGACACCAGCATGCTCAACCCCACCGGCGTTCTCGACGTCTACCAGCGCGACCTGCGCACCCAACCCCTGCCGGTCAAACCCGGCACCATCGACATCGCCACCGCCCGCTGCGTCCTGGAACACCTACCGAACCGGCACCTACTGCTCCACCAGATGATCAACGCGCTGCGCCCCGGCGGACACCTCGTCCTCGGAGAGATCGTCTACGCACCCGTATCCGCGCACGCCCCCGCCGACAGCGACAACGAACTCATCACCCGCGTCGTGCACACCATCCTCGACATCCTCGCCGCTCGCGGTGTCGACCTGCACTGGGGCGACAAAGTTCCCTCCGCCCTGCTCGCCAACGGCTTCGAGCAGGTCCGCACCCGCTGGGCCGCCGAGACCTGGGCCGGCGGCAGCGCCGGCTGCCGCCTATACGCCGACAATGCCACCCAGCTACGCGACCGGCTCCTCGCCGAGGACCTGTCCCACGACGAATTGGACCGGTTCGCCGAGCTCATGGCCGACCCGACGGTGCTGGTACGCGGCTACCAGTTCGCATCCACCACCGCCCGCAAGCCCCGCTGAACCTGGCACGCGGGGGCGGCCGAAGCCGGTCGCCCCCGGCGGGGCCGGGAGGCTATCGGGCCATGTGCGTGATCCCTCGTCGCGAAGTACCTGGCGGAGCCATACCTTGGTTCTTCATCGAGCCCCAGCACACGTCCTACGCTCCCCCACGTCACTTGGGCCTGTCTTTCACGCTCGTCGTATGACAGCGCACTGTCCCCGCCGGGCGCCGAGACTGCCCATCACGCCGCCGGGTCGGCGCTGCCCGCTCCGCCCCGACGGGGACTCACCAAGGTCGTCGAGATGAGATCGCCGTTGGGCCAGGCGTCGGCGGCCCCTTCCAGATCGCGTTCCCGGCACGAATGGATGCCCGTCGATCATGGGAGCCATCGGTTAGGTGGATGTGGCGTAATCCCGGACCAAAGGCGGCGACGTGGTCCGCAGTGCCGTGGTGCGCTGTCGATGGCGTGAAACGGCCCTCACTAACAGCGATGTCGTAGGCGCCCCCGTTGGCCTACTCGGCCAGGCTCCCGGTCACTTGGTGCTCGGCTGCCCAGGCGAGCGCGGAGTCCAGGGTGTCGAACACCCCGGAGGCGTATCGGGCGCGGTCGCCGTGGAAGATCCAGACGGTGGACCTGAGCGGGGCACTCCGCTGGTCAGCAGTTGGCCTGCGGTGCAGGCCCTCCGGTGTGAACGAGAACGAGTCAGGGAACATGCCTGGCCGATGGCGCACGGCGAGAACCACCGGTTCGGGGTGTACGCCCTGCATCCCTGCCCCGGCTGGGGTATCCGCGAAGTCATTCCACAGGTGGAAGCAGGTCAGGTCGTGGCCGGGCTCGGCCGTGGTGTAGGCGAGCGTCTTGGGATAGAAGGGGTTGGTTCCGCCGATCCACAGCGATGGTGGCCGGAAGGTCTCGATGACCTCGGGCAGCGCTCGATCCTGCGTCACCCACTTGCCGACATCGGTACTCAACTGCTCGAGCTCGGCCGCCGACAACGCCCGATCCAGCTCGAGCCAGCCGAGGCGATGGGCGATCTCGGCGTAGACGGAGGCCGTGGCATAACGCAAGGCACCAGCCGGAAGGATGTAGCTGTAGGCGCCCATGACACCCGTCGCGGCGAACGCGTCGCGCGCGCAGTCCATCACACTCTGCCCACCACCGCTTCAGGTTGCCATCCACAGCGGCCATCGCCTCCAGCAGAAGCCGCTCGGCCATCTCGTCCCTGCCATACATGCTGGGGCGACGAAGTACCCTGTTCACCTGCGCCAAGTGGTGCTGGCGTGCCTCACCAGGCTCAGCGCGGTCGGTGGCAGAGGCGTGGGTCTCGTCGTTCATATCTCGAAGAGCGTCTCTCGCTGCGGCGGGTCGAGAACCTTCCGTAGCGCGATGATGTTCCGGCGCCATTGCTCTCCTTGCAAGGCGTCGTTCCATTCGACGGCACGCCAGGAAGATGATGCGAGGACGTTATCGAGAGCGTCGATGGCCAGGTCCTTCAGCGAGTTCGGGAACCGCGGCATCGGCGTGGACGGGCCGTAGATGGGGCAGGTCGCGTCGCCTCCCGGGCATTGCGCCGCGATGAGGGCTGCTGCGGCTATAGCCTTCGGGATGTGCCACATGTCGACGTCGTCGCTGGTCGTGACCACACGGTCGAGCACCCTGCCGACCATCTCGACGCGTGCGTCCGCCGTCACGACGTCCAGGTCACCGGCGAAGTCCGCGGCGTCGTCGTTGTCGAAGGGGCCTACGTCCCAGAAGCCCAACGCCACTGCCCCCAACTGACACTTTCGTGATGTTCCGCCAGCTCGCGCTGGTCGTCAACCCGCACGCTCTTCGCCAGTTCCGCATGCTGAGTCACGACGAAGAACACTACGGTGCGCGACGGACGGCCTGCCACCCGTCGTCACACACGAACGGCGGCAGATCCGGATGCAGGGTTGACATCTTGATCTTGCCGGTCACGTAGTGTGTCGCGCCATGACGACGACCGATGACGAGCCGGACGCTGCGATCGAGCGGGTACTGGACGAGGCGTACGCGGCGTTCGACGCCGAGCGGTACGACCGCGCCGGTGAGCTGCTGGCGGGGGTGGCCGCCGGGGTGGCGCCCGGGCTCGCCAAGCCGCTCTGGTTTGATGCCGCGTTGTGTGCTCTGCGGATGCGGGATTGGCCGACCGCCCGTGACCGTGGCGTGCAGGCGGTCCGGTTTGTCGAGCGCGGTGCGAACGAGCCGGCGTACTGGAACCTCGGCACCGCCGCGACCGCACTGCGGGACTGGGACCTGGCCCGTGACTGTTGGGCCGGCTTCGGGATGGAGCCGCTACCGGGCACAGGCCCGATCGACATCGACGGTGGACCCACCTGCGTCCGACTCGGCGTCGGCGAGGTGGTCTGGGCCAGGCGGATCGACCCTGTCCGGGCTCGTGTCCTCAACGTGCCGTTCGATCCGTCGCGCCGGTACGGCGAGATCGTCCTGCACAGCGGCGCCCCGAGTGGCGAGCGGGTCTCCGGCGGTGTCGCCTACCCCGTCTTCGACGAGATCGAACTGTTCGAGGCATCACCGCTGGCAACGCTGGCCGTCCTGGTCACCGCCCGAGACGCCGACGACATCGAGGACCTGTCGGCGCGGTTCGCGCAGGACGGATACGGCATGGAGGTCCTCAACAGCCGTGTTGACCGGTGCTCCTGCTGCAGCCAGGGCACCCACCGCAGCGAACGGGGCCGCTTCGACGGCGAACAACAGCTGTTCATCGCCGCACCCGAGGACACCGCCCACGTGGTCCTTGACGCTTGGACGCGGGACCGCCCGGACGCGCGCTCCTGGACAGACCTGCATCCAGCGTGACGTGGCCCCGATCAGTGGCCTGAAGTGAGCCGGTGCCGAGGATCCGTACGTCTACGACGATGAGTAGACGGATCGGCCGGGAGTGCCGGCTCTTCCGCGCCGGGGTGCGGCGGGCACCCTGGCGCCGCCACCGTGCAGGTCTCGGCCATCGGACTTCTGTCTTCCGTTACGCGGTCTTTGGGCGGCGTCGGTCGATCGTGTTGGCTACCGCGTCGGCGGCGCTGCGGTGCAGATCCTTGGTGACGCTTTGGTAGGTGTCGCGGGTGAGGGTGGTGGTGGAGTGGCCGAGTTGTTCGGCGAGGACTTTGATGTCGACGCCGGCGTCGAGGGCGACGGTCGCGGCGCTGTGGCGTAGGTCGTGCAGCCGGATCGGGGGGAGCCCAGCTTTACGGACGAGTCTGCGGAAGCGTTGGGTGACGGCGTTGGGGTGCCAGGGGTGTCCGTCGGGGCGGACGAAGAACAGGCCGGTGTCGGGCCAGCCAGTACTGGCGGCGAGTTGCCAGGCGGCGCGGCGGGCCTTGTAGGCGGTGAGGACCTTGACGGTGTCGGCGTCGAGTATCAGGTCGCGGTTGCCGGCTCTGCTCTTGGGTGGCTTCTGCACGGCGGTGTAGCCGTGGGTGGCGATCTGGTTGTTGATGGTCGTCTCGCGGCGGTGGAGGCGGACTTCGCTGTCGCGTAGTCCGCATGCCTCACCTCGGCGGGGCCCGCGGTAGGCCATGTAGTGCCACATCGGGTACAGGTCGGGGGCATGAACGGCTGCGTAGTCGAGGAACTGGACGATCTGCGTGTCGGTCCACACCATGACGGGGCCGGGGACCGTCCCGGTGGCCTTCCACCGCTGTACGCGTTCGTCCTCCCACACGATGGGCAGCGGCCGGTTGGCGGGAGTCTTGACCAGGGCTGCGGGGTTGGAGCCGACGATGAGTTCGTCGGCGAGCGCGTCGTTGATCGCCTTCCGTAGGCAGGCGCGGATGCGTTGGCGGGTCGAAGGCCCGGTCGGACGGACACCGGCGACCGTGGCGCGGACGACGGGATCGGTGCTGGCCTTCGCGGCCCGGATCTCCTCGTTGCGGCGCTCGATCGCGGTGAACATGGCGCGGACGTGACCGGTGCGCAGCTTGTCCAAGGGGATCTGGCCGAGGTGCGGGACGAGGTGTACCCGCACTATCGACTCGTAGCCGCGGATGGTGTTGGCGTCGATGGTGAGGTCACTGATCCACTGGGTGAGGTACTCGGCCACGATCGGCATCTGCCCGAGTGGGCCGTCGCCGCGTAGCCGCTGACGCACGCCGTCGATGTCGGGAAGGACGCCGCCGGCGCGGACCGTGGTGTGGAGCAGGTCGGCGATCTCGGTACGGCGGCGGCGGTCGTGTCCGGCGAGCGCGAGGAGCGCGCGGGCGTTGTCGAGTTCGGCGGCGGCGTCGCGTCGACTGTCCAGGCCGGCGCGTCGCAGTTGACGGCGGCGGCCGTCGCCGGTGGGCGGGAGTTCGAGTTGGTAGGCCCAGTGGCCGTGCTCGAAACTCCAGGCCCGGTTCGGACGGCGCAGTTTCGGGCAGGCGTTGCCGAAGGGCTTGCCGGTGTCGGGGTGGCGGCAGCCGCAGCGTTTGAAGATGCTTCCGTCTGGCATGACTGGTAGTGCTCCCGTTCGTCAAGGGATGCGGCATCGGTTTGTCGATCGACATCCACGCGTCATCGGGGGACACGATCAAGTCGCGGCGGGTCCAGGCCGGTGAGGCGAATCCGCACGCGCCGAACCTTGTGGGGTGAAACTCGGGTGCGCGCTGCTTACGGCGCTGGGATCCTGGCCGGTTCGCTTGAGATCGGGCCATGGAGGATGGGCAATGGTGGCGGCAGATGAGCTGGTGGGGTATCGGGTACAGCGCCCACAACTGCATGCGGCAGCGGCACAGTTGATGGCGGCGGTACTCAGCGACCTCGCCGCTGACGACGGGGCCCCGGTGTTCGCGACCGTTCCTGACTTCGGCGAGTGGCACCGCCACGGGCAGGAATCGTTCGTCGCGATCCGGCGCGGCGCCTGGCAGATGCCGGACCGGGTCGCCGACTACCGGTTCCTGGGTACCTCCGCCGAGATGGCGGCGGTGCGCGCCGTCGTCGCCGCCGATGAGGTGCTGCGTGAGCGGGTGGATTGCGTCGTCGGCGTGGAGTTCGCACTCACGCACCGCCGGTTGGGCTGGACGTTGGTACAGCACATCCTGGAACCCATGGTTGCCGCCGTCCGGGGCTACCGGTTCGACCAGGACGCCTTCGATGTCGCGTACAGCAGGCTGGAGGAAGGTCTCCTGGCCACGCGGGCGCGGCTGGTCGAGGCGGTCCCGCTCAACGCTTTCACCCCCACGGCGGGCATCGAGGCGGTCACCTTGCCGGACGGCCTGGTGCTGCAGGCGATGAGCGACCGGCAGATGAGCGCCGCGATCGGCTACCACGCAGTTCCTGTCACCTTCGCCGGCGGCCCGAACTCGGTGACCGTGTCGCGATTCCACCAGTGGGCCCTGACCCGCTGCACCTCGTACCCGGTGTGCTCGTCCGTGGACATGCCCGCGCACCCGACGGCGCCGGTGTTTCCCTCATTGGTCGAGCCAGCCAGCCATCTGGTGACCGCGCTGCGGTTGGTGTGCGGCGGGTCCGTCACGGCGACTCGGGCGATCCGCTGCCAGCCCGACGACGATTTTCCCCAGGGTCTTGGGCCGACGGCGTCACTGTCGGCGTTGCCCGCCTTCGACGAGGAGCGACCGACGATCCTTGGACGAGAACAGGTTGAGGCGGTGCGCGAGGTGTACGGCCTCCTCACGCATCCTGCGGTCCGGGAAAACCGGGGTCTACAGACCGCCCTGCGCCGGCTGGTCCTAGCGGGGGCCGACCGGGTACCGACCGACCGGCTCATCGACCTGATCGTCTGCGCCGAAGTGCTGTTCATCAAACTGCCAGGACTGCCAGAGGATCGCTGGAAGCAGAACAAGGTCGTTGACGGAGCGACCGCGCTCTTGGCAGACGACCCTGTCCTGCAGGCGCCGCCCGAGCGGCTCGAGGCCCTCCTGCGTCTGGGATACCGGATTCGCAACGACGAGATGCACGGCGACGACCCGAGCAGGCGGGAACTGCGCACGCTCACCGGGCAGCCGACGAGTGACCTGTCAGCCGTCGTGGATGACATCGAGCAGGTGTTGCGCCGCGCCCTGGTCCGGCTCCTCTCCGGCGTCGTCAAGCAGTAGTCGGCGCGACTGCACCGGCACGGCGTACGGAGCCGTGCCGGTGCACAGGGCGTACTACCCGGGCGGGGTCAAGGCGTAGGGCTGCAGCCCGTGGTGTCCCTGTCCCCGCCCGAATACCCGCCGTCCTCGTCGGCATCCGCCCTGTCGGTGTCGTCAGCTGTCGATACCGGTGGGGACTCGAGGTGCAGTTTCCGCAGGATCGGGGCGGTCGGCACGCGGTAGTACGCGCCGGCCCGGAACAGTGGCACCGGGAAGGCGTCGCGAGCGGCCAGCTTGTAGGCCGCCGAGCGGGAGATGCCGAGGATGGCGGCGGCGGTGGCGAGGTCCGTGGTCGCCCCGAGTGCCAGGATGCGCTCGGTGGTCCAGGTACAGGGGGCGCCGTCGCTGCCTGGGTTGGCGGCGGGGGCGGGGTTGCGAGTTCGTCGTGCTGATCGCATGGGCTTGACTCCTACTCTCGGACTCCAGTTGCAGGGGTCAGTGGGGTCCTGCATTTCAGACGAGGGCTGGCTCTCCGCAGGCGCCACCCATCGGAATGGCGGTGCGCGCTCGAAGGTGAGGCTGTGAAGGCACGCGGCAGCCCCAGATCGGGGTCGGTGACGTGGCCTGGGTCGAGGCCCATGAGCCACTCCACGAACGGCGGCGCGAGGACGGGTTCGCCGTGCCGGCCGGTCTGCGTGGTTTCCGGCGCGGGCCGGCTGAGCAGCAGCTCCCGCGGGCGTCCGCGGGCTTGGCGCTTTTCATAGTGTCGCACCCACCCGCTACGTTGCTCTCCGGTGGACGCGGAGGGGAGGCGAACCGTGACCATGGCTGATGGTCCGCCGAAGGCGTGGCTGATGCTGGCTGTCGGTACGGATCGACAGCATGGTGGCAATGACGGCTACGACGACGACCCCGACGTTCACTACAGCTGGGACGACACCGTTCCGAACGCCCGCACCGTAGCTATCGGCGATCGGATCGTCCTCTGGGACAAGGAAGCGGTCATTGGCGCCTCCGTAATCGAGGAGATCGAGACGGGCTGGGCGGAGAAGGTCCTCTACCGGTGCCCCTACTGCAACGGGGCGAACATCAAGAGACGCAAACGCGAATCGCCCCGGTTCAGGTGTTTCCCGTGCTCTGACACCTTCGACGTCGCTTCGACGCGCGTTGAACGTGTTGAAACCTTTAGGTCGCGTCATGACGCCAACTGGGTTGATCTCGGGCGCTGCCTCGACGGACAAACCCTGCGCAGCCTATGTGTTTCCCCCAAGTCACAGCTCAGCATGCGGCCGCTGCGCTGGGACGCATTTACTGAGGTACTGCGCACCGTTGGCAAGGCGCGGGGCGCGGCATTCCTCGACGAGGCGACTCCATGGGTGCAATCGCGTCCGAGTGGGCACCGCCAGGCAAGGGTACGCGTTCGCGTGGGACAGGGCGGGTTCAGGGAACGCCTGCTCGCGACGCAGGGGCCCGTATGTGCCTTCACCGGGCCCGGTCCCGCCGCAGCACTCGAAGCGGCGCATCTGTACAGCTATGCAGCGATTGGCCAGCACCACGACGACGGTGGTCTGCTGCTGAGGCGGGATGTCCACCGGCTCTTTGATCAAGGCGACATCGCCGTGGACCCGCACACCTTGACCATCAGCCTGCGGGAGGAACTGCTCACGTATCCGGGCTACGCACCTCTGCATGGCCAGCCGCTTGCGACAAAGCTGGACCGCGGACATGTGGCCTGGATCGAGAAGCACTGGGGGCAGCACCGCCCTGATGCCCGGTAAGCAATGGCCAGGCTCTGCGTGATCCTAGCGGCCTTCCACGCCGCGAGACCGGGCCAGATCCGCACACTGAACCTCGACGACGCCGATCTCGCCAAGCGACGGATCGCCATCGCCGGTAACAGTCGCCCGCTCGACAATCTCGTGCCACTGCCCATGCGACGAGCTTTTTCCCAACTTAGGCTTGCTCGCCGTGGAGCGTGAAGTCCGAGATGGCGGCGAGCAGCTCGCCCGACACGTACCACGGATTCTTCGTGCTGCCGACGATCTCGATGAGGATCGCGTCGTCGTCGCGAGCAAGCACACGGAACTCGTCGCCGGTCCGGAGCGTCAGGCCCCCGCCGGCGTCGGCGTCCTCGGCGACGCGGTAAACCCGCGACTTGGCTGCGGCTTCGGCGCGCGCGTCGAGCGTTCGCCTTATGGACCTACTTGTCCTGACGACGGCCTTTACGCCAACCTCGCCACCCTTGTAGGCGAGAGCACCTCCGGCGGCAACCGCGAGGATGAGCGCGCGCGGTCCGCCGATCTTCTTGGCGATGGTCGTCATGACTTGGTAGTCGGCCCACTTGGCCACGAGCGCCCCCGTCGAGTTCGAGTCAGCGTGAGCGTAGCCGGTCCAATCAAAGGAGTTCGCGGATCCACTGTGCACAGCCGAGCTCGGCGTAGTTCACCAACCTCTCAGGTGGATGCGCACCCGGGTGCGCCGATGGCATGATGAGCCCATCGGCTACCCGGATTCGCCGTGTGAACACTAGGTTCGCCTGGACTTCAGGACTTTTGGCCCTTAATGAACACGAGGACGTCTTCGTGCGCGATCAGGTGCATGGGGGTGCCGGCCGCCCGTGCCTTGCGTACAGCCTGGAGTTGGAAGAACGACGGCCGGGCGACGAGCCCGCCGTCGCGGACGGCGGCGAGCAGCGCCACGCAACGGTCGACGGGGGTGAGACCGGCCCGGATACCGGCGCCGATGACGGCCGACGGGAGGTCGACCAGTTCGCCGTGCTTGCGCCACGGTCGGGCGGTCACGACGACGACCCCACCGGGGCGCAGGAGGGTGTGGCAGCCGGAGAGGATCTGGGCGAACCCGTCGGCGAGCCCGGTGAGGTCGCGGTAGGCAAGGTTCCCGCGGTCGGTGCCGTCGTTGTAGGCGTTGTCGAACTTGGCCACGCCGTCGGTACCGGGCCGGACCAGGCCGTGCACGGTCGGCCCGTACGGCGGGGAGGTCACCACTAGGGCGACCTGCCCGGTCAGGGCCGCCGGCACCAGCGACAGGATGCTGGTGGCGTCGCCGCGGATGACGCCAGCCCGGCCGGTAGCGCCCTGGGTGTGGGCGTGCTTGATGTTGGCGTCGGCGATGTTGGACCAGCGCGACTCGTACTCCACCCCGATCGCGTCCCGGCCGGCGTGGATCGCCTCGACCAGGGTCGTGCCGATCCCACACATCGGGTCGAGCACCAAGTCCCCGGGCGCGGTGTAGGCGGTGACGGCGTGCGCGGCGATCGCCGGGAGCATCCGCGCCGGGTGCTGCACCGACTCGCGTACGTACCGACCTCGACGCTGGACCGGGCCGGTGGCCTGCGCGGTCGCCCACACCGACAGGCCCTCCGGGCCGGGAGTAGCCCGATGACGTCCGATCGGGTTGGCGCTCGTGAAGGCAGTCGGCGTGCTTCGCTCGTTGGGGTCGCCGACGGCGTCTGCGCGGTGCTTAGCCAAGGCGACCATCTCCCTCGCGCCCGCCCTGTCGACGCGGGGCGTGGCGCTGGCTCTGTGCGACATCCCGCGGGTTCGTTTCGGGGGCGAGTGCGCGTGCGGTTGCCCAGTATGGGAATTCGCCGATCTCAGCCGTACGCGGTGGTCCGACGCAACTTCGGGTTTTCTGAAGCGTTTGCATGATGGTTGGCCCTTCGGCATGCGAGGTGAAGGCGGAGGACTCGGGTTGGCGCTGGCAGCGGTGCGGGATCTGCGGGAGCACCGCGGGCTGGCAAGCGCGGCCGAGCTGGAGGCGTTCGAGACCGACGTGCTGGCCGGGTTCGTGTTGGCGCGGGCGTCGGCGGGGCTGGCAGACTCGATCACCGGCGGCGGCGATCCACTGCACCTGGCCGAGGTCTTCGGTATCAGTGACAGCGCCGCGATTCGCTACGCCGACGTGGCACGCCAGCTGCTGCAAACCACCGCCGAACTGCAACCAGGTAGCGACCACAACCAGAGCTCGACGACGTCCGACCTGCCTAGGGTTGATTGATGGACCGGCGCATCGACCTGAGCAACGTCGACCTGGATCGGGTGGCCACCCTCATTGCCGAGCGCCGGCCCACCTGGCTGGCGCAAGGGCTCACCGTGCACGCGCCAACGTGGATGGACAACGACGTCGAATGGCCCGCGCCGCTGCTGACGGACCGCGCCGACGCTCGTCGACCCATGTCCCTTGGTCTCCGGATCAGCCGCGAGGATCCCTACGCCGAGGCGGTGTTCGTGCTTTACGCCGGCGGATGGGCCGACATCGACCACGTCGCGGCGGGGAGCAACGACGTGGCCAGCGAGTACGTCGAGTTCGAGGACGCCGAGCAGTTCGGCCCTCTGCTGGATCGCGTCGTCGCGCAGCTCTAGCCAGGCCAGAGGCAAGTTCACGATGAACCCCCGGGTCCGCTCGCGCTGGACCCGCCCAACGAACCCTCGAGTTCGTCCTGAGATTGGGTCGGTTTCCGTGAACTCGCGGGGAACGGGTGTGGGGTGAAGACCATCAGGTCGGCGTGCACCCGCAGGTGGGCGACCGACCACTGCTCGGGGTTGGCGTAGGCCAGGGTGAGCAGTTCCTCGTCGGTGCCGTGGTAGTAGACGAACTGGTCGCCGTCGGTGTCGGCCTCGACGGCGACGATGTGCTGCAGGTAGCCCAGTCCGGCCCGGCTGGCGGCGGCCACGAGCGGCCCGAAGTCCTCCGGGGTGGGCTGCGTACCGACGGGTGCGCCGGCGACGAGGACGAGGCAGCCGCCGGGGCGCAGGAGCCGCGCGCAGGCGGCGAGGAGCCAGGCGAGCCGGACCCGGGCGGTCGTGTCGGCCTCGTGCAGCGGCCAGGAGGCGACCACCAGGCTGGTGGCCGCGTCCAGCGGACCGTCGTCGGGCGGCCGGACGACCGCGGCGTCGGTGCCGGGCAGGTCGGGGTCGGTGAGGTCGTCGCCGAACCAGTCGACCAGCTCGGGCGGGTCCTGCGCGTCACCGGCCTCCGGCTCGCCGGGCGCGGTGAGCGGGTTGGTCTCGGTTCTGGCCGCCGGCAGGCCGGCGGTGGCGGGTCCGATGATCAGGCTGGAGCTGTCGGTGAACCAGGCTCGGTGGTGCTGGCGACCGCCCTTGGCGCAGATCGGGGCCAGGACATGGTCGGTGGTGAGGTCGACCACCGCCTCCCCGGGCCGGCTGTAGGCGGCGACGAGGCGATAGGCCAGACGGGTGGGCAGGCTGGTGTGCGGGTCGGCGTCGGTACGGGCCGTGCGCCATACCGTGATCGGTACCGGCGGGTCGCCGGCGATCAGGTCGATGAGTGTGGAGTCGGCCAACTCGGTGTGGTCGGCCTGGTGGTGCGGGTGCGGCGTGTGCTCGCTCATGTGGTGTCGGCTCCGCGCCGCGCCATGAAGCGCTGACACCCCCAAACCGCGCTTTGTGAGCCCTGGCGAACACTTGCCGAACCCACAGGCGCTCACAGCGCTCGGTTCGGCACCGGCTTGTCCTGCTTTTCGTCGTCTTGTCTGGTGCTCGCGACGTATGGACAGCCATCGGCAGCCGCCTACGCGACGGGACCGGCTTAATCCCCGCCCGCCTTCTGTCAGTGACGCTGTGCCACTAACAGAAGGCGCTGGCGGGTGCCGACGTCGGTGCGGAGGACGCTTCGGGCGTCGACGTGGACAAGGGCGTTGACCAGCACTGTGAGACGTCATCGAGCGCCGCGTGCCAGGCCGGCGTCATCGATGCGGCGTCGCCTGTCACAGGTTGCAGGATGTCCAGCGGTGACAGCTTGCCCGGGACTGCCACGGGAACGTCGAGAGTCCGCGCGGGCCGTCGGCGTCGAGCGGTGACAGTGGCGCTGTGAGCCGACCGGGTTGTCACTTCAAGGCCGTGCGAGTCGCCTGTGCGGTCGTCCACGCCGTCTCGCGGGTCGCGGTGTGAAGCCTGTGCCACCGCCTCCGCACCGCGCGGTCACAGGCTCTGTCAGGGTTTCACAGGGCAGGTCAACCGGCCTTTGCCAAACTCCAAGCCAGCGATAGGCGGCGATGGCACGCCGTGCGGGCGGCCCTCTGACAGAGGCCCGGTCGAGGGCGCCGAACAGCGCCCGGAGCAGCTCTGTCAGTTCCTTGTGAGTCGTCTGTGGCGCAATCGATGCCACCGGTCGCCGTGGCAACGCCGGCGACGGCATTCACATCCCTTCGGTGTCACAGGAGTGTTGACATGAGCGTGTCCGCTACGAACTGGCCGGCTTCCGCCCTCGACGCGGCAGAGACCGCCTTCGCCGCGCTGACCTGCGAGCCCGCGCCGCTGGCTCTCGACTGCACGGTGTTCTTCTCCGACGCGGGTCTGCCGCAGCCGGTGATGCCGCTGCCCGCGCTGCGGGACTGGCTGTTGCGACACCCCCGCGCCTACACGGCGCGTGACGAGGTGTGGCGGGAGCTGATCCGGCGTGCCCGGCTCGACGGGCCGCACTGGGTCGTCGCCGCGGTCGGCATGGCGTTGCCGGCGCTGCAGCAGTACGCGGCCCGATTGTGCGAGGGCTACGACGGCGACCCGGCGGACGTGGACGCTGAAATCCTCACCGGGTTTCTCACCGCGCTACGCGACCGGGCGGACCTGACCAAACCCGCGCCGTACGCGAGCCTGTGCAAGGCGGCGTGGCGAGCCGGGCGGGACCTGCGGCTGCAGCGGCAGGAGTTCCTGCCGGTGGAGGACATCGAGCACGTCGCCCCCGGTTCCCGCACTCCCCGGGTGCCGTACGGGCATCCGGACCTGCTGGTCCGCCGCGCGGTGACCCTCGGGATCCTCGACCCCGAGGACGAGCAGCCCTACATCGACGTGCGGCTCGGGCGCCGGGCGATCGAACCCATCGCCGCCGCGAACGGCGTCAGCGTCGACGCCCTGCGCATGCGGCTGTCACGCATCGACAGCCGCATCGCCGAGGCCCTCGCCGACGGGCTGCTGACCGGCGTCGCGTCGCCGGAGAGCATGGCGCGACTGCGGCAGCGGGCCGAGCAGCGCGGTCGGCGCCGGGCCGGACGTGCCGCAGCCGCCCGCCGCGAAGCCTCTCGGCAGCACGCTGCGGCAGCCGCCTAACCATCCAGCGGAGACGGCTGTGGCCCGACGTTGCGCGTCGGGCCACAGCCGTTTCTGCGTGCCGGGTGCCCGTTCTCGGTGGCGCTGCATCGGGGGCAGCGCGCTGCGCTGACAGCAAATTGACGGAGAGAACGAGCGCAGGATTGCTGGTCGACCTGACCGCCGTGGTGACGTTCTGCGGCGGGGTGCCGCTCGGCTGTCTCCTCCGCTCCCGCGATCAGGACCTGTCCGCCGTCGTCCTGAGCACCCGGATCGGGGCGAACCGATGCGGCGGTTGCCAAGGGCTGTGAGCCCCGGCGGCACTCACACCGCTCACGGACAGCCGGTTCCGTTCCGGCTGTGAGGCCACGTCCGCCGGCCGCGCTGTCGTCGATGGAACAAGCCTTGACCTGCTCTGTGAGCCCTCGCCGGAGCGGTGTGAGCGCGGCAAGTGTTCGCCAGGGCTCACAAATCCCGGTTTGGGGGTGCGGGACTTTTGGCGAGCCGTACAGCTCGCCGGTCCCGCCCGCCGCCGGGCGACACGAGGAGCCGCGATCCGCGCGCCTCGGGTGCCGCGCCAATTGATGCGCTGACACCACATTGATGACCGCAACCCACCCATGAGGGAGGACGAGCTCCTCCCGGGGCTCACGCGGTTCGTGCCTTCTTCACCTGCGCCCGGCGGCGGTCCCATCGGACCGCTTCGAGCAATCGCCGCCCCCGGTCACACCTGTTCGTGGCCGGGGCGCGGCGGGAGGTGAACCGCAATGTCCCGCACCCCACATCACACTCTCCGAATCCCGCGAGTCGTTCGTCTCGCACTCCGTGTCGCCGTACCGCTGGCCGGCGTCGGCCTGTCGCTCGCCGTCCCGGCCGCCGCGTACGCCGATCCGGGCGGCGCCGTCTACCTGGCGGCGAACTCGCTGCCGGTGGTGATCGCCAACCTGCAGACCTGGGTCATGGGCATCCTGGCCGCCATCGCCACCCTCTTCCTCGTCCTGGCCGGCGTGTACTGGGCCACCGCCGGTGGTGACCCGTCGCAGGTCGAGAAAGCCAAACTCGCCCTGCGCAACGCGCTGATCGGCTACGGCCTGGCCGTCCTCGCACCGATCCTGCTGCAGGTCATCCAGGGCATCGTCGGGGGCTGATCGTCATGGCATGGGTCCTCGACCAGGTCCTTGATTGGCTCACCAAAGCGATCCTGGCCTGCCTCACCGCGATCTTCGACCTCATCACCAGCATTCTGCTCACCACACCGAAGGTCACCGCGCTACCGCAGGTGCAGGCGCTCACCGGCCGGTCGGTCTGGATCGTGGACACCGTCTTCGTGTTGGCGTTCGTCGCCGCCGGCGTGCTCGTCATGGTCGCCGGCGGCGGCGAACAATCCCGGTACACGGTCAAGGACCTCCTACCGAGACTGGTCGTCGGGTTCACCGCCGCGCACTTCTCCCAGCTGGCCTGCGACCAGCTCATCGATCTCGCCAACGCCCTGACCGCGGCGATCAGCGAGGGCGGCTACGACGGCGACGGCGCGTTCACCGCGATCCAGACCCACCTCGCGGCGGCACAGGACCGCACCGTCCCGCTGCTGTTCCTCGTCCTGATCCTCATCATCACCGTCCTGGTCGTGACGACCGCGTTCCAGCTGATCGGCCGGTTCGTGGCGCTGCTGGTGATGACGAGCATCGCGCCGCTGGCGCTGGCCTGCCACGCACTGCCACAGACCGACGGCCTCGCCCGGCTGTGGTGGCGCGCCTACGCCGGATGCCTGGCGATACCCGTCGCCCAGGCGTTCTTCCTCACCGCGGGGGAGCAGACACTGCTCAACCCGTCGACCATGCTGCCCGTGTTCGGCCTACCCGTCGACCCGGGCGGCACGCTGAATCTCCTGGTCGTGGTGGTGCTGCTCTGGACCACCGTCAAGATCCCCGGGCTGATGGCCCGCTGGGCGGGCCAGACCGGAGGCGGCACGAACGCACTCGGCGCGGTCGTCCGCGTCGTCGTGATGCAGCAACTCACCCGCACCGTCCCCGGCCTGAACACCCTTCGGAGGACCATCAAATGACCCGACCCGAGTCCGAAGCGCCCATCAGGGCGCGGATGCCCGCCGACGTCGACACACCTGACAAGGTCGCCTACGGTCTGACGTTCCACCAGCTGGCGATCGTCGCCGTCGGCGTGCTCATCTTCTACGGCGCGTGGCGCACGCTGCACCACGTCGTACCGACTCCGGTCCTCGCCGGGGCTGGTGTCGTGCTCGGCGGGCTGGTTATCGGTCTGGCGCTCGGCCGCCGAGACGGCCTGCCCATGGATGTGTGGCTGCTGCACGCGATCCGCCACACACGCACCCCCCGCTCGCTGTCCGCCGCGACCGTCGCGGCGGATTCCGGATCGCCGGTCTGGGTCGAGACACCCAAGAGCGCAAGGATGCCGCTGCCGGCGCCGTTGCGGCTGCCCGCCGATGCCATCGACGACGACGGGGAGATCAGCCTTGACGGGGCCCGGGCGGCGATTGTCGGCACCACCACGGTGAACCTCGCGCTGCGCACTCCGGACGAGCAGGCGGCCCTCATCGAGGGTTGGGGTCGGTGGCTCAACAGCCTGTCGACGCCGACGCAGATCGTTGTTTCCGCGCAGCCGGTCGACCTGGCCTCGCACAGTCGGGCCCTGGCCGCCGCCGCGGACGCCCAACCGCATCCGCGGTTGCGGGCGGCGTGCGTCGATCACGCCGAGTTCCTCGGCGACCTCGCCGCCCGGCGGGATCCGCTGCGTCGGCAGGTACTGGTCGTCACCCGTACGGCGGCCGGAGAGCGGACCCCACACACCGCCATGCGCCGTGGCGATGACACCGTCCGGGCGCTGTCCGGCCTCGGCGTCAGCCCACGCGTGCTGGACGCTGCGGCGGTCACCGCCGCCCTGACCTGCGCAGCCGACCCGTACCGGCCGCCACGTCCGGGCGGCCTGGCCGCCCCGGACGCCATCATCACCGCGGCCACCCCATCGCGTACCCGCACGAAGAGGAAGAAGCCGTGATCAGAAGAAGACAGTCCGGCGGCGACGGCGCACAGCCGCAGCCGGCCTCGGTAGCGTCGGCGGTCGCGCCGGCCGCCGTCGAGGTCACGCCCCGGTGGCTGCGCGTCGGCGACGGCTTCGCCGCCACCCTGGTGGTGACCGGCTATCCGGCCGAGGTTGGCCCGGCGTGGCTGGAGCCGCTGCTGTCCTGGCCGGGCCGCCTCGACCTCGCCCTGTACATCGAGCCGCTGCCGGCGCCGATCGCCGCGTCCCGGCTGCGCAAGCAACGGGCCCGGCTGGAGTCGTCCCGGCGGGCCGACTCCGAGCGCGGCAAGCTGGCCGACCCCTACGTCGACGCCGCCGCCCACGACGCCGGTGACCTCGCCGAACGACTGGCCAGAGGCGCGGCGAAACTGTTCCGCGTCGGCTTGTACCTGACCGTGCACGCCCGCACCGAGAGCGAACTGGTAGAGGCCTGCGCCCAGGTCCGGGCCGCCGCCGCGTCGACTCTCATCGAGGTGCAGCCCGCGACCTGGCGGCAGCTTCCCGGCTGGACCACCACCCTGCCCCTCGCCACCGACGGGCTGCGGATGCTGCGCACCATGGACACCCAGGCCCTCGCCGCCGCCTTCCCCCTGTCCAGCCCGGACCTGCCCGCCCCGCTACCCGGCGACCCGCCGACCACCGGCGGCGTCCTCTACGGCGTCAACCCGGCCAGCGCCGGCATCGTCTGGTGGGACCGCTGGGCGCAGGAGAACCACAACTCGATCGTCCTCGCGCGCTCGGGAGCCGGGAAGTCGTACTTCGTGAAGCTGGAGATCCTGCGCAACCTCTACCAGGACGTGCAGGTCGCGGTGGTGGACCCCGAGGACGAGTACCTGCGACTGGCCGACGCGGTCGGCGGCAGCATCGTCCGGTTGGGCCTGCCCGACGTGAAGATCAACCCCCTGGACCTACCGGTCGGCGACCGGCGTCCCGACGTCCTCACCCGCCGCGGCTTGTTCCTGCACACGTTGATCAGCGTGCTGCTCGGACAGCAGCCACCACCGGCGGAGCGAGCCGCCCTCGACCGGGCGATTCTCGCCGTCTACCGGGCCGCCGGAATCACCGCCGACCCGGCCACGCACCACCGACCCGCGCCGCTGCTGCGCGACCTGGCCGAGACGCTGCGCGCCGACGACGATCCCGCCGCCGTGAACCTGGCCGCCCGGCTTACACCGTGGGTGCAGGGCAGCTTCGCCGACCTGTTCGACGCACCGACCACCCAGGCGCCGGTCGGGCACCTGGTCGTGTGGTCGCTACGGCACCTGCCCGACGAACTGCGCACCGTCGGCACCCTGCTCGCGCTCGACTCGATCTGGCGCACGGTCGACGCCCCCACCCGTCCGTCGCAGCGGCGGCTCGTGGTCGTCGACGAGGCGTGGCTGTTGATGCGAGACGGCGAGGGCGCCCGCTTCCTGTTCCGGATGAGCAAGGCGGCACGCAAGCGCAACGCCGGGCTGACCGTGGTCACCCAGGACGCCGCCGACGTGCTGAGCACCGATCTCGGCCAGGCGGTGGTGTCCAACGCCTCCACCCAGGTGCTGCTGCGGCAGGCGCCGCAGGCCATCGACGCCGTCGGGGAGGCGTTCGGGCTCACCGGCGGCGAGCGCCGGCTGTTGTTGTCGGCCCGCCGTGGCCAGGGCCTGTTGATCTCCGGGGTGAACAGGACCAGCTTCGAATCGATCTCCTCTGACGCGGAGCACGCGCTGGCGACCACTGACCCGGCCGACCTCGATGAGGAAGAAGAGGACTTGTGACACCACCGACCGAAGCCTTCAGCTCAGCACTCGCATCACCGCTACCGGCGCCCAGCCCCATATTCGGGCCGGGCGCCGATTTCATCCCGCCCCCTACCGGACCCGGAGCTGCTCTGGTTGACGCCGCCGTGTGGGCGGCACAGCGGCCTTGGCTGGCGGCTGTCGCCGCCGGCCTGCTCGCCGTGTGGATCGCGGCCCGCAATCTGGTCGAGATCTGGCGGCACCGCCACCACGCCCACGGCGCGCGCCTGGTGACGATCGCGCCGCCGCCGGAGGTCGACCCCCACAGCGCGGCAGCGTTGTGGGCGAACCTGGCCGGCGTGCTGACCCCGTCGCGGCGGCGGCGCCTGCTCTACGGCACCCCGCACGTCGTGTGGCAGTACACCTGGTCCGGTCGGCAAATGCTCATCTCGATCTGGGTTCCCGGCACCGTTCCCCCGGGGGCAGTCGAGGCAGCGGTGCGGGCGGCGTGGCCCAGCTCGGCCACCACCACCGACGACAACCCGCCGCCGCCGATTCCCTTGCAGGCGCATCCTGCCGCCGGTGGGCACCTGCTGCCGGTGTACGCGGAGTGGCTGCCACTGTCCACCGACCACGACACCGACCCGCTGCGCCCGCTGATGTCCGCGGGCTCCCAGCTCAAACCCGGCGAGTACGCCTGCGTGCAGGTCCTCGCCCGTCCCGCCGCACCACGGCGGGCGGCACGGGCCCGCCGCGCCGCGGTACGGCTGCGGACCGGCAAGACCGCCGTACCGGCGATCAACCCGGCCGCACCGGTGCTGTGGCTGCTGGACGCGTTCCTGCCCGGCAGCGGCGGCACCGGCCGGACCACGGCGCCCGCCGCCCGGAGGGATCCCACCGTCGAGCGTGACGTCCGGGCGATCCTGGACAAGACAGCGCACCCGCTGTGGCAGACCGGCATCCGGTACGCGGTCGCCACCACCAGCAGGCGCACCGGCGCCGACCCGCGTGGCCGGCTGCGGGGCATCGCCGACACCCTCGCCTCGGCGTTCGCCATCCACACCGGCCGCAACCGCCTCACGCATCGGGCCCGGATGCCCGCGCCGGTGGCTGTTCTCGCCGCCCGCCGGCTCGGCCCGGGGTTCCTCACCTCCGCTGCGGAACTCGCCACGCTGGCCGCCCTGCCGCAGGACCTCGCGGTGCCCGGCCTGGACCGGGCGCGGGCGGCGTCCATGCCGGCGCCGGTCGCCGTTCCCGGCGGTGGGCGTGGGGTGAAGATGCTGGGCGACGCCGAAATTGGTGGGCACAGTGTGGGGCTGTCGGTGCCGGATGCGAGGTATCACATGCATGTGATCGGTTCGACGGGCTCCGGCAAGACCACGCTGCTGGTCAACATGGCGCTCGACGACATCAAGGCCGGTCGGGGCACCGTCGTCATCGACCCGCACGGCGACCTCGTCCTGGACATCCTCGACCGGCTCCCCGCCAGCGTCAAAGACCGTGTCGTGCTCTTCGACCCGAACCAAGAGAATCCACCGACGCTGAACCCCCTTCAAGGCGACGACCCCGACTTGGTGGTCGACAACCTGGTCAGCATCTTCGGCAACATCTTCGCCAAGGCGTGGGGTCCACGCATGGACGACGTCATGCGGGTGGCCTGCCTGACCCTGCTGCGCCACAACAACGTGACCTTGCAGCACATCCCCCCGCTGCTCAACAGTCCCCAGTTCCGCTCCGCGATGACGGTGGACCTGGACGACCCGGCGGGCCTGAGCGGCTTCTGGCTGTGGTACGACGGCCTCAACGACTCCCTCCGGTCCCAGGTCATCGGGCCGGTCCTCGCCAGGTTGCGGGCGTTCCTGCTGCGTGACTTCGTAAAGAGGACGATGCGCTACCCCAAGTCGAGCTTCGACATGGGCAAGGTTCTCGACGGTGGGGTGCTGCTCGTCCGGATCCCCAAGGGTGTGCTCGGCGAGGACACCAGCCGGCTGCTCGGCTCCCTCGTCCTCGCACAGGTGTGGCAGGCCGCCACCGCCCGCGCCGGCGTCGAGCTCGAGCGGCGACGCGACGCGACCCTGATCATCGACGAGGCCCAGAACTTCCTGACCCTGGCCAACTCGCTGGACACGATGCTCGCCGAGGCACGCAAGTACCGGCTGTCACTCGTGCTCGCCCACCAGGACCTTGCCCAGTTCCCGCGCGACCTGCTCGCCGCGACGTCGGCCAACGCCCGAAACAAGATCTACTTCACGGTGGCGCCGGAGGACGCGAAGGTGCTGTCCCGGCACACCGTGCCTGAGCTGGGTGAGCACGACCTCGCCCACCTGGACGCGTACACCGCCGCCGCACGTCTGATCGTCAACGGCCGCCAGACGCCCGCGTTCACGATGAAGACCCGGCCGCCAAGGCCGGTCGTCGGTGAGGCGACCGCCATCCGCCAGGCCGCCGCTGCGGCGGTACCGAGCCAGGACACCAGCGCCGTCGACGAACTCGTCGAGCGGCTCAGCCGCAAGCCCGACGATAAGCGGCGGACCCGGCCGAAGAGCGACCGCGCCTGACGGTCTCTGTCAGCCGGTGGCGTCGCCCGGGTCGCGCACCGGCTCGTCACCGGGATCGTGACCGGTGACCGCCAGACACCCCCAGCACAGTGCTGACCTGGGCTGTCAGTGCCGCACACACCCCCTGACAGACCCTCCGCACCTGCCTCTGCCTCTCCAGACACCCCTCCCGATCGGGAGGGGACCCCATCCTGCCTAGGAGCAAACGTCGTGTACTCCCGTGTTCCCCCCGCCTCCAGCAACCCCGATCCCCTCGCGGTCTTCGGTCGCATCGTCCCCCGCGATCACGCCCTCCTCCGGTTGCTCGCCGAGCACTACCTGCTGTCCACCGACCAGATCACCAGCGCCTTCTTCGACAGCCGTCGTACCGCCCAGCGCCGGCTCACGATCCTGCACCGCCTCGACGTGCTGCACCGCTTCGGCCGCAGCGGCGACGCCGGCCGGTACGGGTCGCTGCTCTACACCCTCGGCCCCGTCGGACTGCAACTGCACCCGACCGTCTATCACGACCCGACAGGCACCGGCGGCAAGCCGCCGCGCAGTTCCCTGGAGCGGGCCAAGCGGATCGCCGCCAGCGGCCAGGTCAACCACCTGCTTGGGGTCAACCAGTTCTTCACCGACCTGATCGCCACCGCCCGCCGCGCTGACGACGCCCTGCTGCCGCGCTGGTGGTCCGAGCAGCACGCGACCACCGTCTACGCCCAGGCCGGCATCCACCCCGATGGGCACGGCGTGTGGACCGTCGGCGACACCTCGACCGGCTTCTTCCTCGAGCACGACAACGACACCGAGAACCTGGCGCGGGTCGTGGCCAAGCTTCGCGGCTACGAGCGACTCACCGCGTTCGGACCCGCCTACCCCGTGCTGTTCTGGGTGCCCAGCCGGCGCCGCGAGGCCAGCCTGCTCGGTGTGCTCGCCGGGCTACGCACCGCCAGCCCGATCGCCACCGCCGTGCACGGCCCGGACCCGGCCGGCAGAGTCTGGACCCTCGTCTCGGACCCCACCCACCGGCGCCACCTACACGAGCTGCCCTGCGACCACGGCCCCGACTCCGTCACCAACCCCCAGCGCTTCGACGAGCTATGAGGCTCACACCGCAGGTCCGCAGCGAAGACAGGCCAGACCCAGCATCTCGGCACGGGTCGACTACCGTCCGCGCCTGTCAGCAAACAAGATCATTTGTGAGAGTCGCGAAGTCTCACAGCGTCCCCGCCGATGACGGCTCGCCGAGCGCCGGAATGTCTCACACCGCAGGTCAACCCCACTTTTCGGCGATCAACTCGCCGCAGCGGCCTGACAGATCAGGCCGCTACCGTTCACGGCACTAACAGCACCTCATATATCTCCACCCCGGTTCGGTCCCACCTCGGAACCACCGCCGCACCTACCCGGTGCGCCATGCCCACCCACCCCACCCGGGGCCGGTCGGCACCGCGCCGCGCGGCGACCCCAGGTCGCACCCAACCACCGCGCACCACACACCTTCCCCGCAACCGACCCACGCACCCAGTGGGCCGGTCATCTCCGCGCGCCCTGACGCGCCCACCCGAAGGAGGAAACCCATGGGCAAGAGCCCCCGCAAGGTCACCCACACTCCGGCCGTCACGCCGAAGGCCACCATCCGCACCATGATCCTCTGCATCCCGGACGAGCTGCCCCGCGAGGCGCTGACCGCGCACCAGCTCGACCGCAACTTCGGTGTCCAGGGCACCCTGTCGGCCCAGTTCTGGGCCACGCCCGCCCTGCGCCTCTGGCAGCACCGGCAGATGATCAGCCTGCGCAAGGGCCGCCCGGCCTCCTGCGCCGGCGGACCAGCGAAACTGCTCGACCTCGACGGCATGCGCCAAGCCGCTGGCATGGGGGCGGGCATCCGCCACCAGCTGTTCAGCCGGGTCGTGCACGGCACCCGCAATGCCACCGCATGGCACGTCTACGAGGCCCGCCACTTGGCGGACCCGCAGGAGTACCCGTGGGACAAGGCCGTAGCGGACTTCAACAACCAGCCCCGGGTCAACGCGATCCGGATGCACAACGCCGCCACCTACGGCGCCGGGCAGATCGGCCTCAACGAGCTGGAGATGTACCAGGCCGGCTTCATGGCCTACCAGCACCACAGCGCGCTGACCGCGGTCGCGGGCGACGCGCTGATCACCGCCGAAGGGGCAAAGCTGGCCCCGGCCAGCGACGCCATGGCCGACCGGGTGACCTACCTCGAACAGGCCAACCGCCTGTTCGCCGCCATCGACCCCGACCAGCGACTGCTCGCGGCCGCGCTCTGACTGAGCCGGACAGGAAGGAGACACCCCCGATGGGCCGCGTCATGTTCCTGCTCGACGAGGTCGAGCAACTCGCCGACGCCTGCGTCCGCGCCCAGCGCGGCAGCACGGCGAACCGCGAGGCACCCCACCCGGCACCACCCGCGTTGCGGGTGATGCACGACGAGCTCCACCAGATCTACCTGACCGGCACCAGCACCTACGCCGACGAGAACCACCGCCTGCAACCCGTCACCTCCAGCCTCCTGGGCTGGCAGGAGACACCGGTACTCGCCAGCGAGCTCACCGGCAAGCGCTACCGACGGCTGCACCCAGGCCGTCTCGGCGACATCCCGCTGCACGGGCCGGAGCACAACCTGCTCCACCTCATCCAGTTCGGCGTCGACGCCGGCTGGAGCATCTTCGTCATCGACTACGTCGACGGCACGGTCATCCCCGGTGTCGGCCGCGGGCGCTTCCACGCCCCGTACTGACACCTGCCGGAACCGATCGGGCCAGCAGCAGCCATCCCTGTACCCGAAGGATGCGCGCTGCTGCCCGGTCGGCTCCGCCAACCACCCCACGCTTGCCACACCCCGACCGGGATCCACCAGCATGAACTCGGTCTTCCGGTGCAAGCGCACTGACCTCCCGCAGCTCGCCGGGCACCTCGGTCGCGGTAAGCCGGCGACGACCTACCGACCGCCTCCCGCTGCGCCGGCCAGGCGCGCACCTCATCGCGCAGCTCCGCGCCGCAGCACGCACTGGCCGCAACGCCCTGCTCACCATCCTCGCGACCAGCTCATCGTGCCGGCCGTTCACGTGCCCGAGGCGCCGCGTTTCGCCCGATCCTGCCGGCCACCCCAGGCAGGGGCGCCGACTGCGCTACCGGCCGGCGAGACGGCCGCCCTTTCCCTCTTCCGCGACCAGCACGGCCTCGAATCCGGCGAGCGCCGGTCACCAGACCCTGTCGCACCCCACAAAGCCGTCGGCGACCAACCCCTGGTCACCGTCACCACCCTGCCTGAAGGGACACCGCACCATGATCCAACTTCCGATCTGCCCCGTCTGCAACGAGCCGGTGGTAGACCAGCCCGCCACGGACTGGACCAGCGCCTACCGCGGCGGCGCCCCGTGGTGGCATCTGGCGGACAACAGCCCCATCTGCGCGGCTACCGACGGCAGCTACTCCCAGGTGGCCTTCATCGAGGACGGGCTTCCGGTCGATAGCGAGACCAGCAGCTGGCTCGACGCGATGAGCCGCCTGTTCGCGCTCGACGGTCCCTGCGACCTCGCCCGGTTGGGTAGGGCCATCACCGCAGCCGAGCACCTCAGCCGATGGCTGCACATGGCCACCGGGCCGTTCAGCGCGCTGCTGGCCCTGCGGACGCCCTCCGACGTCGCGTCCCTGATCGGGCACCTGCACCGAAACTCGCGGCTGCTCGCCCGGGTGCACGTACAGACCGGGTCCTACTTCCTCGACCAGGCCCGCCAGGCACACGTCACCGGCCTCGACGACGACAGCGAGGTGCGGAGCGAGGTCATCGACGCCGCCGACGACATCCACACGTGGTTGCGGAACGCAGCTGACTGGTCCGCCCAGTCGGCGCAGGCGTCAGGCGCCGCCTGGTCCAGCGCCCGCAAGATCGCTGCCCTGACCACGGCTACGTCTACCGGGCGAACTGACGAGGCGGGATCCCCCGGGGTCTACGGCGGGGAGCTGGTGGCGGTCGCCGGGGTGCACGCCAGCGGCAGGCCCAGAATCGTTGCGTTCCTGCGCAGCCTGGCCCGCTGGCTCCGGCTGTGGGCGCTACCCGCGAAGACCGCGCGTCGCGGGCCGACGAGCCCGGCCGTCACGCAGGAGCCGCGCGAACTGTCTCCCGCACAGTTGGCCGAGCTGATCGGGTCGGCCTTCGACGACGAGGCCGCCTTCAGCCCCGAGCTGACCCACATCGCCGCGCGGATCACCGGAACCCTCGCCACCTACCTGTCGAACTGCTTCGGCCCGGCCCGCCCTGTCGCCATCCCCACCCCGCAGGACCTCGCCGACCTCGCCACCTCCCTGACGTACCTCACCCACACCCTGATCAGCGGACTGCGACACCTCGCCGACAGCCCACGCGGCAGCGAGAGCGACGGCCTCGACGAGACCGACGCAGCCATGACGAGGTCATCGCTCAGGGACGCGATCGACGCCCTGCGCGTCGCCGCGAGCCACCTCGCCGCCGTCTCCTACACCGCCGCCGGCACCGACCACCAGGAGAACCAGCAGTGACCGGCGGCAGCGCCCACGCCGGCGAAGGCGACGCCACACCGCGCGCGACGACGCTGGTCGACCGCAGCTTCGGCGCGCACAGCGGAGGCTACGACCTCAGCGAGATCCGCCGAACCGGCAGCGGCCACCGACTGCGGGTCCGCATCCGCCGCGACCCCTACCAACGCCAGAGCTACGCCCTCGTCGAAGTACTCACCCCCGGGCTGACCTGGACGAATCTCGCGGGCGAACCAGCCTCGGCCTGGCACCCCGCCACGCCGTACCGCAGCACCACCCTGACGCCGCTGGAAAGCCTCGCCGAGCGGCTCTTCCAACGGGCCGTCGTGATTCTTCACGCCGAGTAGGTCGGCCCACAGCAGGAACACCCGTCCCAAGGCGCCCACGCTCCCAGGGCGATCAGTGCCGCTGAGCGCTCCAATCCGCTCGCGGACATCCCGCACCACGCCACTGCGGCCGACGCCCGGCCGAACACGCGCGATCACCGCGCACCCGGGCACGGCCGCACGGCCGTGCCCGGGTCTCTTCCTGAGAGGACCGCTGATGCCCTACCTCGCACCCAACGCCGAACAACTCGTCGGCATCATCCGCCTGGACCTCGGCCGAGCGCGGTCACGCCTGCCGAAACCGGTCAACCCGGTGACGCCGTGGCGGTGCTCTGTCCGATCTCAGCCGTAGAATGCCCGACCCGACCCGGGCGAGTGGCCGGTGGCGGTGGTCGATGCCCACAGCTGACTACGCGCCGCCGCGGGGCAGCACGGCCGTCTTCTCCGGCCGGTGGCTGCGCTACGAACCGGTCTCCGGCTTCCACCGCTACTACGAGGGCTACCTCGCGACGGTGACCGGTTGGTGGAACGGCAGCTTCGAACTCGCCCTCGACCACGAGGCCGTGACCGCCCTCGCCCAGACGTTCGCCGCGATGGCCAACTACGTCGGCGGTGACTGGCGCACCGTCGACTTCGACGGGCACACCCTCACCGTCGCCCGTCCGGTGTCCCTCGGCGGCGGCGTCCACCTCGTAAACCCCACCGGCGGGCGGTACCGGATCGGCTGGGGCCTGCCGTGGCTGCCGGTCGATCCGCGCCGCTGCGACCGCGTCTTCGGCCAGCCGTAGCCGCACCGCCCACCAGCACCGGGGCGTGACAGGCCCTACCCGAGTGTCGACGGCGCCGGCGAGATCCGTTTACCGCACTTGATCACGAGGCGCCATCGAAGCGTGCATCAGTGCACGCCACATCCAGGCAGATCCAACAGCAGCCACAGGGAGGACAGATGGACAACACAACCGACCAGACCGCGGCACCCAGCGCCCTCGACAAGGTCGCCGCCGCTCTGGCAGCACTCGGCCAGGACACGGCCGCTGCCATCGCGCAGCGCGCCGGCGTCGGCTACTCGACGGCCACCAAGCGACTTCGCAAGCTGGAGGAGACCGGCCAGGCCGAACCCTTCCGCGCCGACGACGGCCGCACGCTCTGGCGGCACACCGCGAACGCGGCGACCAGCACCGACAGCGACGACCCGCTGGCCACCACGACCGACGCCAGCAGCGACCCGCCCCCCGCACCCACACCGACCCCCGACGACACGAACGAGGCTCAACGGTCGGACGAGGCACCCGCACCCACAAACGAGACGGACACCGCCGTGGCGGCGAGACCGGACGACAAGTCCACCGGTACCCAACCGGACGACCTACGCCGACCAACGCCGGACGGCATCGCGGATCGGCAGGCCCTACAGGACCCGCCAGCCAAGGCGGACAGCGTCACCAGCGAACCGCCCACAACGGAAGCCGAGGGTGACGAGGCTTCCCCGGCCGACGCCGAGGATCCAGCCGCTGTCGACACAGCTTTTGAGGCAGATTCCAAGCCCAGCCCGGACCCGGCGGACAGCAACGACTCCGACGCGCCCAGCAGCCCAGCCGAAGCTCCGAGCGCGTCGACTGGCGGGAAGCCACGCCGGTCCAAGGGCAGCCTGCGCGGGGCCATCCTCGACGTGCTCGAAGCCCATCCCGACCAGCCGTTCAAGACCAGCCAACTATGCAAGGCCATCGACCAGGCGAACGAGGACACCGGCTCGGCCAAGGCCAGCGCGGGCGCGGTCGTCAACGCCGTGCACAAGCTCGTCACCGACGGCGTCGCCGTTCAAGTCGTCGAGAAGCCGGCGACCTTCCAACTCGCCCCGACAACCAACTAACCCGTTCACTCGGTAGCCCGGGGCGGACGTCGAACTTGGCGGAACCACGCCCGCCCCGGTGCTCCTTCATCCACAAGGAGCGACATCAAGTGTCTCACCTGAGCTCGTACCTCACGGCGGCCGGCGGAGTCCTCGCCGGTCTCGCCGCCGCCGCGGCCCTGCTCGTCCGACAGCGGCAAATCATCCATTGCCAGCGACAGGCGCTGACCGCCCGCGACCGCGACCGGTCTCACTGGCACCGCCTGGCCACCCACAACGACACGACCGACCTGCCGAACCGGCGGGCCCTGTGGACCCACGTCGAGGCCACGTTTTCGCTCGGGGAACCGCTCGGACTCGTCCTCATCGACCTCGACCGGTTCAAGCAGGTCAACGACACCTACGGCCACGAGCACGGCAACGACCTGCTGCACGAGGTCGGTCGCCGCCTGACAGCCCACGGGCCGTCGGTCGCCCTGGCCGCGCACCTGGCCGGCGACGAGTTCGCCCTCGTCGTGCACGGCGACGACGGCGAGGTCGAGGCCGCCGCCCAAGCCGCCCACCGGCGCATCTCGAAGCTCCCGTACGAGATCGCCGGCCGGCAGGTGATCGTCACCGCCAGCGTCGGCTACGCCGTCGCCGAACCGGGCATGCTGCCCCGCGACCTCCTGCACGCCGCCGACCAGGCCATGTACCTGGCCAAACGCAAGCGCTGCGGCATCCGCGCCCACGACCCGAGCCACGCCACACCCCCGGGAGTCGTCACCCGCTACCGCGACCTGCGGTAGCACGCCCCCGGCACCACCAGCACCAAGCCCCCTCAACCACCAGAAGCCCCGCAGGCCCATTCGGCCTGCGGGGCTTCGCATACGTCAAGGAGCCGATCCCCGTGATGTCCTTCAACGCCGTCCACACCCTGACCGGGTGCCTGCTGCACATCGAGGCCAGCGCCGACCCTCTCGGCTGGGGCCACCCGCCTCTCCTGCTGCTCGTCCAGGACCGGCCCTCCCCATCAGCACCCCACAGCACGAGGCGCCAGATGCGCGCCGTCCACCTACCGCTGGACGACACCCGCATGGGCCGCTACCGCGCCGGACTCGCCGATCTCCTGCCGGACCTCGCCGCCGCGCTCGACATCAACCAGCCGGTCACCCGGCCCACGCTGGCCGCCTGCGTCGACATCGGCCTGATCGCGGACCTCCTCGCCGATCCCACACCCGGACTCCGCCTGCTGGCCTGGGCCGTCTGCTACGAGGACGTCCTCGTCGATTCCGACGACCTGCACGAGATCCGCCGCATCGACGCGGTCGACGCCGACCGCCGCAGCTACCAGATCGCGAGGCTGCGGGGCGAACCGCACCCCGTGGTCAGCATCGACGACCACCTCGACCACGACGACACGCCGGCCACCCGCTCTGGACTGGCGCGTCTCGTCCAGATCGCCAGCCGGCCCGGCCGATCCACGCCGACGAACTCCTGACAGCCGCCGACGCCAAACCGACCGGCGCGAGTCCCGACCTCCCCCCGCGCGCCGGACACCGTGCCCTACGGCACCACCCCAGGCAGACGACTTGACCTTTGTCGAGAGAAGAGCGTCGATCAAGAAGGTCATTGTCCGAGCCCGCCATCAGGCACAACATGAACGGCCCCGGCCGGACGGTGGCCCCTGCCTGGAACCCGACGGAAGGTCACCCGCCATGTCTGACCGCAGCCGAATCCGCCCGTCCCACCGCGCCCTCCTACCCAGCGACGTCACCGACCCCCTTCTGTGGCGGCTGGCCGTGGACGTCCTCACCGCCCACCAACCCGGACCCGGCGACCGGTGCGCCAACCTACAGTGCGCCGACCAGGCCGGGCCATGTTCGGCCGCCAGGCAGGCACAACGGGCGATGCGCGCCGCGCGAGCCGCACAACCACCACACCTGCCGCAGCCGGCACCCACCCGCGAACGCGCACCACAGCGGCCGGTCCGCGACTCCGGCGGTTTCGTCGGCTGGTTCACCGCCGGTCTCGCCGCCACCGCCACACACCTGCGATCACGCATCCCGCAGCGGCTGCCCCGCCGCGTCCCCGGCGCGACCCTGACCGCCGCGTACGCCGCGTAGCCGCAGCGCGGACGCAACGACCAACGCCACCGGACCCCCGACCAGGAGGACCTCATGACCTTCCGCACCGAGACGACCCTCGCCGGCTACGCCCGAGCCGCCGTCGACATGAAGACCCGCATGCACCAGTACTGCACCAGCACCGCCGGCGGCGAGTACACCCGGGCCTTCCTCGAGACCCTCCTCGCCAGCCGTCCCGAAGACCACAACGGCGAGGCTCATCCCCACCAGAAACTCACCGACGTCATCAACCGCGCCAGCAGCGGGGTATGGGCGCAGGGCGAGGCATACGTCCTCGCCCCCGCCATGACCGTCGTCGCCGCAGCCGCCGAATCCCTCGACCTCACCGGCGACCTCCTCACCGCCGACGCCGCCCCCACCGATGGCGGCGTGCTCTTCCTGCCCGAACCGATCTACCGCCGCAACCTGGCCGGACAGGTCAGCGCCATCGCGGCGATCACCTGGGCCACCATCGCCTCCCCCAGCGGACGGGCATGGCTGATCTGCGGCTGGGTCAACCGGGACGACCCCGAGGACCCCCACACCACCCGCATCCAGGGCTACGCCCACCAGGACCCGACCCTGCTGTCGCGCCTCGGCCCATACGTCATGACGAACCTGGACATGCTGCCGATCGCGGCACCCGTGCCTGCCGTCGCACACCCGGACATCGACGAGCCCGACCGCGACCGGGAGACCGCACCCGACGGCCGGTACGTCATCGCCGACGCCACCGCCCACACCCGCGTCTGCGCGGCGATCGCCTACGCGTTCTGGCGCATCCAGGCCCAACCCATCAGCGTCGCCGCGCCCGCGCCGCTGGACCGGCCCGCCCGGCGCCGCGCCGCACGCGCCCGCATCGTGCACGACACCCACGTCGTGATGCTGCGGCGCACCTCGGCTGTGATCGAACCCGACGGCGGTCCAGCCAAATGGCACTACCGCGTCCGGTTCGTCGTACGAGGCCACTGGCGCCGCCTCATCGACAAGCACGGGCAGGCGCAAAGGATCTGGGTCCGCGCGCACCTCAAGGGACCGGACGACGCGCCGCTGCTGCACGGCGAGAAGGTCGCCGTCCTCGCCCGCTAGCCCCGGCACCCACACCGAACCGACACCGACGACCGCGCGGCCCACCACAGCCGCGCGGTCGTCGCCGTACCCGAACACACCACCACGACGAGGGGACACGACCCGTGGGAACCACCTGCTACGTCAGCGCCACCGACCCCGCCCAGCCGAGCACCGTCCGCGCCCGCTACGTCCACTTCGACGGCTACCCCGCAGCGCTGATCGCGCAACTGCGCGGCATCTGGGCCAGCACCGCCCGCCGCGACACTCGAGCCCTCATCGACGCGGTCCTCGCCCACGACTGGTACTACCTCGGATCCGACGTCACCCCAGACACGCGGTCGTTCCCCAACCAGCACCCCGTCGGGGGAGTCGGCGTGACGTTCGACGACACCGAGCCGGAGCCCGCCACCGTCTTCCCGCTCAGCCGCGCCGTCGACCTCGGCGCCTCGTGGATCTACGTGATCAACCCGGCCGACGACACCGTCACCGTGCACACCGGCGACGGCGATCCGGTCGGTGTCCACAGCCTCGGCTAACCGGCAACCAGGAGGACCAATCGTCATGCCCGGCCACGCCTCTCACTTCGTCCAGCGGCACGCCACGCCTTGCCGCATCCCCGCCGCGCGGCCCTACCGCACCTACCCCCTCGGCCGCCCGGAGCCGAGATGAAGCTCCGATCTCTGGTATCACTCGCGGTGGCGCTCGTCGCCGTGTTCATCCTCTGCGCCGGTGGGCTCGGCGGATTCGTCGGCGGCACGGCCGCCGCCGGCTGTATACCCGTGGCTACCTCACCCGGCTCCTCGTCGACCACGACGGCGTCACCTCCCGGGCTGCCGAACCTGTGGCCGGCGATCGGTGACTGGGACAGCGACCAGGTCGGCAACGCCGCCGCGATCGTCACCACCGGCGCCCGCCTCGGACTACCAGCCCGCGGCTGGGTGATCGCGGTCGCCACCGCCATGCAGGAGAGCACCCTGCGGAACCTGGCCGGTGGCGACCGGGACTCGGTGGGGCTGTT